>JAIRWX010000043.1 GCA_031268655.1 Helicobacteraceae bacterium | reverse complement strand
GGTCAATCGCTTCGCTCATTCCCACGCCAAAACTCCGCCACATTTTGCCAGCCCTGGCCTTTGCTTTGCAAAGCCCTTATCCGGGCTGGCAAAACGTCGTAAACAGCCGGAACGTTATGCGAAATGGGGGCTATGTGAGTTGGGATAATAAAAGCAAAATATTTTTTAGCCGTTGTTATTTTAATAGGAATTCCAGCAGTAATTATAGACTTTGTTTTAATTAAATCAATACATAAAATATTACATACTATTGGCATTTATTTTGACAGGGTAATGAATGGACGACCAGTTGAAGTATTGACAGGATTAATTATCGGAATTTTAAGTTATTTTTTATCATCAAATATGAAATGGAAATAAATAATTGTATAAAATTAAAAATCATGTAGGAATTGCCAATTTGGGATTTTTCTAGAACGACTATAGATTGGACGGGATCGAAGATAGGGTTTTATGTAGCTGGAATGCGAGTTATAGTTCCAGCGGCGCGGCGTTTGGAAAAAAAGGCGTTTTGGCGGGCGAAATATAGGCGACAGCCAGCTCGGAAAAGGTTTTTAGCGAAAAAAGCGATCCAAGCAAAAATATATTTTTTGGCGCTTCAATATCCAGCGAGGCAAGAAAGCCGTCGGCGTTTCTTGCCTGTCTTAGTCCCGCTTCGGCGCTTGCGCCCGCGGCGATCAGATCGTTTACGTCGCTTAGAAAACGCGCCAGACTTTCGCAAAAACCGCAGGCGATCAGATCGTCGGAAGCGCCCGCGAGTTTCAGGCTAATCGCGCTTGAAAGCGGCGAGAGAGGATCGATCGCGCCGCCGTTTAACTTGTAGTCCGCGCTTGGCGACTTTAAGCCGTCAAAACAAGCGACGCGCTCGATCATTTTCTCGCAAGCCGACTCAAAATTGTCGCAAACCCCCAAGAGTAATCCCGCGATCCCCCAAATAGAGGCGATATTTCGCGGCGCGTTTGCTAACGAGATCGTTTTAATCGCGTTTGCGGTTTCGCCGTAGCGCTCGCGGTAGCTTGCGATCAGTTTCGCGCCGTTTTGATCGCGCTTTTCAATCGATGAAAAAAGCTCGGCGATCGACGATGGAAGTTCCGTCTTCAAAAGCTCGATCGCTCTCATTTCAGGGCTGCTGAATATGACGCGATCATCGCTTTTGAGACTGAAAAAGAAACCCAGATTGGCTTCGCCTCGCAAATTTCTCTCGTCGATCGCGGCGGCAAAAGCGCGGTAATGCGGCTCTTTGATGATTGCAAATTTAGCGCCGGCGTTTGATAAGCCGCGCGCGATAAGATTTTGGCTTTTTAACGCCGTAACGACAACGCGATCGTAATGTTCTAGCGCGACCATTGTAACGCCGCTTTCGGCGAGCTTTTTCGACAGGAGGCAAAGATACAGATCGCTTGCAAGCGCGACGCTGATTATACGTGGCGCTTTTGGGTATTTCAAGCTAAAGATCAGGTTTGCGCAGAGCCGCAGGATCGGTCGCTCCAAAGAGCCGAGAGCTATTATATCCTCCTCCTTGGCGATCGCGGCGCTTGCGATAAAGCTAATATCGGTCGGCATAATGACGACATTTTCGTCGAATTGGCGATTGGTTAGCGGCGAAATCGTATATTTTCCCTCGATCGCCGCGCTTTCGCCTCTAAGCAGCCGTTCTGCTACTTCTTCGATCGGCGGCATATCGTCCAGCGCGATCCGCCGTCCTATCTCGGGCGCGATCTTATAATCGCCGCTTTGTTCGGCAAGCTTCAAAGTTTTTGGCGTAAACGCGATCGGCGTTTCGCACGGCTCAATCGCGCTTGCTTCCTCGATTCTCCATTCGGCGGCTATCGTTACGTTTGCGCGACGAAGAAAGATCGATGCGGGCAGTTTTTCGGCGAGCAGGTCGCTAAAGGCGGCTAGTTCCGCCTCATCGCCTCTGACAAAGAGCGTGATTGTCTCGTTTAGCTTTTTGACGTAAAACTCGCGTTTTGCTTCGGCGGCAATCGCGTATAGAAAATTTTCCAGAACCGCGTTTGGCGATATATAGACAAATTCGTAGGCTAAAATCATCAATTTTGCCCAAATTCGTCGGCTACGCGCTGAATCGTCAGATCCGGTTCGATCGCCTCTATCTGAAATCCAAGTTCGGTTAAATGCTTGATCGCCGCTCGCTCCATTACGATCGCGCTTTTTCGCATAGTTTCGGTAAGTTTCAGCGTCGTTCCCTCTACGCGCGCGGGTATCGCGCCGATAATTTTTACCGGCGGACGATCGCCGAGCAGATCCATCATAGCCAACGTTTGAAGCGTTTCCGCTTCATGCGCGCTACCCTGCCAGTTCACGCCGCGCGGCATATCCTCGTAGTCGAAGAAAAACACGTCGCCAACCTCGGCGTTATCGGCGTTCAGGCAGTCGAAAATAATGCAGTAATCGTACTGGGCTATGACGGGCGTTAACAACTGCGCCAGAGTGCCGCCGTCAAGTATGTCGATCGTGTGTTCTAAAGAGCTGAAACGATATTTGCGCTTAAGCAATCGGCTCAAATGCGCTCCGACTCCTTCGTCGGAGAACATTATATTGCCAATTCCAAGCGCGAGTACTTTCAAGCGATCAGTGTTTCTTTCTGAACTTTATACCGCTCAAAATAGAGTCCAGCGCGCCCTCTTTGCCCCTAAGCGCGTTGAATACCACCATATAGATATGCACGGGAACAAATATCAGTATAACCCATGTCAAAATATGGTGAATCATTCGTACGCTGGCAAGCCCGCCCATTAGCGCCTCGAATGGACGCATAGCTCCGTAGATAACGCCGCCAAACCCGTCGTGGTAGTTGTGCGCGTATAAGATTAACCCCGTCAGGCAAAGCAGAAAAAATACGACGTAAAGCCCGTAGTACGCAACGAACTGGAGCGGATTGTACGCGCCTTTTAAGCGCGGGTGTTTGCCGATCAGCAGATAGTATTTAAGCTGCGCAAGCCACGTTTTAAGACTTAGCGCGTCGCTAAACGAACCGCGCTCCAGCTTCTCCGCCTTGTTTTTCGAGGCGAAAAAATAATAGGTCTTGAACAATGTAACCGCGATCAAAACGAAGCCAAATATCTCATGCCACATACGTATTCTGGCGTTGAGGAACAGATTGGGTTCGCCCGATATCGACGGCGCTATGAAAACCGAGGCGATACAAAAGCCCGTGATCGTCAGCGCTACAATGGCGACAAAGCGAATCCAGTGCAACGCGCGCGTTACGGCGCTAAATTCGAGCTCCGCCTCTCTTAATTCAACGATTTCTTTTGCCATATCGTCGCCTCCGTCTAACAAACCGCGCCGCTATCAAGCGCGACTTTGCGAGAGGCAAGCTCGTTGCCTCTTACGTCCATCACATGCACCGCGCAGGCTATGCACGGATCATACGAGTGAATCTTGCGGATAATCTCGAGCGGTTTGGACAGATCGGCTATTTTCAGCCCGATCAGGCACTCTTCGTACGAGGCGCGCCGTCCTTTTGCGTCTTTTGGCGAAGCGTTCCAAGTCGAAGGCACGACCGCTTGATAGTTCTCTATAACGCCGTCTTTGATCCGCACCCAATGACTAAGCGTTCCTCGCGGCACGTGCCCGATATAACGTCCTTTATACTCTTTGTTTTTGTCTATAGTATAGGCGGCGCAGGTGCTTTGATCGACTTTTAGGTTTGCTACGAGGTTGTTAAACGCGATCAACCCGTTGTCGGCTATAACCTTAGCCTCAATCATACGGCATGCGGTGCGCCCAAGCGTGGATAATACCGCGCCTACGGGCAGACCCGTATCTTTCAAGAACCGATCGACGACTTTTACTACCCTTTCGTTGCCTTTCGCGTAGTTTACGACGATATTCGCGAGCGGTCCTACCTGCATAGGCATGCCGTCGTAGCGCGGCGCTTTAATCCACGAGTATTTGCCTTTCTCGTCGATCATAGACGCTTTGACCGCTTTATTAGCGCCGTCGATCGTATCGGCTTCTTTGAAACCCGTGTAGTTCGGCTCGGTTTCGCCGTCGTACGGGTGCAGAGCCGCGTCGTTTTTGTACCACGATCTGGTCGCTTCCTCCGTGATTTTGCTTTCGTCAACCTCGTGTACCGCGCTTATGTCGCCGCCTAGTATAATGCCGCCATCAAACAGCCATTCGTTGCCGCTTAACTGAAACTCTTTGACGGTGAAAAGGTTTGGCGTACCCACGTCGCCGACCACGCTCGCCTCTTTAGCGTAGGCTTTGCCCGCCATAACGAGATCGGGATAATAGGCGCGATTAACAAAATCCGCCGTCTCTTGAAACTTCACAAGGTATTCGCCAAGCCGCGCGGGATCTTGCAGATCCATCACGCAGGTTACGCCGCCTACCGTCAGGCTTTGCGGATGGGGCTGTTTAGAGCCGAAAATCGCCATCATCTGCGCGACGGTTCTTTGAATCCGCAGACACTCGAGATAGTGCGAAAGCGCGATCAGATTCTGTTCGGGCGACAGGCGATAGGTCGTATGTCCCCAATATGCGTTGGCAAAGGGTCCCAGAGCGCCTTTTTTCGCAAACGCCGCTACCCTCTCTTTCACTCCTTTAAGGTGATCCGCGCCGCAGGCGTAGGGAGTCTCCGCGTACTTGAACGCTTCGTCGGAGGCTTTTCTCGGATCGGCGGAAAGCGCGGCGGTAATATCCACGAAATCAAGCGCGTGAAGCTGATAAAAGTGTACGGGGTGATCGTGCAGAAAGAGCGCCGCGTTCATCAGCGTCCGCGTGAGAACGGCGTTCAAAGGCGGCTGAATGCCAAGCGCGTCCTCGACCGCCATAATTCCCGCTTTGTAGTGCGAAAACGTGCAAACGCCGCAGATGCGCTGCGTGAAAAAGCCCGCGTCTCTGGGATCGCGTCCCTTTAGTATCTTTTCTATACCGCGCCAGAGCGTGGCGGATGAGTAGGCTTCGGTTACCACGTTGTTATCGTCAACGACAACCTCCACTCGTAAATGCCCTTCGATTCTTGTTATCGGATCAACTACGATTCTTTTGCTCATTGCCTATTCCTAATTGTCTTTTTTGAACGCCGTAAGCGCCGCGTGCGCCGCCACGCCGATTGCCGTAACGGTTAAAAGCGCCACGCCGATTTTATCCGCCGTCGCGTCCGCGTTTACCGAATGATAGAGTTTGCTTGCCAGCGGTTCCTCAAACGGACCCATTTTGTCCCAGAAATCAGGCTCGGAGCAGCCGATACAGCCGTGTCCTGCTTGGACGGGCCACGAAGTGTGCTGGTTGAAACGTTCTCTGGAGCAGTTGTTAAAGGTGTATGGCCCTTTACAGCCGACCTTATATAGGCAGTAGCCGTTTTTCGCGCCTTCGTCGCCAAAGCGCTGAACAAATTCGCCCGCGTCGAAATGTCCGCGCCGCTCGCACAGATCGTGAACGCGCAAGCCATACGCCCATTTTGGGCGGTTGTAAGCGTCCAGCGAGGGAAGCGCGCCGAATAAAATGTAGTGAAGCACGTTGCCGACGATATTTTTCTCGCTCGGCGGACAGCCCGGCACGTTGATTACCGATTTGTTAGTGATTTTACTAAGCGGCTGCGCGTTGGTTGGGTTTGGGTGCGCCGCCTGAACGCCGCCGAAGCTCGAACACGTCCCGATCGCAAAGATCGCCGCCGCGTTCGCCGCCGCCTCTTTCGCGTGCTCCGCGCCTTTTTTTCCGCGCGGTCCGATCGTTAGATAGAAGTCGCTCGATCCCGACGGAATGCCGCCTTCTACCATCAGAATATATCTGCCTTTGTAGTTTTTGATCGCCTCTTCCAGATTATGCTCGGCTTGCCAGCCGCTTGCCGCCATTACCGTTTCATGATATTCCAGCGAGATATGATCGAAGATTAAGCCGTCGATCGTCGGCGCGTCCGTGCGAAGCAGACTTTCGCTACAGCCCGTGCATTCCGCCATGTGAAGCCAAACGACCGGAATGCGATCGGTCAGTTCCGCCGCTTCGGCAACCAACGGCGCGAAAGACATTGGCAGCGAAAATAGCGCCGTCGCGCTCGCAGACCATTTCATAAAATCGCGCCGCGATATGCCGTTTTCCTCGAAAACCGCGCCAATAGATTTCTGCTCGTCGATCTTTGGAGCTTTGGACAGCGCCTTTAACCGCGCCGCGAGCCTGTTGTACAGTTCTTGATGTTTCATATAACCGCCTCCTGTAAAAGTAACCGCCTATGCTATCTAGCCAGCGCTTAAACTTAACTTAATATATAATACAATTTTGTTAAGAAAACTTATAGGAAAGCGGCGATGTGCCTCTCAATTCCATCCAAAATCATCGAAATCGACGAGGCGAACAACGCGCTTGTCGATACGATGGGAGTCAAGCGCAGGGTCTCTTTGGATCTTGTCGGCGAGCCTGTCCAGACGGGCGATTACGTATTGATTCACGTGGGTTTCGCTATGGGTAAAATCAATGAAAAAGAGGCGCTAGAGAGCCTTAAGATATTCAAAGAGATCGCCGCGAAAATGCAAAGCGGAGAGATCGACCAGTACGAAGGCGACCTGGGTCTTGCCGATCGATTACATTAGCGATTATCGCGATCCGAAACTTATAGCGGCTTTAAGCGCGCAAATCAGCCTAGAGGCGACGCGGGCGCTGAATATCATGGAGATATGCGGCGGGCACACCCATACGATTATCAAATACGGCTTGCCGCAACTATTACCGCCGCAAATCAAATTTATCCACGGTCCCGGCTGCCCCGTGTGCGTTATACCCAAAGAGCGCATTGATCATGCGACGACGTTAGCCGCCAGGAAAGACGTAATCCTCTGCGCGCTTGGCGATATGATCCGAGCGCCCGGAAGCAAACTTAGCTTGCAGCAGGCGCGAGCCGAAGGCGCGGACGTTCGCGCGCTCTATTCGCCGCTGGAAGCGCTGAAAATCGCGACGGAAAATCCAGATAAAAAGACGATTTTCTTCGCGATCGGCTTTGAGACGACAACGCCAATGACCGCCTCGTTAATCGAGCGAGCGATCAATGGCGGCGTAAAAAATCTGCTTTTTCATATCAATCATATACTTGCGCCGCCTCCCGTTTGCGCGATTATGGACGACGGCGCGGCGATCGACGCGTTTTTGGGTCCTTCGCACGTGAGCGTTATCGCGGGCAGCGACGTCTTTTTACCCATAGTCGAGCGATATAAAACGCCGGTCGTAATCAGCGGCTTCGAGCCGATCGACGCGCTCGAAAGCGTTCTGATGATCGTTCGACAGTTCAACGACGGCAGGCGCGAAGTAGAAAATCAATACTCCCGCGCCGTTACGCGAAGCGGAAATCAAACGGCGAAAACGCTTATCGATCGTTACTTTACGCTCCGCGACACTTTTCGCTGGCGCGGTCTGGGCGATATTCCTTTCAGCGCTCTTAGACTGCGCGAGCAATACGCGCATATAGACGCGGAACAGATTTTCGCGGACTATCTTCCCAACGAACCGATAGACGATCATAAACTATGCCTTTGCGCCGAAATTCTCAAAGGGCGCGCCAAGCCGACAGATTGCAAGGTTTTCGGCAAAGCCTGTACGCCGAACTCGCCGTTTGGAAGCTGCATGGTCTCCGGCGAAGGCGCGTGCGCGACCTATTACCGCTACGCCAAAACTTTTTAACGCGGACTGAAATAAACGCGCCGACGACAAATCAAGATCGCCGAAGAGGGAACGCCGTCGGCTGTCGGGGGCGCGTCGTCGATCATAGTGCGGTTTGGGATTAGCGCCTAGCCGTTTACTTAACGCGCTCGTCTTTGTGGACGCACGCGACCGCGGGCTTAATCCCGCGACGAAGCGCGCAAGCCCGAAAAAGAGCGCGCGCGACGGCGCGGCTAAACCAAAAAGCGCGATTTATAAAATCTCGCGTTGCCCTTTGCTGTTTTGCTCGCTCAATACGCCCGTTTTTTCCAGCTGCTCCACTATGCGCGCGGCGCGGTTGTAGCCAATTTGCAACCTGCGTTGAATGTAGCTGATCGAGCTTTTGCGTTCCGTCAGCACGATCTGTTTCGCCTCGTCAAACATTTCGTCCAGCGGTTCGTTGGGATCAAAGTCCGCGCTTACCGATCCGCTTAGATCGCCGCTTTCGAGCAAGAAGCTGTTGTCGTACTCGGGCGCGCGTTGCGATTTGATAAAATCGACGATCTTTTCGATCTCTTTTTCAGAGCTATACGGCGCGTGCAATCGCACCAAGCCAACGCTTCCGGGAGGCGTAAAGAGCATATCGCCGCGCCCTAAAAGACTTTCCGCGCCCTGCGTATCCAATATCACTTTTGAATCGATCTTGCTGCCCACGCGATAGCTGATACGGCTTGGCAGATTGGCTTTGATCAGACCCGTGATCACGTCCACGCTCGGACGCTGAGTCGCCACGATCAAATGTATGCCGCTTGCCCGCGCCATCTGCGCCAGACGCGCGATCGACACCTCCACCTCTTTGCCGCCCGTCATCATCAGATCGGCTAATTCGTCGATCACCACGACGATAAACGGTATCGTTTCAAACTTCTCCTCGCGCGCTTTTTTATTATAGCTTTCAATATTTTTTGTTTTGGTTTTACTCATCATCTCGTAGCGCCGCTCCATTTCGCCCACCGTATTCGCAAGCGCGGCGATCGCCTGTTTAGGTTTGGTGATTACCGGCGTGAGCAGATGAGGAATATCGTTATATACGCTAAATTCCAGCATTTTGGGATCTACCATAAGCAATCGCAGACTATCGGGCGAATTGCGATACAGCAACGACAGAATCATCGCGTTGATACCAACGCTTTTGCCGCTACCCGTCGTGCCTGCGATCAGCAGGTGCGGGAGTTTTTTCAGATCGGTTACAAACGGATTGCCCACGATATCTTTTCCCAGCGCGATAGTTAGCTCGCTCGCCGAGTTAGCGAAGATCGGCGCGTCCAACACGTCGCGTAGATAGATGGTTTCGTAGGTTTTATTGGGTATCTCTATGCCCACCACGTCTTTACCCGGAATTGGCGCTTGAATGCGGATTGTCTGAGCGCGCAGCGACATGGCAATATCATTTTCCAAACTGGTGATACGAGAAACCTTGACGTGCGCGGCGGGTTTGAATTCAAAGGTGGTTACGACCGGCCCCGTGTAGGTGCGCGCCACGTCGCCGTCAATTTTGAACATTCTAAGTTTTTCAAGCAGATCGACGATTTTCGCGTCGATCTCGCTTTCGTTGACTTCGCTCGGTTTGTGCGAAGGCTGGGCTAGAAAATCAAGCGACGGAAGCACAAAATCCTTTGGCTTCGCGCGCTCGCCCTTTTCCACCTCGTCGAGCAATCGCCTATTCTCCTCAAGCTCTTTGACGATCACCGCGCCGTCTTTTTTGCGGCGCGATTTTGGCTGCGGCGCGGCTGTATCGTAGCCGCCTACGTCAAACTCGTCGTCGTCAAAAATAGACGCGATTATCTTACGCTTTGGCGAATCGCTCCCGATTGGCGTTTTTAATCGCGGCAGATCGGCTAGGATATCCTTCTCTTTCGAGCGAGCGACCATATCCGCGAAAGAGTCCTTGGCGGCTTCTTTGAAATTGCGCCAATGATCAAACAGCTTGATATTTGGAAACTTGCGAGCAAGAAACGAAAGCAGGTCGAGAATCGTTACGTCAAACGCGAGCAGCCATCCGTTTACGATCAGAAAAAATCCAAACACGCCCGCGCCGACGCTGCCAACGATCGGTCGCATCGCCTCGCACAGCATAACGCCCACCGATCCGCGATCAAATAACAGCGCCTCAAAGATCAATCCCCCAAAGCCAAACAGCAATATCGCGGCAAACGTCTCTATAAACCTGCGCAAGGAGGAGCCGTATTTGTAGCCGCGCCACGCCACGCCCGCGCCGATCGGCGGCGCGAGATAAATCAAAAATCCAAACAGTTCCTCGCTAACCTCCGCCAGCTCTCTGCCATACACGCCAACTTTGGCGATAGAACCTACATACAGCGCGATCGCCGCGTAGATCCACAGCCCGATCGCGATAAAAAAATACGCCTCTCGTTTCACTTACGCTCTTAGAGATAATTTACTAAACTCATGCTTTGAATGCGGCTAAGCGTACTCAAAAGCGCCTGATACGAGAGGCTTAACTGATTCATTTTTACCAGCGCTTCGCCGGCGTCCGCGTCAAGCGCCGTGGATTTGAGCGTTTTCACGTTTAACGTTATCATCTCGCTTTTTTCATAAGTCAGTTGCAGCGCCGAGCCAACCGAACCCACGTCGGTATGTATTCTGTTCAGATGATCCAGTAGATGATCTACGACGTATATCGCGTTTTGAATCCCGACGTTTCTCGCGCCCGTCGAACTGTCGCCGTCGGGGCGCGTCATTCCTATTTTTACCGCTTCTATCGCCTCCGTAAGCTGCCCAAACAGATCTACGCGCGGCTGGTCGATCGTCAGCGCGTTGTTTGCCGCAAAGGTAAAGGCGGGCGACTTGCTTACGTTCAAATTGGTTTGCGCGTCTTGAAACAGAAAGTTTACGCTCGCTTGCGTGGCGTTTATATTCGCGTTGTCGCGGAAGATCAGCCGTCCATCGGCAACCTCTACGATAAAACCGCCGTTTCCCTGTCCGTCTCCGAAAGTATTGTCGATCGCCGCTTGCAGATTAGCGAGCGTATCGGTTTGGCTAAGCGTCGCGCTAACCGCCGCGCCGTTCGTATTTGTTCCGCTCAAGACGAGCGCGCCTGAAAAATTAAAGCCAAAAACTTCGCTCAACGGCTTGTCTAAGCGCGTCTCTTTGAGCGTCCAGCCCTGCTCGCCCTTTACGCCGGTATAGGTTTGCAAAATCGTTTTATCGGAGGTCAGGCTGTAATCGTCGAAGCGATCGGTATCGGCGTCATACAGCGAAATCTGCATTTTGCTTTCGCTTGTAGTATTGTCTTTGATTACGAAGCGCCCCAACGAGTCCATAGAAACGTCGACGCGCGCGCGCGTTTTATCTAGAGCGGCGTTATAAGCGCCAAACGAGCCGTCCGTCGGCGTTTCGCCGCCAAGAACTATGTTCATCACGTTCATAATCTGTTGATAGGTAACGCCCTTATGCGTTTCATCGCGGACTTCAAGCCCGTCGCTATATGGAACAAGCGCCTGCGACTGGTAACCGCTCGCGGTCGTTTTCTCGCCGTTTAGATCATACAGATCGTAAATCGCGCCGGGGGTCGGCTCGATAACTTGATAGGTCGAAAGCCTGCCAAACTCGTCCGGAACGTCTCGCAGGACGATCTCTACTAATTTGCGTTCCCCGTTAACGTCCAGCGCCTCCAGATGCAGCCGCCGTTCGTCCAGCGCGCCGCTTCCGCTTGTCGCTTTTAACTCGGTGGCGGCGGAGGCGTAAGAGCCGTCGGCGCGACTGATCTGCGATATGGTAGAGGTCAGCGTAGCGCCGCTCTTTTCAAACCTAGCCCGATCATACGCGAGCGCGTCGGAAGCGCTAAAAGCCAAGACTTTTTCGCCGCCGCCGTTTGTCGCCGTTATTGTTACGGCGTTTAATTTTGTCGGGACAAACGATTCGATCGGCGTATCGGGAGAGGACGCCGCGTTATCAAAGATCGCGAGCGTTCCGTTTTGTAGATCGACGTCGAAATCGCCGCCCAGATCGGCTACAAGCGCGGTTTTAATCTCGTTCATCAGATCTTCGATAGTCGTGGAGCTATCGACGGCAAATCCGCGCGAAACGCCGTTGACGCTAACATTGATCTGATCGACATTTTTGCCCGCCACGCTTTGAATCGTATCGGATTTTACGGCTACGGCCTCGCTATCTTGTTTTCTTAGCGTACTATCAAACTTAAAGAGCCTCTGATCAAACGGATCTTGCGCGGAGGCGATCTGATCTTGCGTTTTCGCGTAGGAGTAGCCGCTTTTATTGAAGGCGTAAACATGCGCGTTTTCGATCTCGCCCAGCTCGCTAACGTCGTCGGTTTTAACGTCGCTCGCCGCAATGTGCAGATCGGTTAGCGCCCGTCCGCTTTTTGCGTCTTTGATCTCTATATTGCCAAGAAAGTTCAAGCTGACCTCTACCGCTTTATAAATGTTTGTGTTGCCCAGCTCGCGTCCGATCTTGTCCATCAGATCCTGCACGGTCGCGCCGTTTGTCATCTCGATACGCGCCTTAAAACTCTCGCCGTCGGGTTTTGTACCGCGCAGATAAAAATAGGTCGGTTTGCCGTCGTCAGGCTGTCCTATCAGATCGCGGATCGTATCGGCGGACGTAATAGGAACGGGCGTATCGGTCCCCATCGGATCGTCCGCGCTCATAACGCGGTGGTGCAGAAGCGTTTGATTGTACAACTGCATATTGGTCGTGATTCGTTTGGAGTAGTCGTTATCCGAGCCGTTCGCAAGCGTCCAGCCGTCGATATTGTAAGCAATTTCCACGCGATCGCCCGCGTGCGCTTTGACAAGTTGATCGTTGCCGTAATAAGTCCCGTCGTCGCCAAACGGCTTTTGTGTTACGTTTGTCCCGGAGAACAGAAAAGAGCCGTTGATGGAGGTGTTAGCCGCGTCGCGGATACTGAACATCAACGCCTCCAAATCTTTCGCCAGCGCCGCGTAACTTGTGGACGAGTGTACGTCGTTTGCCGCCTGCGTCAGCTTCACCTTGAAGGATTCCAACGTCTTTTTCATAGAGGCGATCGCCGCGTCGGCGTTATCGGAGTATGTTTTCGCCTTTTGGACGTTGTCGGAGACTTGATCCAGCGTAACTTTCTCGTTGATAAGCCGCAAAACGTCTTGATATACAGTTGCATTTTCGTAACCGAATTTGATTTTTACCCCGCTGGAAAGCTGGTTATTAACCTGCAAAAGCCCGCTCAGGATTTTTTGCTGATTATAAATAAAATTACTATAAATATAAGAACTACTTACTCGCATAGCGCCACTCCTTTTTTGCAATAAAAGCAATTTTAGTTCCTATGCGAGATCGACAAAAAACGGCGGCGTTTTAATCGCAAAGCGCTATGATTTGCCTCGCCTAAAATTGAGCAAAAGGAATAGGTATGTTCAAAGGGATTATCGCGGTTGCCGCCGTCGGAAGCGTTTCGCTTTTCGCCGCTACGGCGTCGAGCGTTGACGAAGCCTTCATAAAAGGCAAGCGCGGCGGAGAGCTTTCCGCTATGGGGCAGTATAGCAGCGAGGACGTCTCGTTTTTGTACGGACACGCCAATCTCTACTTCACGACGGCTAGTTTTTACAACATACGCGCCGACGTCGGTTTGAGCGGAGTGGGAGTTTGGTGGAAAGACGATTCCCTTGCGCCTCTTGACGATAAGTCTTCCATGCACACGGCAAATATCGGATATTTCTCCGATCAGTTTTCAATAGCGGCGGGTCGCCAGAAGTTCGATCTCGTTTTGGCTCCGTACCACTACCAAGCCGCTTACGGCGAGCTGAAGATTACCCCGCAGGCAAAAATTTTGCTCGCGTATATCAAATCGATGGCGCTTCCTGAGTACGACGCCGGCGGGCAATATAGAGATTACGCCGAGGTTAACGACGACGACGGTGCTTACATGCTTGACGCAAGCCTCAAAGCGGGCGATATTGTCGTCAACCCCTACATATTGTTTGCGCCCGATGCCGCTTGGTGGTTTGGCGGCAAGTTTGAGTTAAATCAGCTTAGATCAAACAGCGGTTTTGGTTTGACGGGGCAGCTTGCGTTTAGCGTGGAGGATGACGACACCGGCGTTGACGACGGACTTTTCGTCGAGTTGCAGGCGGATTTGCAGTTTAATTCCGACCTCGGCGCGTTCGCCGGTTTCGCTCTGACTGGATCGGACGGAATGGGTTCAATCGGTAGGATGGGCAAACAAACGCATAAACAGGGCGCGAATCAGCGGGCAAATATGATGAATCCGTTTTGGGACGGCGGCTGCCAGCTCTTCCTGGAAGAAGCGAAAACCTTGTACGCGGGCGCGGAGTTTACGAGAGATAAGCTGTGGGCGGGCGCTATGCTTGGCGTTACCGACGCCGACGGCGACACCTACGCGGAAATCGATCTTCGCGGCGAATTTGCTATAACCAGCGCGTTCAAAGCCGAAGCGGCGCTTGTTATGGGCAAATACGGTAGCGATTTCGTGGATGGACCAAGCAAACCGGTTTCTGAAACGCAAGTCCGTCTCGGCGTTAGATATATCTTTTAATCGCGGTCGCCTCTTTGCGAGGCGACGCGCCGTATAATATCCGCATGATGAAGTCAATTGTTTTGCATGCGTTGTTCGCCGCGATCGCGTTTGCGTGCAGCGGCGATTGCGTTAGTTGCCACGCGGCGCTCGGCGATTCGCTTGGCAAGGATAGCGATCATTCGACTTTATTAAGTTGCGTCGAGTGCCACCAAGAGATCGCTTCGCCAAACGCCGAATGCGGCGGCAACTGTTTCAGCTGTCATTCCGAAAATTCGATGGATAAGAGCGTTTTGGAACATAAAACTCTAAGTGATTGTAAAACGTGCCATATTTCAGCCGCGGACGGAAACGTTCTGGGTAAGTTTCTAAACTTGGGCGAAACGCTAGAGGATAAACTAAATCGCGCTATCGAGCCGCTTAAATAAGGATCGCCATGCAAACCAAACTCCGCACCGTTCAGACATTGCTGGACGCGCTTCCCTATATTCGCAAGTTTTACGGCGAAACGGTCGTGATCAAATACGGCGGCGCGGCGCAAGTCGATCCGGAGCTGAAGAATAAATTTGCGCAGGATATAGCCCTGCTTAGTCTCGTGGGTATGAAACCCGTCGTCGTGCATGGCGGCGGCAAATCGATCACCGATCTAAGCGCTCGGCTGGGCATAAAAACGGAGTTCAGAAACGGGCTTAGAGTTACCGATCGCGACTCGCTTCTCGTGGCGCAGATGGCGCTGATCGGAGAGATCAACACGGAGATTGTTAGTCTTTTGAACGATCACGGCGCGAAGGCGATCGGCATAAACGGCAAAGATGGCGGTTTCGTCAAAGCCGCGCCGATCGAAAATATGGGCTTCGTCGGCGAGGTGCGCGATGTAAATCCCGATCTGCTGTTGAAACTGATAGGCGATCGTTTTGTGCCGGTCGTAGCTCCGATCGCAAGCGCGATCGAGCCGTCGCAACCGGGATTTAATATCAACGCCGACGCGATGGCAAGCGCGATAGCGGGCGCGATCAGAGCGAAAAAGGCGATCTTTATGACCGACGCCGCGGGCGTTCTGGATAAGGATAAAAACCTGCTTTGCTCTCTTAATCGCGCCGATATCGAGCGGCTCAAAGCCGACGGGACAATCGCGGGCGGTATGATTCCGAAAGTGGATTCCGCTTTGGAAGCGCTGAAATACGGCGTGGACAAAGCTCACATACTTGACGGGCGCGTCGAGCACGCGCTGTTGCTGGAGATATTTACCTCGCGGGGCGTTAGCACGGAGATTACGCGATGATCGTAGCTATGACGACGGTCGGCGACGAAGCGACGGCGAAAAAACTAGCCGAATCGCTTGTGAAAAACCGACTCGCCGCCTGCGCGTCGATCGCGCCGAATATATCGAGCGTCTATTGGTGGAACGACGCGATTGAAACAAACGCCGAATGGCTTTTGATCGTTAAAACCGCTTCGGACAAGATCGCGGCGATCGAGGAGTTTTTTAGAAACAATCACCCGTACGAATTGCCAGAGCTGATTTTTGACGAGCGCCGCGCAAGCCCCGCTTATGAAACGTGGGTAAAGAGCCGTTTAACGCGCGAGGCGGGGAGCGACAAAACGAAATAGAAGATCGCAATATATACGCGCCGCGTCGCCGTCGGCAAAGCATAAAATATGTAAAATCACGAAACTTTCTCAACATTAGGAGATTAAATGCCTCTATTAGATAGCTTTCGCGTTGATCACACAAAAATGAGCGCTCCGGCGGTTCGCAAAGCCAAAACGCTTACCACGCCAAAGGGCGACGCGATCACTGTTTTTGATCTTCGTTTTTGCGTCCCCAACAAAGAGAGAATAGGCGGCAAGGCGATTCATACGCTAGAGCATCTATTCGCGGGCTTTATGCGCGATCATCTGCCCGCCGTGGAGGTGATCGATATTTCGCCGATGGGTTGTCGGACGGGATTTTATATGAGCGTGATCGGCGAGCCGAAAGAGAGCCTGATCGCCGACGCATGGGCGAAAAGCATGTCCGACATACTGCGGGTGGAATCCAAAAAAGATATACCCGAGCTTAACGAGTATCAGTGCGGAGCTTATCGGGAACACTCTTTGAAAGGCGCGCGCAAAGTCGCCGCGACCGCGCTTGAAAAAGGTATTGGCGTTATGGATAACGCGACGATCAAGTTCAACGTAAAAGAGTCCAAGAAGCGTCCCGTCGCGCGCGCCGCCGTCGCGGCAAAGAAAGGCAAATAATGTATCTTTTTACATCGGAAGCGGTTAGCCCCGGACATCCCGACAAATGCGCCGATATAGTCGCCGATAGTATTGTAGATTATCTGCTGCAGCGCGACGGCGCCTCTCGCGTAGCCGCCGAAGTGTTTATCGCGGGCAAGAATCTTGTGATTGGCGGCGAAGTTAAAACTTCCGCGCATGTTACCAACGAAGACTACAAACGTATAGCGAGAGCGGCGATCGAGAAGATCGGCTACAACGGCGTCAGCGGCTTTAAGCGCGATCAAACTCTGCATCCGGACGATCTGAATATCGAAGTTTATATCAACAAGCAATCTCCCGACATCAGTCAGGGCGTAGATCAGGCGAGCGGCGAGGTGGGCGCGGGCGATCAGGGCATTATGTTTGGTTACGCGAGCGCGGAAACCGCCGAATATATGCCCGCCGCGATCAGCTATGCGCGCGGCTTGTGCGATTACGTTTATCGTTACGCGCTCGAACGCGGCGACAAACTTGGCTTGGATATTAAAACGCAGATAACAATCGACTACGGCGAAAAGGATAACTTTGTCGCGGCAAAACCGCAAAAGATTCATACGATCGTCGTGTCAGCGCCTAGCGTCGAGCGACTGCATATCGACGAGACGCGCGCCTTGATCAAAGAGCTGATCGACGCATGCCCCGCGCTGCCAAAAAACCTTTACGATCCGAGCGATACGATTATTCACATCAATCCGACGGGACGTTACGTTAATCACGGACCGCTTCACGATTCTGGACTTACGGGGCGTAAATTGATTGTAGATAGTTTCGGCGGCTATGCGCCGATCGGCGGCGGCGCGCAAAGCTCCAAAGACTATACGAAGGTTGATCGGAGCGGTCTTTACGCGGCGCGCTGGATCGCCAAAAACATTGTCGCCGCGGGGCTTGCGAAAAAAGCGCTCGTTCAGATTGGGTACGCGATCGGCGTGGCGAAACCCGTATCGGTTAGCGTCGATACGCAATTTACCGCCGTCGATGGGATCAAAGACGAAGAGTTGAGCGCCAAGATCGCGGAACATTTTCCGCTCACGCCCAATTGGATCGCAAAAACCTTTAATCTGGACAAACCGAGCGCGGATAGTTTTCTCTATGCGGAGGTCGCGGCGCGAGGGCAGGTGGGCGTAGCGGGCTATCCGTGGGAGCAAATAGATAGTTCTGGCTGGTTTGAATCGCTTAATAGATAAGGAGAAAATGATGGAAAATAATGTGTGGAAAAGAGTTTATTTTAATAATTCTTACAAAAAGCCCCTCTTGTTTTATGTGCTGTTTGGTACAGACAAAATGGACGAATTGAACGTTTCAAAAAATAAGCATAATATAGATGGTATGCCCAGTGAATTAGAAGTGATAAATTATAATAAAATGGACAATGAGGATCATAAAAAATATATTGAAAGTTTTTATGAAGAATATCTTGGTGAAATGTTAAAAGGAAAAGGCAATAAATTATATGAAAGAGTAATTAACTGCAATAATGTAACAATAGTAAAAGGTGAGTTTGAAGATAATAA
>JAIRWX010000009.1 GCA_031268655.1 Helicobacteraceae bacterium | reverse complement strand
TGGGCCCCGCCCTACCAAAAACACACCGCCCCCCCCCCCCCCCCCCCCCCCCCCCAACAGCTTAAGACACGAGACAGAAAACCGCTCTGAAATATCATGCGCTATAATTCTAAAATTATGTTTGTTAAGATGTGCGGCAAACTTTGCTTTTAGTCTCTCTTGCGATCTGCCTGACGCTATCACATTGACGCGAATTCCAATTGTTTCAAGACGCATTAGCGTATGCACGACATAATGCGGAATCATTCCTGTCGCTCCAGTTATTAAAGCGGTCTTTCCATCAAGTTTATGCCAAGATTTTTTTAATCCGACATCTTCTATAATTGAGTTTATGTCTTCATCGACAATACGAGACAGATCCGGACTGTTCGTCATATATTTATACATTTTTATTATGCCTTTTAATGTGGAAGTCGTTGGCGTATAGCCAAGTTGTTTTAGTTTTGCCGAATCCAGAGCCATCTTTTCAAGTCTAGGCGCAACATAAGTTTTATTGACCGCAAGCTTAGCTTCCGTTACCTCTGCAATGATGCGACCAAGATTAAGCATACTCATATATTCGGAAGTATTAGAAACATTATACGCATGGCATTTTTTGCCAAAAAACAATATGTAAAATACACCAATCACAATATCTGAAACATAAGTGTTAGCGCGCCAAACATTAGGGTTAATTATGTTTATAAGCCCTGATTCGAGGGCTTGTCTTAACATAACGTTTACGGCCATCAGCGAATCGGAACGCATATTAATTCCGTATGTTCCGCCGATTCTAGCTATGCCTATATTCATGTCGCATATCCGTCCATAAGCCACGCAGAGAGACTCCGCCATTCTTTTTGCTTCGTCGTAAGAGGTTTCTGGATTTTGCAAGTCAACATATCCATAATCATCCTCTGTAATAAACTCTTTAGAGTTTTGAGTTCCATAAATACTCATCGAACTTGCTAGCAGAAAATACTCGGCGCGATTTTGCATTGCATATTCAAGTAAATTGACCGTTCCAAACAAATTAGGACGAATAACGTCAATTGGATTTTTTAAAAAATCGCTTCGCATAGTATTCGATGCTAAATGAAAGAAAATGTTAATGCGATCCATAACTCAATGCCGTTCTTAGCAATCCTGAACCAATATCTGTTTTGGGCGTCCAGCCCAAATGCTTAATTTTGCTTATGTCTAGTTTTAAACCTTTTACAACGCTTTTTGAGTAATTCGTTTTTTCTGCCCTATTGATCAGTATGGCTCTGTTGGGATCATCAATAGCGGCAAGCGCATTGGCGAAATCTAGCATGCTAATCGGGGCAGAATCTGGCGCAACATTGTATATCTCGCTATTTTCACCCTTGGTAATAATTGTTAGTATCGCCGATATTGCATCCGCCACATAAATAAACTGTCGCTTGTCTAATCCGTCCGAGCTTAAGGTTAAAGGGCGTTTTGCGATAAAATCGGCGATAAGGTCTGATGAAATTAACCCTAAATCAAGCGAAGCGCTGGGTCCGTAACAACTAGAAACTCTCGCTATTCTAGCGTCCAAGCGATAATCTTTAGCGTAACGTAAAGCGGTAGTTTCGGCAGCGCGTTTTTGCTGTATGAACGCTGTTTTCGGATCGCGTAAATCAAGCGCCCCATTGTTGCTTTCGTCAATAGTCTCTTCTTGCGGCTTACCATATATTCCGCTTGTTGAAATGTAGAAATATTTTGGAATGTGTCCATATTTTGCGCTGTTTTCTTTTAATAAATCGCATAAATGAATTGGAGAAAATCCTATCGTGCGCAAACAATCCGCGCTATCGTCTTTATAGTATTTCCATGCCGCTGAAGATGCGGTATGAATACAGACGTCTATTCGTTCCAAAATATCTAAAGGATTTTGCATATTATGAGCAAATAGCATTGGGCGATTGCACTGTATATCCATAAATCGTTCTTTAAGAGCGTTTAAGTCTCTAGCCGTGCCAAGCGTTCGCGTTTTTTCTAGACTCGCAAATGTCCTTATAAAATACTGTCCCATCATTCCAGTGGCGCCTGTTATTAAAACCGTTTTGCCGTCAAACTCTCGCCAAGGAAGCGGCTCGGCTAAGATGTTTTGTATATCTTCGGCGATAATTTCATTCATGCTCTCTCTTAACTATGCGTATAATTTAGAAAATTCTTCGTCGAATTCTGCGTTTGAGTATGCAAAGACTTTTTTAAAATAAATTCTCTCAAAACGATCTATTCCAAAATTAATCTCCATTTTACCCAACCGAAATGAGCTGATGCGAACTTGTTCTTTATTGCTCGTTTCTCCGTACACTAATATAAAACTCAGATGATCGCGCGTAAACTCGATTATCTTGTCCAGTTTTTCTAAAAGCATAAGCAGACTATCTAGGATTTTAAATCTTAACTGTTTTTTCACGCCACTATCTATTTTGCCATTTTTGAATTCAATAAGAAAAAGCTCGTTTGTAGTAGGAGACATATATAAGGCGTCGCACGAACAAGGCTGTTCGGTTGGTTTTATTGTATTGCAAACGTCATCTTTGAATTTGTCAAAATCAACAACTTTAGTTTTATGATCTGTTATAAACATTGATCCGCTTTTATCTTTTGAGGTTTGCTCAAGCGACGCGCCAAAACTTACCAATAAATCTGCGTATACATTATCAGTCGCCGTCATATTCCATACTCTCCAGCGTCTTAAACGGCATCGCTAATTGTTTGTAAATTTCGTCGGTATTAGCGGTAACTTCGCGTACAAGAGTAGCATTTTCAACAGTGCTGGCAAGATAATAGTTGCAAGAATCCTTTCTGCCGTATTTGTCGCTATAGACTTCGATCGCGTTAAGAAAATAAGGACTGTGAGTGGTTAGTAAAATGGTTAGATTGAACTCTTTTTGTAAAAGAATAAGAATTTCGGCAAATCTAAGTTGCCATTCAGGATGCAAATGTATTTCAGGCTCGTCAAGGATCAAAACGCCTCGCTCTTTTATCTCTCCCGCTTCCAACAGTCGCTTAATAATTAGAAATGTTTTAATGCCCGCTGACATGTTAGAAAGATGCAGCGGTTTTTTAAGTCCCTCTTCATGGAAAAGAAGTCTGTAGTTTTCCTCTATTGTAAACTTCCCTGGGATTGCCACACTAATCTTTGCGAGCAGTTTGTTAAGTTTTTTATCTGTAAGCGCTTCTTCTATTATCGTCCTGTCGGACGATTTGCTTGTGAGCTTATTTTTTAAATTTTCCCTATGATGGTAATTCTTTGGTGAAGAATGTCTTGTCGAATAAAAATATTCATACCATCTATAAGGCGTGAATGGCAACTCATCCATCACCAACGGAGTATCTATATATACTGCGTCGTATAGAATCCTGAACTTTTCGTCTATACTAAGTAAGCTGCAACGATTGTTTAATATGCTCACTTCTACGATGTTGTTTTTTACCGCACGTATAATTTTTCCTTTGTTATCTTTTCTGTCAATATGATTGATCTGCCCATTAAATTCAGCGGTAAAATAACGAGTGATAATCGCCTTTTGTATATCATCGTCTTTTATAGCTAATGAAGACTTAATTTTTTTGAAAATTTCGGCGTATAAATCGTCGCTAGTATTTATTAAATTCAATACTTTTCTTACATGTAACTTCGACAAATTCTTTCCTGCCGATAATACCTCGTCTATCATTTCATTATTGAAATGCGGTTTTTCAATATTGCTATTACTGGTTACAAGGTTGCGTGCGAGAATATCTTTAATATCCTTTCTTCTCTCGTTACGAATTGTATTTTCCATATCATAAAAAGCGTTAAACATACAATATAGGACTTTCCCAAAAGTACTTTTGCCCGTATTGTTTTTGCCCGCGATAACGGTTACGCCCTTTAACTCAATTTTAGCGTTACGGATTTTTCCTATATTTTCTATCTCAAGAAACACTATGTTTGCTCGCTTTCGCCGAAAACTTTTGATTCGGAACTATTATAGCGACAATGTTATTCGTAAACTTTTCCAGCCCATTCGGGCGAAAACCTTAGTCCCGTTTGAAACCACGACGATCGCTTGTTCCAATTGGCGAAACTTGATTGGTAGCAGTAGCGGCAGCTTTCGGGCATTCTATCCTCGTTATTGACCAACGATCGAAAACGCGCCGTCTCCTCGCTGTTCCACATCGCTTCAAAATCGGCGTATTTATCTATATGAAACAGCTTGATCGGCGTGCTCATGCAGGGGCGGACAAAGCCGTCCGATCCCAAAAAGAAGTCGCGCCAAGCGGTAAAGCAGGGTTTATGCGATAGATCTTTCGCGGGATCTTCGCCGCGCAGATGGGGAATTTTGATCTGAATTCCAAGTTTTTGCGCAATCTCGGTCGCCTCGTCAAACGCCTCTTTTACCTCGTCCATACGCTCCCACAGCGACTCTTCGGCTAACGCGTCGTCAAACGCCGTCAAAAAAACGGCTTTTGCCTCCTGCAGACCAAGATCGGAGGCAAGCCGCACGATTTTTGGAAACTCGCGTAAATTTTTGTGCATTAGGGTCGTAACAAAGTTTATATATGGAAACGGGGTATTAAGCCGCCGCTTTTGCTCTACGATCGCTTTAATCCCGCCGAAAATGCGATCCATTTTAGAGCCGCGCCGAATCTCGTTGTTGAGCTTTTCATCGGCGGCGTCGATCGATACGGCGATCACGTCCACCCGCTCGTCAAAAATGCTTGCCGTTAGATCGCTTAGTTTCATTCCGTTGGTGCAGAAGTATTTGCGAAGTTTGTTTTTGCTCGCCCATTTCAAAAACTCGACGAAACTGGGATGGGCCGTCGGCTCGCCCCAGCCCATCAAGGTAACCTCTTCCGCGTAGCGCGAAACGTCGTCAAACTTCGCAAGCCATGCCAGATTAAAGCGCGTAGGCTTGAAATCGGCGGAGTTTCTGCCGCACATCGCGCAATTTAGGTTACAGGCGCTCGTCATTTCAAACACAAAACGTTGCGGCTTGCTCGTTAGCCTAGTCAGAGCGCTTCTCATCGCCTCTTGGCTGGCGATCGTATTCGCGCTTTGATCGGCGCTCAACGGGCGCGTTTGAATTAGCCGATCGGTTTTCGCTCTTAATACCGCGCTCATTTTTGCTCCCACAACGCCCACGGCGCGCCGCCTTGCGTCCAGATTTGCGTCAGTTCGTTCTTTTCGCGCAGAGTGTCCATCGACTTCCAAAATCCGCCGTGTTTGTATGCGCCGAGTTTGCCCTCTTTAGCCAACATTTCCAGCGGCTCGCGCTCTAACGTAACCTGCTCGCCGCACGGAATGTAGTCGAAAACCTGCGGTTCCATCACAAAAAATCCGCCGTTGATCCACGCGTTGTCGCCGTCGGGCTTTTCGCTGAAACTTTCAACCGCGTTACCCGCGCCGATCACGAGCGCGCCGTACTTGCCGCTCGGTTGCACCGCCGTAAGCGTAACGAGTTTGCCCGATCGTTCGTGAGTCGCTATCAGATCGCGCAGATCAACGTCGCTTACCCCGTCGCCGTAGGTGAGCATAAACCGCTCGTTGCCAATCGTCTCTTTCGCCGCCGCCAATCTGCCGCCGGTTAACGTATCCTGTCCCGTATAGAGCATCGTAACCCGCCACGGCTCGGTTCGGTGCGTGTGAATCGCCACAGAATTTGCGGCGAGATCGACGGTTATGTCGCTATAGCGGGAGTAGTAGTTGATAAAAAAATCTTTAATAACATGGCTCTTATAGCCCGTCAATACGATAAACTCGTTAAAGCCCCAAAACGAGTAGATTTTCATAATATGCCACAGGATTGGCCGTCCGCCAATCTCCACCATCGGCTTTGGCAGAACGCCCGTCTCTTCGCTCAGTCTCGCGCCAAGTCCGCCCGCTAAAATTACCGCTTTCACAGCCGCGATTATATCCGCCGACGCCTAAACTCGGGCGACGAGCGCGATACGCAACCGTCTGATTAGCGCCGAGACGCAAACTTTTCGATAGCGCTTCAAAAGCCAATGAACGACTTTCGGCGGCGCTAGCGTCAGCGGAGCCAAAAAGAGTTTAGCGGCTAATCCGATCGGTTTTGTTCGCAAAACGTTAAGCGCCTCGCGGCGGCGATTATCCAAAAGCAAATAGGTAAACAAACCTCTGATTCTTCGACGATAGTATTTTGGCGTTCTGCGATCGAAGCCGGTCTCTTCCATCTCCTCGATCTCCGCTTGCTGCCACGCGGCGAAGGCTTTGGCTTTTAACAGCGCGTTGTCGGGGTTGGTTAAGCGGTTTGTCGTGCCGTCCGCGTTGCCTATTTTTGTAATTGCGATTTTCCACATCGGACAGGCGTTAGCCGGCTCGTAGTGTTTGACGAAGTTTCTGACAACGCCGAACGATTCCGCGCCGATCGCTTTGGTTATCTCCGATTCGTCGCAACGAAACGCGGCGCGGCTTCTTTGAACGATATAGACAAAATCGCCGCCAAGCGACGCATAATTTTCACGATATTTGATAAACGTCGCTTCGTCCCAGAAAAAAAAATCGTCAAACGGAATATCTATGGCGTTCGCGTTCATAAAACCAAAAGAGGCATACTTTTGCCAATTTTCAAGCGAGGAAATAGCGTCGAAGGCTTTTTGCAGACCATTCGGAATAAACGGATCGTCGTCGTCGGCAAGGAGCAGAAAATCTCCCGTCGCAAGCCCAATGCCGATATTGCGCGCCGCGTTAACGCCGCGATTTTGCTCCAAGCGACAAACCTTAACCCGCTCGCCGTATTTGACGAGATCGTCGGGATCGATCGGATCGCTTGAACAATCGTCCACAATCACAACGTCGAGCGCTACGTTCCGAACGTGCTGGGCGAATATAGAATCCAAAACGTTCAAGATAATTTTCGGACGATTATGGTTGGTTATAACGATTGTAAGCGTTTTCATACGCTTTTCTTAATCGACGTCGCCCATTGAAAGAAATCCGTTAATACCTTTTCGGGCGTATAGTCGCGGCGATAGCGCTCATAGCCCGCTTTGGCGATCGTTATTCGCTCGTCTTTATGATTTAGGTAGTACTCGATCAAATCTATAGCGTCGTTAATGGTATCGTAATATACCGCCTCTTTGTTCGGCTCGAATATCAGAGCGTGTCCGTCCGCCGCTCCCTTGTCGCTGATAAGCAGCGCTCCGTGCGCGGGAACTTCGTATGTGCGGGCGTTACCGCACTCGCTCCGCCCGTCGCCGGACTGATGCATATTGAAACCGATTTTCGTATTCCAGTACAGCTTGGTCCGTTCTTCGTTAGAGAGACTTGTTACGCGATATGGAAACAACGGTTTGCCCAACAGTCCTCGTAAAAAACCGCTATATCCGCCAAAACTCCAGCGACCGCGCACGGCTATTCTCGATCCAAAATGGCGCTTAAGCTCGATCAGCCGACCAATTTTATTTGTATAATGCCCGCCAACATAGACGAGATCGCGATCGCGATTTCTAAAGAAACTCTCGTCGTCTTGCGTCGGTTCTTTGACGCGCTGATGCGAACAGAGCGGAAGCCAGACGGTTGGCATATCGCGCCAGCGCGAGATAGCCGTTTTGAACGGTAGGTTGTCCATATAGCTTGGCGAAATATAAAAAACGCCGTCAAACGCCCACAAATACTGAATACCGCGCGTGTAGGTGGCGTGCGGATCGTCGATAAGTCCGACTATTTTGATCGGATTTTTCAGTTCTCGCGCCAACAATTCGGGGTGAATAAAATTTAGCCCCATTACAATGAGATCGAAATCGCGAAACAGATCTATAAAATCGCCCGCCATTTTCATATACGCTGGATCTCGTTCGCGGTAAATCCTGTCTAGCTCCTCAGCCCTACTGGCAAAAGATCGTTTATCATAACCGCTTAGTCCGTTGCTAATAAAATCGCCGATCGAACGCTTAGCTTTTTTTGAAAAATACGAGCGCGGATCGAAGGACTCTATTTGATAACCGCCCGCCGCCATAGTTTCTTTAACTTCTTGACTCGCTCCGGGCATACATACTTTTTTCATACTCTTTCCCAACTTGACGGACACGGATCGTAACCGCGCCAATTTTCAAACCATATTTTTGGAGCGATCGCGCGCCTGTTTTTATTGGCGTTCAGCCATGCCGCCCAATAACTGAAGGTTGAGTTTGCGATTATATTGTGTTTGCAATTTCGCATCAGCTCAAAATCCTCCAATTCATTTTGCGTTTGATCGACAAATACGGCGGGCGCGATAAACCGCAGATTTGCTTTGCACCACTTTAGATCGTTGCTAAAGACAAAAAACGTCGGATCGTTTTGGATTTCGCGCGCTCTTTGCGTCGCGTTTTTATAGTATTCGACGCTTAACATAGGCTTTCTTTCTCCGCCGCGCGCGCCGGTTGGTTTTCCAAGCTTATAACAATCGTGTAGCGCGTCGCTTAAACGAACGTGAACCGCGACGCCGTTTGAACTTTGTATCATGGGCAGATACGCGAGCGTCGCTTTAGAGATTGGCGCTCGCAATGTTAGATCGTCGAGCAAAACGGAGCGAATATCGGCGAAATAACCCTCGTTGCAAAAATAGCCGCTTAAATATACGTCGCCGTAGTTAAAAACGCGCGGCGCAAAATGGCTTTCCTCTTCGCGCTTTTCTATGCAAAAACTCTTTTTCTTGCAGTGAAAAATCCCCTTTCGCGCCAGTCTATGCAAAAGACGCGATCTGGGCGCAAGCCGCTTGATCTCCTTGATCGCGGCAAGCGGCGCGTCGACGCAAAAGTCCTTGAGCCGAAAGCCGCTATGCGCTTTGAACTCGTCAAAATAGGTTGCGTCAAGCTTCAACGTATCGTTGCGTTTGAGCGCGATCGCCCGTCCGATCGCGTATTGAAACAGCTGATTGCCAAGCCCGCCCATAATCCTAACGATCGTCATTTATGCGTCCGCGCTTAATATAGACCAAACCGCCCGTCTTTTCTGCGGTAAAGAATGCGAAGCTTGCCGTTCTCCTTATCGCTGAAAGCGACAAACGACAGACCCGTCTCTTTCAGATAGGTCAGCGCCTCGTCCGCCGTATAGGTAAACTGCGGCGCGGCTTCGATCACCTCCGCGTTGTCTATGTCGCTGTACAGCGCGGGAATATCCGCCTCGTATTTGTGCGGAACCTCTTTGCCGATCTTGCCGCTTACTCTGTCTTTGTAGCGGCGAAGCGCCTTTTTAGCGCGCTCGATCGCAAAATCGACGGCGGCGTAAAAATCCTTGTCGGTCTGTTTTATAACAATCGCGTCTCGATGCGCGAGCTGAATGGTAAACTCCACCAGCGTCGTTTTGGAGCGCTTGCCGTCGTCCTCGACAATCGTCTTGACCGCAATGATATCGAGATTGTATTTTTCCAGCCGCTCGATCGCTTTGGCGACATATTCGCGCATAGCGTCGGTTAAGTCCAATCTGCGGGCGACAATACTTGTATTCATCTCTAATCTCCTCGTTTTTTTGGTATTTTACGCTTTAGAAGACTAAATCGTCCCATTTTTGGCGCCAATCCCCGATATTTAAGATCGCGCTCGCGCCCGTCTTCATCCAAAGCGTCGATTGCGGATTGCGCCGCAAACTTGCCTTTTAATCTGAATGTAACCGACCGCAAACAGAAGCGCCGCGCCCATTTTTCGCTCCTTTTACGCGCTTCAATCAAGATAACCCGCATAGCGGTCTGTTAAAATACCCAAAAAGGGATTACGTTGAGATTGCTGTTTATAGGCGACATAGTGGGAAAAGCGGGGCGAAACGCGATTAACGGCCGCCTTGCGCGCGTCAAAAGAGAGCATGAGATCGACCTCTGCGTCGCCAACGGCGAGAATATCGCTCACGGCTTTGGAATAACGGCGAAAGCCGCCGCCGAAATGTTTGGCGCGGGAGTCGATCTGTTAACCGGCGGCAATCATACGTGGGACAAAAAAGAGATCGTCGGGCTGCTAGACTCTCGGCCGATTATCCGTCCGCTTAACTTTCCCGTCGGCGCGGCGGGCAAAGGGGTATGGACCGCGCAAATTGACGAAAAACCCGTAGCGATCGTCAACCTTATGGGCTTTCACAATATGGGCGTCGTCGATAATCCGTTTTATACGATTATAAACGCGGTTGAAAAGCTGAGAAACGACGGCGTCAAACATATAGCTATCGATTTTCACTGCGAAGCGACGGCGGAAAAAAACGCGCTGTTAAAACTGCTCGAGGGCAAAGCGAGCGCGATAGCGGGCACGCACACCCATATCGGTACGGACGATCTGTTAATCGCGAGCGGCACGGGCTACGTAAGCGATATAGGCTTAAGCGGAATCTTCAGCGAGGTGATCGGTATGGATAGCGCGGAGCCTATCAGACGCTATATGACGGGCGTAAAACAGAGCTTCGAACCGTCAAGCAGAGGGCGGTCCATATTTCAGGCGATCGTTTTCGATCTGAACGACGAGGGCTTGTGCGTCGATTGCTACAAGATCAAAGCCTTCGACGACGGCGAGCCGTTCATATCGATGCGACACGGAGGCGGCTGGTGATTGAATCCAGCGCCGATCTGCTCCTGGCTTTACACAAACTTCGCCTGATTGACGACGATCGCTATCCAAGATGGTGGCGGAGCTATGGAACGTGGGCGACGCTGCCCGAAGCGATTTTGACGCAGCAGACAAGGTGGGCTAACGTCGAACGTTCGATGGAAAATCTGCTTAAGCTAGGACTCGACGGCATAGACAAGATCGCCGCCGCCGACCGCTTAACGATCGCGCGCGCGATCGCGCCGTCGGGTTTTTGCAATCAGAAGGCGATGAGAATCGCTGCGTTAGCGCGGCAAACGCTCGACGAATTTGGCGATTTCGACAATTTCGCGTTAAAAGTCGATCGCGAGTGGCTTTTATCGCGCAAAGGCATAGGGCGCGAAAGCGCGGATTCGATTCTCTGCTACGGCTGCAAAAGAGCGGTAATGGTCGTAGATAGTTATACCGCGAGGCTGTTAGGCGCGCTTGGCAGAGAGTTTGACGAGTACGACGAAATACAGCGTTGGCTGACTTTCGGAGTTGAAAACGAGTTTGATCGCGTCGCAAAAGCGCTGCGCCTCGATTTGGAACTGACCTATGCCTATTTTCACGGGCTGATCGTAGAATTTAGCAAAGCGCAAAAACGGGGCGAAACCGATATATCGCGGCTGACGCAACGCTCCAATCTTAAATTATGAAAGAATGTAAATGATTAAAAAACTAACGTTGTTTATCTTGCCCATCGCGCTCTTTGCGGCTGTTTCCGGCGACGAGGATTACTTTTACGCGAACCATCCGTATGGGACGATTATATACGCCAAAAGCGCGGAAAACGAGGCGGCGCGCGCGGCGCGGACATGGCAAAAAATTCAAGGCGCGTACGATAAGGACTTTGGCTTTAAACTAAGAGGTCCGACGTTGGGACTGCTGGGTTTTCAAAATCAGATAGCCAACGCCTTCGCTACGACTACGCCGTTTTTGGAGATGGCGTTTTACGGCGGCGGCGCGACGGAGATCGACTATTTCGGCGCGAGCGACTGGACGCTTACGCTGCTCGTTCACGAGGGCGCGCACCTCTATCAACTGAGCGGCGCGTCCGATTTTCCCGTCTGGCTGGAGAGCGCGTTCGGACACAACTATATGCCCGTAATAGCGGGCGTGGTTCCGTTCTGGACATACCCCAACGAATTGCTACCGACTCTGTTCATGGAGGGCAACGCGGTGTTTAACGAATCGCGAATGACCGGCGGAGGGCGGCTGTTTGGCGGCAGACATAAGGCGCTGTTTCTCGCGTTGTTGAAGTCGGGCAGGCTGGACGCAAGACGGCTGATCAACGACCACCGCGATTTTCCGTATCTGGAGGAGAAGTATATTGTCGGCGGATTTTTTCAGGCGTGGCTTGCCTCTCGATACGGCGCGGAAAAAACGAACCATTTTTTTGCCGAACATGGGCAAAGATGGATCAACCCGCTTCTGCTGAACAAAAGCCTCCAACGTCATTACGGCGCGAGTTATCAAGAGCTGATCGGGCAGTTTCTAAGCCATTACAAAGACGAGGCAAACGCTTTTAAGGAGCAGACGGGGAAGAAGATCGCCGAAACAAAAATATACGCGCCGATCGGCGGAGACGACAAAGCGCTCTACGTTTACTCTTCGGACGCCGAAACGAAGGCGCGCATAATCCGTCTCGACCGCCAAACGCGGCAGGTAACCGAAATTGACGGGCATTTTTTGAATGGCCGTCCGTTTTTTGGCGCTTTTGGATACGTTACAAGTTCCTTCCAATACACCGCGGCAGATCGCGTCGAAACGGGGCTGTTCGACAAAAACCGCAATCCGATCGAGAAGTTCAACGGCGAGATCGCGCAGGATTTCAAAACAAACGCAAGGCTCTATCTGAAAACCGACGCGAGTTTTTCCAAAGCGATCCTCTACGAAAACGATCGTCGTATCGCGCCCGTCGCGTCAAACGCGCGTTACGGCGCGAACGGCGAAATCTACTCTGTCCGCGCGCAAGACGATAAGCGCGTTTTTTATAAAGACGAAACGCCGCTGTTTGCGATCTCCGCCCAAGCCGTTCTCTGCGATATTCTCCCGCAAGGCGGCGTTTTGTTTGCCGCGCCGACTCGTTATGGAAACGGGCTGTTTCTATGGCAAAAAGAACGTTTGCTTCGGCTGGGCGAAGCCGACAACGTTGTCGACGCGAGGTTTATCGGCGGCGAGGATTTTCTGGTCGTCGGCGTAACGGGCGAGGGCTACGAGGCGAGAGTAACCAAATTTACGGCTTCGTTGGAGAAACCGATAAAGCCGCAAACGGTCGCGGTCGAAGCGCCAATAATCATGATCGAAGCGTCGGCGGCCGCGGATACCAACCTTTTGATCGTCGCCAAGCCGTACGGCGAACTAAGAAATATATCGCTTTCTAGTATCTACCCGCGGGTTGGCTACGACAGCGACGACGGATTTACCGGCGGAATCGACGCGTATTTTAGCGATCCTCTCGGATTTAATTCGCTTACGATCTCTGGCTCTGGCGGCAAAGAAGAAAACGGTTATGCCTCCGCGATCTACGACAATCGCCGCCATCTGCTCTTTTGGGGCGGCGGCGTTTACGGCGAAGGCGGCAAAGAAAACTACGAGCGCGACTTTGGCGCCAGCGTGTACGCGGGCTATCTGATCTCAAAATCTGCTTCCGATCAGACGACGATTACGGCGCGACAAAACTTCGATCAAAACGATAAACATAACGCGCCTATCATCGCGTCGCTCGAGTACGATTACGCGCTAAGCCACCCTTACGCGTATAAGCCCGCCTATTCGGCGCGCGTCGCGCTACACGGCAGAACGAGCGGGCGCGAAGATCGCAAGGAACAGGCGTTCAAAGCTGAAATCAAAGGCGGCGTCAGGCTTTTTTGGCAAACCTATCTCGACGCGGGCGTAAGCTATGCCAAGTCAAACGAGGACTGGATTGTCGCGCAGAAACGTCCGCCTTATCCGATCGATCCAATCGATTACGCGCTGCAAAACTTGCCCAACGGTTACCGCGCCGATCGCGCGATAGACTACTACGGAGAGATCGGCGCCAAAATCGACGCGCCGATCTATGGACTAACCTTGCCGCTTGGCTTGCACTCGATCGCGCCGATCGCGCGCTACGAGCGGCTGGAGCTTGGAGAAAAACGATTTTTGGTCGAGGAACAAACCTACGCTCTGCAAGCTGAATTGCAGCTTGCGCACAGCGTTGATTTCTGGATCGAAGGCGGCGTGGTTCATAATAACCGCGCCAAAGACGATCGCTTTTATATTGTTCTGAAGTCTCAGTTGTAACAACGCGATCTTTGTCTAAAAGCGGCGGCGCCGCGAAACTTGCGTAGCGATATTTGGCGCCGTTTATGCTTATAATGCGATATTAAGGACGCAAAGTGGACGAGACCCTTTTGCCAACGCTGTTAATCGCGTTCAGCGTCGCGCTGATCTGCGCCGTAATCGTTATTGTCTGGCAGCTTGGATCGCGCTTTAACGTCGATCGGAAAAGCGAGACAAAACGCGGTCGCGATCAGGCAAACGCCGAGGACGAACAAAAACCCGATACGTCAAGCTTGCGCAAATCGGGAACGTTGGTCGTGGCGGGCAAACGTTTTCAGTTTAATTACGACGCGGCGGACTCGGCGGACGTTAAAAGATTGCTCGATTTAATTAAAACTTCGCTCGCGCTGTTAAAAGAGAGCAAATATCCCGATATTGTCTCCTCTAGGGCGCGCGAATGCGAAGGTCTGATTAAAAAGCTAAGGGGGGTTACGAGTCTCAACTCGATCGCGATAGGCGAAATCTCCGATCGCTTCAGAGCCTACGTCGAGGATCTTAGCGCTTCGCTTGCCTGACGGTAGCGCGCCGAACCTCGCGGCTTTTCGATAAATACGATACAATACGGGAAATCGCGCCAAAAAGGAAAGCATATGAAGTACGTTTTGCTTGTTTTCGCATTGACAAGCGCGTTATGCGCCGACGCGCCAACTTTATTTAGGCAGTGCCAGATATGCCACGGAAAGTACGCTGAAAAGCCTATGGGATCTAGAATCGCTCCGAGCTCTTTAACCAAAGATCAGATGAGCTACGCGCTGATAAAATATAGAGAGAACCATCAAACCTCGTCCGGCAACGCTAAAATTATGTCCACCAACGTCAGACATTTTACGGATAAAGATATAGAGGATATATCGATCTACATCAAAGAGCTACAGGAGCAGCGCAAGGCGGAGCAAGAAGCGCAGGCGGCAGAAAAGCTGAAAAGCCTCGAATAAGGCTTGATCGCCGTATTAGCATAGCTTCGCGGCGCGGCTGGTTTGCTTTGTGGGCGGCGACTTGCGTTCGGGCGCGTTTTTGTCGGTTGGCGCTAAATGTGTTTGCCGTATGGGAACGGTTTTTGTTTATTCCTTGCAAAGCCAAGGAGGACACGTTGAGTCGAGTAGCCGCCATTCGCAAAGATATTCCGATCGGCGTTATTAGGAAAAGCGTCAAAAACGCTTCGGACGGCGCGTTTCGTTTGCGGCTGATGATTATAGAAAAACTGCTTAGCGAGCCGAATCTCAGCCTTCAATCCGTCGCGCAATCGCTAATCGTCAACCGCGAAACCGTTACAAAATGCTTGCGCCTGTTTAACGACGGCGGACTTGATCTGCTAAAGCCCAAGCGAGCCGGACGCAAAGAGGGCAATCCAAAATACGACGGCGAAATTTTTTTAGAGCTTGTAACGACGCTAAGAAAAACAAAAGAGGATTGGTCGGTCTATCGTATGCAGAACTATATCCGCGAACAGCACGAGGTGATCGTGCCGGAATCGACCATCTATTACCGCATAGCCAAGCTGGGCTTTGGCAAGCGGGCGCGTAGGAGCGCTTAACGAAATGCGTTTTCTGATATTTGCGGCGGTTTTGCTGGCGATCGCTCCGCTTGTTTTGGGCTGCCAGACCGAATCAGAGTGGGCAAGCGCGGTAGGCGGCGATTACGTCGCGGTCGAAACAAAGTCGCCGGAGCCTCCCGCGGAACCGCCTCCGCCAAGCGGCGGCGAAGACGGATCGTCGCAGCCGATCGCTCTTAGCGTCTCTCCCGCAAACGAAAGCGCGCCGCCCTCGCCGCCTGTGGTCAGATAGACAATCTAGATCTGCCGCCAAAATTTAACGATCGCCAACGATGGTTGCGCGATCGCGTAATCGCCGTTTGGCTCAAACCTCTCTCTGTTAGTCGCGAACAAAAGCGCCAACGGCGTATTCGTTCGACTTTGACTTCAAAGGCGGCTCTTAGCGAGCGGCGTTTAGCTTGATTTTACGATATTTGATCGCCGCCGCGCTATACTTTCGCGGAAGATTAACGACGTTAGGGCGAGATGACTATAAAATGGATTCTTTGCGCGTTTGCGATCGCTACGGCGAATGCGGCGTTGTTTGAAACCTACTACAGTTCCGATCGCTCCGACGAGCCGATAAAAAACAATCCTGCGGCGCAACCTCCGTTTAACGTCGGACCCCCCCCGCAAACCTCCCCGCGCCAGGACGCCGGTACCGCGCCAAGAGCCGTTTCGCCGACGCCGCGCCAAGAGCCGAGCCCGCGCGCGCCGTTCAGAACGCGAAGATTAGCCGCCGCGCCGCACGGCTCTTTCGCGTTGGGCGGCGCGTTTTTGCTGCGCGCAAGCGTTGGGTTCGCCTCTTTGGACAGACAGGTAAGCGTTGATACCTTAGGCGGCGGCGAAGCGGTTTACTACCGCCCCGAAAACGCTTTTATGGGCTACTCAAACGGCGCGACGCTGAAACATAACGATCAAGACGCGAGATGGCGTTATCAGTTTGGCGTAGGTTATCAACTGCCAAACGAGGGAAACTTTTGGTATCTGGACTACGCAAATTCGGATGAAACGCAAGAGCTTGACGCCAGCTTTGCTTTTAGTCTGCCTAGCGCGCGCGTCGCAAACACAATTCCCTATATCAAAATAGGCGCAAATATCGGCTTTGGCGACTCTCGCGGCGCGGCGCCCAGCTCTTTTGGCGTTTTGCTGGGAGTCGGGGGCTACAACTACCTAAACGACGCTAAGAGCTTCAGGATCGAATACGGAGTGGACTACTCCAGAACGGAGTGGCTGCCCATATCGCACCGCTACGGCGACGAGGAGTGGATCGACAATCTTTGGCATATCTATCTGGGCGCGGCGTATCGTTTTTAACCTCTCTTTTACAAAATAGACAAATTCGCGCTTTGCGGATTAAAAAACGCGAAACGCCCTTGCGAACGATTATGCAATAAGCCCACTTGTTGGACAATACGAGTTTATCTAAACGTTAAACCTCGGAGTAAACATTGGAACAAGATATTCGCGCCGACAAAGAAGAGCTTCTCAGGTTTGCAGCCGACCGCGAAAGCGACAAGCGTTTAATCGACGATCCGTCGATGCACGCGTCGGATATAGCCGAGGCGCTGTTGGAGCTGAAAGAGGAGAACGACGAGACCGACTACAACCGCGTTATAAACGCGCTGCCTCCCGCGCTGCTTGGTCTTGTGGCGCTGGAACTGCCGGAAAAGATGCGGGACGATCTGATTAAAACGCTCGACAACGTCAGATGGGCGGCGATCATAGAGGAGCTAGACACCGACGACGCGACGGACATAATTCAGAAAATAGAGGAGATCGACGAGGCGAAATCCTATGATATTTTGCGTCTGATCGGCGTCGATCTTAAGGAAAATATCGAAAACCTCAAACGCTTCGACGAGAACAGCGCCGGCGCGATTATGCAAACGGAGCTTTTCAGCGCGAATCTCGGCGAAAAGATCAGCGACTCGATCAAACGGCTTAAAAAAATGGTCGCCGAGGAGGAGTTAAGCAATATCCATTTTGTGTTTGTCGTCGATGGTCAAAATAAACTGAAGGCAATGTTAAGTCTCGAAGAGTTGATTATGCTTGATATGGATAAAACTTACGAGGAGAGCCTTACGCTGCTGGACGAGCCTATTTTCGTATATTCGCACGATTCGATCGAAACGGTTACGCATACGGTGGAACGTTACGATCTCGCGGCGATCGCCGTGGTAGATCATTTCAGACGACTGCTGGGACGGATCACAAGCGACGACATTTACGACCTGATTGAAGATCGAGCCACCGAACAGCTCTACTCGCTGGCGCAGGTCGGCGAAAGCGCAGAGGCGTACGGCGGCGCGATAAAAAACGGGTGGGCGCGAGTGAAATGGCTGTTTTTGAATCTGGGGACGGCTATTTTAAGCGCGTCGGTGATCGGCTTTTTCGCCGATTCCATCGAGCGGCTTGTCGCGCTGGCGGTTGTGATGCCGATCGTGGCGAGTATGGCGGGCGTGCTTGGCACGCAAGCGTTGACCGTTACGGTGCGCAAGCTCGCGCTGGGCGAGGTCAAGCTGGAGGACGCGAAATCGGTGATCTTAAGAGAGGTCGCCATCGCGCTGTTTAACGGTTCGATCTTAGCCGCGTGTGCGGGGTTGCTGTCGTGGACGTGGTTTCAAATGCCGGCGCTTAGCGCGGTTCTCGCGCTGGCGATGCTCTCCAATCTATTCACCGCCGGCTTTTTAGGCGCGGTAATTCCGCTGGTTTTGAAACGTTTTGGCATCGATCCCGCGGTGGCAAGCTGCGTACTTTTGACTACAATTACAGACGGAGCCGGATTTTTTACCTTTTTGGGTCTGGCGACGCTGATTTTATTATAAGGAATTATTATGAGCGACGGCAAAGTAGCGATCGGAGCGCAACTTGATTTCAGCGAACCTTGGAGTATTTTTCGCGTAATGGCGGACTTCGTCAACGGCTACGACTCGCTTAAAAATCTAGGTCCTTCGGTTACCGTTTTTGGCAGCGCGAGAACGCAGTCCGATAATCGATATTACAAAGCGGCGCAGAAGCTCGGCTATATGCTTGCCGAGAATGGCTTTAACGTGGTAACGGGCGGCAGCGCGGGCATTATGGAGGCGGCAAATCGCGGCGCGTACGGTTCGGGCGGCGGCAAGTCGATCGGACTGAACATAGAGCTTCCGCGCGAGCAGGCGAGCAACGCTTATCTTGATCTCTCGTTGAAATTCGACTACTTTTTCGCCCGTAAAGTGATGTTGGTGAAATACTCGTACGCATACATTATCTTTCCGGGCGGCTTTGGAACGATGGACGAGCTTTTTGAGGCTTTGACGCTTGTTCAAACGCGCAAAATTTTTCCGATCGGCATATTTTTGATAGGCGTTGATTACTATAAACCGCTTATAGATTTTATTCGTTCCAGCATGGTAAACGACGACGCGATCTCCAAAGAAGACGCGGATTTGATAAAATTAACGGACGATCTTAACGAGGTAATAAATTTCACAAAGGAGCGCGTCTCCGCTAGGATTGGCGAAATGGAAGAGATGGGACTAACAAAATTAACCGATTACGCGCGTCTGAAGAAATTGCAAGAGACGCATCGCCGCGGGAGCTAGGTAATGGCGCGCGAATGGGAAGACGCGGAAGAATTTGAAGACGCGCCGCCGTTTGGCGAGGATTCGGACGATACTCCGCCGGACGACGATACAGACGATATTCCTATGGACGGCTATCTTCCGACGGAAGACGATATTCCGATCGACGACGATTTGATAGGCGACGTTCCTTTTGACGAGGACGACAAACGAAGCGGAGACTATAACAAATACGACGACGGCGATTACGAATACGACGCCGAGGACAACGAAGATTACTACGAATAGGGCTTGATTGTCGAACGATCGAGGGCGAGATTGGCTTGCAAGCGTTTTAGCGCGTTGGTTGTCGCGTTATTCGCAAGGGACTACGGGGGTTCTGGCGTTTGCGTCGAACGATTAGCGGCGTTTTATCGCGTTGCGCGAAGACGGAATTTGCCGCGTTTAGCGATCTTTGCTAGAATACGCGCTCTTTTGGACAGGTGGCCGAGCGGTTGAAGGCGTCAGTCTCGAAAACTGATATATCCTTGCGGGTATCGAGGGTTCGAATCCCTCCCTGTCCGCCAGAATCTTGTCGCCGACTTTTTCCTTGATTTGCATAAACCGCGCGCCGCCGTTTTAGCGCGTAAAACCTACGATGATTATGGTCGACGCGCACAGTTGATCGCAAAAGCCGAGCGGTTGATCTACGGCAAAGAGACGGCGTTAACCGTTTAGGCGCACTCGTTCATTTTCGCCAGAAACTCGACGTTGTCTTTTGTGGTCTGCAGTTTGGAGTAAACGAATTTCAGCGCTTCGGTTTCGTTTTTCATCTGGCTCATCGCGGCGCGCAAAGCCCAAACCCTTTGCAGCTTTGCCGGCTCTTGCAGCAACTCCTCTTTGCGCGTACCGGATTTCACCACGTCAATCGCGGGATATATGCGCCGATCGGCGATGTCGCGGCTTAGGATAATCTCCATATTGCCCGTACCCTTGAACTCTTCAAAAATCACCTCGTCCATTCGACTGCCCGTGTCGATCAGCGCGGTAGCCATAATCGTCAGACTGCCGCCGTTTTCTATGTTTCTCGCCGCGCCGAAAAACCGCTTGGGTTTGTGCAGGGCGTTCGCGTCCACGCCTCCTGTCAGCACCTTGCCGCTGCTTGGCGTAACCGTGTTATACGCGCGCGCCAAACGGGTGATTGAATCTAACAAAATCACCGCGTCTTTGCCCTTTTCGGTCAAACGTTTAGCCTGCTCTATCACAAGCTCCGCGACGCGCACATGATTTTGCGCGGGCATATCGAAGGTCGAGCTGTAAACGTTGCCCTTGACGCTGCGCTCCATATCCGTAACCTCTTCGGGGCGCTCGTCAACCAGCAGTACGATCAGCGATATTTCAGGGTGATTTTGCGCTATGCCGTGCGCCAGCTCTTTCAGCAGTTCCGTTTTGCCGCTTCTTGGCGGCGCGACGATCAAGCCGCGCTGACCTTTACCGATCGGATCAAACAGATCGATAATCCGCCCCGTAAGCTTGAGCGGATCGTACTCCATACAGATCCGCTCGTTTGGGAAAAGCGGCGTAAGATTGTCAAACAGCGGACGACGTTTCGCCTCTTCGGGCGGGAGATAGTTTATCGCCTCGATCTTCAGCAGCGCCGAATAGCGCTCCTGATCTTTCGGCGCGCGCACCTGACCGGTAACTATATCGCCCGTTCGCAAGCCGAAACGGCGAATCTGCGTGTTGCTCACATAGGCGTCGTGTTCCGTGTTGGAAAAGTTCCCGTCGATAGCGCGCAAAAAGCCGTAGCCGTCGGGCATAACCTCCAGCATACCGCTAAGGAGTATGTAGCCGCCTTGCGTTACTTGCGTTTTCAAAATCTCAAACATCAAATCCTGACGCTTGAGATCGTTGGGATTTTCTATACCCGCCTCGGCGGCGAGCGCGATCAGCGAATCGATGCTTTTCAGTTGTAGTTGCTCTATTGTGATGCCGTCAACGGGCGTATGGGCTCGGGGTTTTCTGTGCTGGGGACGTTCGGAACGTTCTGTGTTTTCGTTCATGACCTACTCTTTGGATTTCTAGCGTAACGTTGCGCAATGCGGTTTAGTAAGCGGTATTGTAGTTTCGCGGAGCTTAAACTATAACGGCAAACCTCTTGCCAACTGCGGAAGCTATACCGCGTAAGCGAAGTCAAAGAGGACAAACCCGCCGCGCCCGCAATGCCGGGCGGCGGAATGGGCGGCATGGACTACTAAGCCAAAATACGGCTTGGTTAATTGCGCGATCGCGGGATCTCTC
>JAIRWX010000063.1 GCA_031268655.1 Helicobacteraceae bacterium | reverse complement strand
GAGAGACGGGACGATCGCGTATCTGCCTGTGCAGATTGACCAGCTCGCCGTTAGCGTCGTTCGCGACCTCTATTTTGCCCGGAGGTTTAGCGTATAAAACGTTTAGAGCGCCCGCGAATCTGTTCCACTCGCTCTTCGATCATCCGCTCTAACTGATCGGCGATCATCCGCGCCGCCTCCCCGTTCAGGGAGATCGATTCGCCCAGCCTCTGTACCCGTTCGGCTTGCATTTGCATCGGCATAATCTTTGCCGCCCGCAACGCCGCTTTGTAGGCAACTTCGCTCGGAGCGATTAACGCCCTCAGCCTCTCGCAAGCCAACCTTATCGTCGTTTGTTCGAGTTTCTCTCGTTCCATCGCTGGGTCCATAAGTATCGACATAATCGCCGCCGCCAGAGCGTTTGTCAGCTCCGCAACCGGCGTGATCGAGTCCCACAACTTTTGGATCCGCTCCGTTTTCTCCGTCGAGATCGGTTGCATATATGTCGCCGCTTTCGTTAGCCTCGCGCCCGCGTCGACCATATGGCTCATCGCGTCGTAGGTCGCCCTCATAGCCGCTTTCAAGCGGTCGTAATCCTCTTGTTTCACTGGTTAGCTCCTATTGATTGGTTTGGTTTTTGCCGGGCGCAAGGTCAAACTCGCGTCCGTGTTTGGCGCATAGGGCGCGGTATTGATTGGGGGTTAGCTCCGCTAATGGTTCGTATGATTTGCCGCTATTGCCACCGCGCCCGCTTACCTCGCGGTACGGATACCGCCTCGATCCGCGCTTGATAGCAAGCTGGATAGCTCGCTCGCTTACGCCTAGCGACTCGGCGGCGATTGCGGTCGGGAGGTAGACCTTCACCCGACAACCTTCGCGGCGCTTTCGGTTTCAGCCCACAGCCCCTCGGCGATCAGCGCGTCTCTTATTTCGCGGACTTTGCCGCCGCGCCTTGTACCCTTTAGTTTGGCTTGCCCGATCAACTGGCGCACCGCCCAGTATGGATAGCCGCGCGCAGCCGACCAAAACTTAAGCGTTCCGTAACGCTTAACGATGTTGCGCGTCGTAGCTTTGGTGATATATTGGGGTACTTGTTCGTCGGTTAGCACCGCTGGTTTAACGCTCATCTTGTCCCCTTGTTTGGATCAGTCGCCTTGTGATAGGATTATCTATCAGGCGTGCAAGCATAGTATCACAATTAGTCAAGGGCTAAGAGACAAAAAGTGATAGAGAAAATAAAAAATCGCGGGGAGATAGACGAAGTCAAGGCTCGTTTCGGCGTAAAGACCGATCAACAATTAGCCGATATGGTTGGCATTTCGTATTCTGCCGTCTCAAAATGGCTAGAGCGCGGTATCCCGCCCAAGCATAAGCTACAGCTTGAGAAAATGTCAAGCTCTATTAAGCAATCTACCACATCTAGCGCCCACAGACGCGCCGCCGTTATCCATATTCCGCGCCTTATAATTCACGCTAGGGGCGGGCAGGGTGCGCACTTAGAGGGTATAGAGGATTTTCCTACCGAAGGCACGGTCGCGCTCGATACCGCTTTTTTTCGGGTAGAGCCGCCAGCAACTTTATTTGCTATCTGCGTTGACGGCTATAGTATGGCGCCAATGGTGTTGCCAGGCAGTTGGATTATCTTTGACGCGGCAGAGAATGAATATAAAGGCGACGGACTTTATATTCTTAATTGGCGCAACGAGTTGATGGTTAAGGTACTACAGGTCGACCCAAGAGGTCAGCTACATATCAAGAGCGCGAATAAGGATTATGATAGTTGGATAGTTGATCCCGATGATCAGTCGGTATTTAGGATTGTGGGTCGAGTAATTAAAATCTTAATGTAACGCTTGTTAGACGGGATTGGCGAACATTTTTGCGCTTTATCCAAAACAATTAAAGGAGTAACAAGATGGAAATCAATACAAGCGAGAAAGACAAGGTTGCAAATGCCTACATTGACAAAATCCGTCTCAGCACATGCGGCGGCGGCGATGGGATTGTTATCAAGACAGATTCGAAAGGCGCTTTTTTGTTTGATAAAGCGTTTATGGAAACGCTGGGACTTCCGCAATACGACAACATCCACATTATAAAAGTGGTTGGCGATGGCATGTTCCCCACAATAAGGGGCGGCGATTTGATAATGGTCTGCCCAACAGAAAACGAGGGCGGCAGGATTTTTAATGGCGTAATCTATGTGGCGGCGATCAACGGCGATCTCGCGGTTAAGCGCGTATTTTACAACCCAAAAACGCGAGGGATTACGCTAAAAAGCGACAATAAGGAGTGCGAAGCTATAACTTTTGGCGATGGCGAACTCGGTATGTGCAAGATCATTGGAAGAGTAGTCGGGATATTCAACAAGTTAGCGTGAAAGGCGATCATTTTGCGCCAACTAAGGGACATTTTCGCCGATCAGCCCCGTTTTCACCTTTTAAATCTGCTATTAAATGCTTTTAATCCGTTGTTTATTGGCTTTTTATGATTTATCAATCTTTAGCGCGGATTACGCCAAGATCGGGCAAAAATAGCGCGTCGGAGCGTGAAAATGTTCGCTATTCGGTCAAAATGCTCGCCAATCGGCGCAAAACTTAGCGCTCGGACGCGGCGAGCGCTAAAAACGCGTTTAATTTTTCACTTTTCGCTCACTTTTGGATCGCTTTGCGCTTGGCGTTTTCGGGCTGTTTTCGGCGCGGAAACGCCAAAAAACGGCGATCTTTTACAAACCTGTTAAATGCTTTTAATATGCGGGTTTGTTGGCTGTCTGTCAGGTTAATTTTGGAGTTTTGTAAGGTTGCGTAAAAAGGTCTGTTTGAAAGCGCCAAATAAGATTTAACAGGAATTGGACTCTCTTAAAATCGACAAACCCGCATAAACACTAGCTTCGCACCTCTTTACGCCCGCAATCCCAGAGTCCAATTTCAAACATAACTTTACAGTTTAGGCTGGAAGTTTGGAGACAACGACGATAATCCTTGGAAGATCGACGCAAACAAGAACAATGGCTATTCTTATTTTTATTGGCGGGAGTAGGCGATCAGAAATGTTGAGCGGCGGCAAAAATCAGCCATATTCTCAATGTTGCAAATAGCAATCTGCGCGTTAGAACCTGAAATTAAGTCCCGCGCTTACCATGTCGATTGTTCCGTCGTTCTTAAAGGGAGTTTGAAACGCAAAGCGGTAGCCCTTTAACTGCCAAAACTCCCGTCTGGCTTCCAGCGTCAGCTCAAAATACCGAAACGTAAAGGCGAGACCGACTCCCAGATTCAGGTTTGATCCGTCGCCAAAATCTTTGCCGAAGCCGCCCAGACCCGTTCCGATCGTAACGTAGGGCGTAAGCTCTTGCGTCAAAAAGAGATCCGTGTTGTAGCCAAGCGCCACGGACGCGCCCGCGTGCCAGCCGTCCTCTTTTTTATCCGCGCCGCTTAGATCATAAGTGAAATCGCGTCGTTCATAATACAATTCCCAGCGAATTTTCGCCAGAACGTTCGATCGCATATTGTTGTTCCAGCCAAGCCTGAAGCCCTGCAGATAGCCGTCGTTTTCCAGATCGGCTTTTGTTTTCTTTTCAAGCGTTCCTTCAAACGCGCCGCCATACGCGCCGACGTAAAAAGCGTCTTTGTAGCCAAACGCGCTCGCGCAAACGAGCAAAAGACACAGAGCAAATCGCATTAAGCCTCACTTTGCCGCGGCGATCGCCTCGATAGCCGCCTCGTCGATCAGTTTCAAATCCTGAAGCATAGCAAAGTTTGCCGAGTAGTTTTCGTTTGATTTAACAAACCGCGCGATCATATCTACAATCGTGGCTTTCAGTTGATCTTCGGCGATGCGAAGCAGGGCGTAGTGATCGCGCGAAGGCGACCACCAGTTATCCACGCGCTCAAACTGATTTGAAGCCGCGGCGCTAATCATCAGCGAAGCCAGCCTCGCATCCGCGTTAAGCGTCTCCACGCTCGCGCCATCGTTTTTTAGCGCGATCAAACAGCGCTTTGCCGCCGCGAAACCGATCTTTTGAACTCGCCCGCGCAAAATCTCGTCCGCCCTTGCGCTCGCTTCAATCTGTTGAAAACGAGCGCCGCCAACCGACTGAATCGCGCCGCCAGCCGCGCCAAATCTGCCGTTGACGTCGGGATCGTTGATCCATGCGGGCGCTTTTTCCGGCAAGCCGCCGAGTTCGTAATCGTAGCTTGGTTTATCCGCGCAGCCGACAAACCACAGCGCCGCGAATACGAGGGCAATCGGGATTCTCATCTAAGCAGATACCGCGCCCCGATATAGGCTCTCGTCTCTTTTTCCTCCCGTTCCACCGAACCGTAGGCGATCGAGCCGCCGCCCGGCTTGCTCGCTTTGCCGGAGCTAGAGCCGAAATTACGCGATAAATACTCCGCGCCGCCGTAAATTTCGATATTGGAATTAACGATATATGTCGCGCCGATCCCGCCTCCAAAGGCGAAGCTATCCGCGTCGAGCGAGCCGACGCCGTCCTCGAAACCCGCGGCGGCGACCAAACGGGCGTACGGGACGATCCGATTGTCGTATAAAGCGAGCGAGGTAAAGCCAAACTGCGCGCTAAAAGCTATCTCGTCAAGCTTGTCGCTTGCGTAGTAGCCAAGCTGATAGTAGTTCTGCTCCCGCTCGTCCTTCACTCCGCCGACGACCGCAAAGGCGGCGCGGTTTTTGTCTGTGGAAAATTTGTGAGCGCCGCCGTCGGTTTTGAAGAGCTTGTTTTCGTAGCTGATCGTTTCGTATTCCGTGGCGCTTTTGTTGATCTCGTTCGTATCGATTTTGTAATCTCTTGCGATCGAGCTTGTCGCGCCTTCGAGTCCGACAAACCATACCCAGCGGTCGCCGCCGTCGCCGACGATCGCCGCGCGCGCCGTTTCGCGCCCGCTTTGCTCTTGAGCGTCTAGCGCCCTTCGCACCGCCAGCCGTCCGTCGTCGGTTCTGATCAACTCGCTACCGGCGTTCAGGCGAATCTGCCGTCCGTCGCGGGTTTTTATCAACCGATCGCGATCTGCGGGCGCGACCAGCGTCTCCGCCGCGAATAGATTTACGCAAAGCGGCAGAATAATCGCCGCCGCTATATGTTTTAATCGCATTTGCTACCTTAATGAGGCGATGTTCGTCATTTTAGCAATTATCGTGCCATTGATACAATAGCGGCTATGGACGAACAATGGTTTGCGACAATTCCAATCGCGCACCGCGGGCTACACAGCGCGGGCGTTCCTGAAAATTCGATCGCCGCGTTTTTGGCGGCGCAAAAAGCGGGCTACGCGATCGAGTTAGACGTACAGCTAATAAAGGGCGGCGCGGTCGTCGTTTTTCACGACGAAACCCTATATCGCATGACGGGGCTGAACGGTTTTGCCTGCGATCTGGAGGCGACTAACCTGAAAAATACGCGGCTTTTTGGCGGCGCGGAGTCGATCCCGTCCTTGGAAGCGGCGTTTGAGCGCATAACCGCGCCGATCTGCCTCGACGTTAAATGTTCCCGCGGCGGCGATTATCGTTTGGAGCAAAGAGTTCTTGCGCTGATCCGCCATTTTAATCCGACGGCGGCGATCGCAAGCGCCGATCCAAAAACCCTGATCTGGTTTCGTAAAAACGCGCCCGACATTCCGCGCGGCATTATCGGCGGCTCTTTCAAGAACGAGGGGCGATCGGCTTGGGAGCGGTACAATCTTCGCCGCCTTGCTAAACTTAGCGATATTAAGCCCGCGTTTATCAGCTACGAATTAGCCTCGCTTCCATTCTGGCGCGTAACGATCGCTAGAAAACTTCGCAAAGTTCCCGTTCTCGCTTGGACGGTTAGCTCCGAGGAGGATTTGCAAAAGGCGAAAAAATACGCGGACAACATTATTTTTGAGGGATTTTTACCCTAACGTTTGGCGACGAACAACGTCTTATCCGCTTTCGCCTCGCCGTAGAGACGAATCTCCTCCGTTTTGACGTCGCCAAACCCCGCTTGCTTCAGCGCCCGTTTGATCGCGCCCAAGCCATGATAATACTGCGTTATTTGCCAATCGGTTCGTTTGTAATCGCCCTCTTTTTTGCGCTCGAACAGCGTAAAGCGGCTAATAAGCTCGCCGCCTTCAAAACTTGATCGGATTGCGGCGAAACGATCCGCCTCTTCCAAGATCAGATCGCCCGACGCGATCTTGAAGCCAAACGGCGAGTTTACGTCGAAAATAAACGCGCCGTTTGGATTGAGCCTGTCGCGCGCGGCGCGAAAAAATCCGTTCAGCTCCTCGCTTTTTAGGTAGTTGATCACGTCGAATATCGCGCTTAACGCGTCGTAAAAACCCGTTTCGTCTTCGAGGTCGATCCGCTCCGCGTTTAAGCCCTCGCTTTTCGCGGCTTCCACCATCGCGCCGCTCAGATCGATTCCTTTCGCGCTTACGCCCGCCGCTCTCAAACGCGCCAAAAACAAACCCCGTCCGCAACCTATGTCCAGCGCGCTTTTCGCGCTCGACGCCGTTATTTTGGATTCAAAGAGACCGTGCAACGCGGCGATCTCCTTTTTGAAAGGAATCATCGGCTCGAAAACGGCGTACAGATCAAGTTCTCCGCGCATAAGAAACTATAGCGCGTTTAACTTTTCAAATAGGGCGGCTTTGCGCCGTTTAATCGTCTTTGTCTGTCGCGGTATTTTTTTCGCGCGATTTTATATGATTCACGATCTTGCTCGCGTGGTTTAACGAGGCGGCGATAGAGCCTCCGATCTTGGCGATAATATCGCCGGCGATATAGAGTTTCGGCGTGGTCGTTTGATAAAATTCGTCGTGTTTGGCGATGTTGTTTTCGCCAAGCTCGATCCCGCACTTTTTGAGAAAATCCAGCGGCGCCGCGCCGCCAAGCGCGTACACTATCCGATCGTAGATTTCGCTTTCGCCGTTTGCGTAATTAACGCGCGGTTTGCCGCCCTCGTCGATCAGAGCGGTAATATCCGTTCCGATCTTGAGACGGATTTTGCCTATTCCCGCGTGGTGCATAATGATACTTTCGTTGATCGGATTAAGCCGCGTGAATCTGTCTCGGCGGTAGGTCAGGGTAACGGCGTTTTGATCGCTTAAATAGTGGGCGTATTCAGCCGCGCTGTTGCCGCCGCCGACCACTAAAACCGTTTCGTTGGAGCTGAAAGCGTCCAGATTGAAGTGTATTCTGTCTCGAAGCGTAACGGGCAAAGCGTAGTCCGGTTTGTTGGGCTTGCTCATATATCCGATCGCTATGATCGCGTTGCGCGCCTTAAACGTCTCGGTCGCAGCCGTATGAATTTCGAACGGATCGCTTGGGATCACAGAGGATATTTCAGTGTTGAAGCGAACGTCGATTTTGTGCGCGGCGATCAGCGCGTCGAAAAGCTCCAACGTGCTCTCTTTCGTGCCGTCCATAAAATGCACGTTGCCCTCCAGCGTTACCTTTTGACCTTTCCAATCCTTATCCACCCGCTTGTTGTCCTTGTAAAACGCGCGAATTGTGGTCGAGTGGTTTGAGCCTTTTTCAAACAAAACGATATCGTTTAGCCCCAGAACGCTCGCTTCCACGGCGCTCGCAATACCGGCGGGTCCCCCGCCGATCACCGCTAAATCATACATTTTGTTCATAGTTTCTCCCGTCGCGGTTTAGTTTAATCATCCGCTAAAATAAATGTTATCGGCGTTTTCACGTTTAACGCCAAACGTTGCGCGGTTTGGGCGCGAATCTAAAACTTATACAACCTCGACATGCCACGGCTCAAAATATACGCCGTATGGATTGCCCCTAGGGTAACGGATTGCTATGTATCCAAGCTGCATAAGTTTTTCAAATTCCCGAGTTTGTTCAAAGTCCTGCGTGAAATTCTTTTCTCCGAAGCCCACCTTGCCCACGTCAAAATCGCCGACGCCGTGGTAGGAATAGCCCGCCGGCGCCAGCGAGCGCGACGCTTCGGAGTAGCTGCCGCCACACTTCAGCGTCTTAGCCAAAAAGAGATAAAACTGTTTTGGAATCCCGCGCACTCCGCTGGTCATCACAATCGTCTCGCCTATATCTTTCTTGACGCTCTCGTACACTTTCGCCGCCTGCCCCTTGTATAGATAGTGTCCCGTATGCGCCGCTTTGAAAATCTCTTTTTGCTCGATCAACGAGGTTAGTTGTTCGGTTACTTTCGCGCCGAAAAAGCCGTACTCTTTCGCGTCGCGGAAAAACAGCGCTTCAAGATAGCCAAGCTCCTTCGCGTCAAACGCGCCGATCGCTTTGGAAGTTTTCGCCACGCTTAACATAGCGTCAAACCCGATCACGTTGAAATTACCGAAGCCTATATGTTTTTGCACGGCGCTCAAACGGGCAAAGGCTGATTTAAGCAGATCAAGCTCCTCGCCTTTCGCTACGATCGGTTCTAAATGTTGCGCTTCTTCAAAGATTGCCAGATGATCTTTTGGCATGGTTTCTTCGTCGCCTACGCCGTCTTCAAAATCGCTCCGAGCGTCCTCGTCCGCAAACGAATTCGCCGCTATCGCCATATCGTCGGGCGCGATCGCGCGTTTGCCCGAGACGCAGCCGACCGCCGCGATCGCCCCCATAGACAGCGCCAGAAAATCTCTTCTACGCAACGACACATCCCCTCGCCTCTACCCATATATGCTTGCCGTAATTGTAAAACAGAAATAGTTTATTCAATGCGTTCTTTTAACAAATTTATCCTGATTTTTGCTTCTCGTACGCCCAAAATCTCCAGCGAAACGTCCAGACTAGCTCCGGTCGCTTCTCCAAACAGCGCGATTCTAAGCGGTTTGCCTAGTTGCGGCGTAGTTAGATTTTCTGCTTTCAAAAACTCCTCAATCGCGCCGCGCTTGTTCTTTTTATCTTCCGCGAAATCCAAAAACTTCGAGACGATCGCCAGCGACTGCGAGGTAACAAGCGCGAGATCTTTTTCGTTGTAGCTTGTCGGACGCAAAACGAATTTTTTCGCCTCTTGCGCTAAAATCTCCAGCGTCCGCGCTTTTTCCTTGCACAGCTCCAGCAGCTTCGATCGGTTTTCAAAGCCGCTTAGATCCAGATCGAAATCCTCTTTGAGCGCGGCGATTAGCCGATCGTCGCTTAACGCTCTGATATATTCGTGGTTAACCCATAGCAGTTTGCTCGCGTTGAAGATCGACGCCGATCCGTTAATCTGCGAGGGATCAAACAGGCGTAACAGCTCCTCGCGGCTGAAGATCTCCTGATCGCCGTAGCTCCAGCCGAGACGCACAAGAAAATTAAGCAGCGCGTCGGGCAGATAGCCCGCTTTTTTATACTCCATTACGTCGGTCGCGCCGTCTCGTTTGCTGAGTTTTCCGCCTTCGGCGTTTAAGATCATCGGCACATGGTAAAACTTGGGTATATCCCAACCAAAAGCGCGGTAGATCGCGATCTGCTTGGGCGTATTGGAGAGATGATCGTCTCCTCTGATCACGTCGGTTACTCCCGTCATGCGATCGTCGATCGCGACGACGAAATTGTAGGTCGGCGTTTTGTCGCTTCGCGCGATAATAAAATCGTCCAGCTGATTAGCGTTAAATTCCACTCTGCCTTTGATTCCGTCCTCGAACGCGATCGTTCCGCTTTGCGGCGCTTTTATACGCACGACGGGGTTTACGCCGTTTCGCGGCGGGAGCGCGCCGTCTCTGTAGCGTCCGTCGTAACGCGGTCTTTCGCCCCGCTTTTGCTGTTCGTTTCGTAGAGCGTCAAGCTCCTCTTTGGTCATATAGCAGTAATACGCCTCGCCGCGATCGATCAGGCGCCGAATATATTGCGCGTATATGTCAAAGCGTTTGGACTGATACTCGATCGCGCCGTCGCATTCCATTTTTACCCACTCAAACGCCTCCAAAATCGCCTTTGCCGCCGCCTCGCTGTTGCGCGCCAGATCGGTGTCCTCGATTCTTAGCAGAAACTTGCCGTTATTTTTACGCGCCCACAGATAGGAAAAGAGCGCGGTTCTTAAACCGCCGATATGCAAAAAGCCGGTGGGCGACGGGGCGAAACGAGTTACGATCATCAAAGACTCCAAAACGGATACAATTTCGCGGATTATAGAGAAACAAGCCTCAAAGCGATAAATTTCCGTTTTTATCTGCGCGCCGCGGCGGATCGCGGACTGAAAATTTGGCGCGCATTGTGCAAAGAGCGTCGTTTTTCGCGCGGCTTGATACAATAACAATTTGCGATTCAAAAAAGGAGCGCCTCTACTTGTTAACAGCCAAATTGTTAAACGCCAAACGACAAATCGCCGAAACGCTAAAAGGACTATCCTTGTTGATCGCCTTAAAAATGCGGCGGGCGAACGTTGAACGTTTGACCTTTGCGTTATCAGCCGTTATCTGTTTGGCGGCTTATATATATTTCTTTGCCAGATCTGGCTTCGAGGTCAGGCTCGTAATCCTTTTTTCAAGCGCGATCGGCGCGGTTTTGTATTATCTGCTGTTCGCGGCGCGGGTTTCAATCTATCTGCTTGGCTTCGATCCCGCGTCGCCGCCAAAACGTCGTTTTTCGCGCGGCTTGAAAGCGATCGCCTACGTTACGCGGGCGATCGTAGCGACATGCGCCGTTTTCGTTTTTGGCGCGGCGCTAATGATCGCGTCCGCGATCGCCGCGGTTTTTGGCGCCGAAAAGGGTTTAGCCGCCGAGGCGCTTTACGCCGCCGCGATCGGAGCCTCTTTGGGCGCGGGCGCGTTTCTTTGCGTGGTTTACGCTTTTCGCAAGCCGCGATCAAAAAACGGCGCTTTGCGCGCGGAGAGACGATGACGGCGCTTTCGCTCTGCCTGATCATAATCGGCGGCTTCGCCATAGGTTTTGTCTGTTGGAAAGGTTGTTTGATCGCCTTAAACCCGATCTCCTCGTCGCTGTTTGACTTAGAGTCGCTGGAACCGATCGGGGTTAGGATCGTACGCGGCGCGGTTTTGCTGTTTCTCGTCTGCGCGACTTTGCTGGCGCTGACGATCTATCCGATCTCTCTTTATATATTGTTTGGCGCGCCGTCGCCCTATTTGGGCGCGTCGCTTTCGTTTGCCGCCTCGTTTCTGGGCTATCTGTGCCTGTCGTTTGCGCGCCATATTATAGACGGCGCGATCAAGTTAGGCAAAAGGGCGAAAACTAGCCGCCAAAAGAGAGCTTTGTGAAAATTCGCGTCTATTACGAAGATACCGACGCGCTTGGAATCGTCTATCACGCGAACTATCTTAAATATATCGAGCGGGCGAGGAGTGAAACCTTTTTCGCAATCGGTCGGCGCCCCGAAAACGCCGACAGCCATTTTGTGGTGCGATCGATGCGCGTTAATTTCGTCAAATCCGCGAAACTCGGCGATCTGCTGGAGGCTAGATCGCGCCTAAAACAGCTTCGCGCCGCCTCGTTCTGGCTCGAGCAGGAGCTATGGCTGGATCAAACGCTTATCTTTTTTGCCGAGGTCGAGATTGTCTGCGCGCGCAAAGCGAAGCCCGTCAAAATCGACGAACAAATCAAACGTCTTTTGCTCGACGCTTTTGACGTCTCAAACGACGGCGCGCCGCCGCTATTCGGCTATTAGATCGCTACGCTTTAACGCTTACGGAACGCTACGCGGAAATTAGCGAAAACGCGAAACGACGAAAGCGTTTGCGAAACTCATAGATTTCAATACGCGCCGCGATTAGCCCATTACGGAAATCTACCGCCTCTTTGCTGTTAGGTCAGGAATATCGAATTCGATCTTAACCGGATCGGGTATTTTGCCGCGCACTAAATTGATTATATAAAAACTTAACGCGCCGCCGCTATCAATTCCGATAGTCAGCGTAGCCTTTTCTGCTTGGATCGGGTTTATTACCCAATCAAGTTCGTTTCCTACAAACATAGAGCTTATCTCCATCGACGGATACGCCTCTTTGATAATCGACGCGAACGGCGGGATAACCGTAGGAGAAGGCGGCGTGTTTTTATCGATAAACTTTTGTCCGTCTAAAAACAAAACCGACGAGGTAGCGCCGTAGTGTACCGACGATCTAACCCAATCGATGATTATAGGTTCGCTCGTTAAGTTTTTGAACGAGATTAAGAAACCTATCCACCCCCGATCTGACGATAATCCGCGACTCCAAGCCAAAATTGTAATATCGCGCTCGCGCCATATCGCGCTGGCGTTTATTTCGGCGACGTTCCGTCCCTGCCTCTCTACCTTTATATCAAACTCTGGCGAGGGAGTTTTTGTGCTAGCGCACCCCAACGCTAACAGACCAATCGCGGCTATAGCGGCTATTCTTACCTTTCGCATTTCAACCCCTTCTTGATTTTCATTGCGATATTTTAACGCGCTTAAACACAATTGCGAAACCGCGTCTGAAAAATCTTATAAATCCTCCAAATAACGTTTTTGCCGATCAAACGGCGGCGCGCCGTTTCAATTCTAAATAACGCCGTTTCGCGGTTTTTAAGCGGGTTATTCTTCCTCTGGCGGCAGAGTCTCGTTCAACGGTTTTTCGGGCGGGGGCGGCGCTAACACAAAACGGGCGTTTTTTATCTGATATATTTTAATCGGATAATTGATCTGATTATCCTCCATTTCAAGATCAAAAAGCTCCACTCTAGGCGCGTAATCGCCGCCGTTTCTCTGGCTGATCATCGCCGCCATTGCGCTCGAGGCGTAAGCGGTCCAGTCAAAGCGCAGATCGTTGCGAAGCAGTTGATTCAGATCGCGCAAGGTCATATTACCCGGACCGATAGCGCTCGCTATATAGAGATTTTTTACGTCGTCGCTCTGCGGCAGCGTCAGCAGCAGGGGATTGTAATTCATCTGCGTGCTGATCGCCGAGGCTAGGCGAATATCGTTGAAGGTGATCTGCGAGAGTACCATGCTTGTTTTTACCGGCTGCGTGTTTAGGAGAATCGACGCGCCCGCTTCAATTTTTTGCGCCCTGAAAAGCTGCGAAAAGTTTACGCGCGGATTGTTGAGCGTAACGCGGGTCGCGGGTATGGGCAAAATCGCGTCCGCCGCCGCCGTGATCTTCTGACTCAAACCGATCGGCTCGTCGAATATAGTCGTGCGAAAGCCGTTGGCGTACGGAGTTAGCGCCTCGAGCTGTTTAGCGTAATCAATGCCTCCGAAATAGAAATTTTCCGGCGCGTAGCCGATCTCGCTTCTATTAACGGTGGGAATATATAGCTCGATCGCGGGACCTATGGCAGCCATGGTTCTCGCGCCCTCGATCGTCAGCGCGGCCAAAGCGCGGTTGAAGCCCGCCGCTTCAATCTCTTTTACGGCGCGATCGAGGCTGTCGGATTTCTCGTCGAAGGAGTCGAACACGCGCATCTCAAAAGGCTTGCCTTTGCTGAGCAGATAAGCGCCGACGCTGTTTGCGACGATGATCGAATATCGCCCGATCGATTCGCTTGGAATCAATACGGCGATCCGCTCGCCGCTCGCCGGCGGCGTAGCGAGATTGAAAAACGCCGCCAGCCTTTGGTATTCCGCGCCAACGCGCCCGTCGCCGTCTTCGTAACGCGCCAGAAAAGAAAAGATCTTGTCTTCGTCCAGCAACCGCTCCAGACAATTTACGTTGCAGGGCAGGGGCGAAAGGTTGATCGCCTCGTTTGTAGCCGCGCCGATCGGCGAAAATAGTTTAGGCTGGCTCGGCGCCGCGGACAGCGCAACCGAAACCAAAGTCAATGTCAATAACCGCTTCATAATACAGATTATAGAAGGTATCCCCTTCGGCGCGAAAAAAAATCAAAAATATAAAATCGATAGAAATACTAAACTTTATTTAAGGAAAGATCAATTATAATCCGTCGTTTCAAATTCCAATAGGAGGCAAAGATGAAACGTTTGTTAGTTGGCGCGAATACGCTTCTCAAAGCCGCGATCGCGTTCGGAGCGCTGGCGATCGGCGCTTTTGCGGCGGTTCCGGAGGGTCCGCTGGTTACCACAGATTGGCTTGCCGCTAATCTTAAGAGCGGCGAAATCCGCATAATCGAGGTGAGCGTAAACCCGGGCGTTTACGAGCGCGGTCATATTCCGGGCGCGGTAAACTTTTCGTGGCACAGCGATCTGAACGACAAGGTGAACCGCGACATTGTAAGCCGCGCGGATTTCGAGAAGCTCCTTTCCAAAGCGGGGGTTTCAAACGGCGCGACCGCGATCCTTTACGGCGATACCAACAATTGGTTTGCGGCGTGGGGCGCGTGGGTGTTTGATATTTACGGCGTAAAAAGCGTCAAGTTGCTAGACGGCGGGCGCGTGAAGTGGGAGAAGGAAAACAGACCGCTTGACAACCGCGTCCCCGAATACAAGGCGACCAATTTCAAGGTCTCCGCAACGACCGACGCGATTCGCGCGCGCCTTGCCGACGTGGTAAGCGTCGCAAAAGGAGAGTCGAAAGCCAAACTGCTGGACATCAGATCGCCCGACGAATACGCGGGAAAAGTCTTCGCTCCGGCGGGCATTCAGGAACTTAGTATCCGCGCGGGTCATGTACCTAGCGCCGTGAACGTGCCTTGGGGCAGAGCGGTAAACGAAGACGGCACCTTTAAGTCCAAAGCCGAGCTGAAGGAGCTTTACGCGAGCGTAGGCGTTGACGGCAAGCTGCCCGTTATCGCATATTGCAGAATAGGCGAACGTTCCAGCCACACATGGTTTGCCCTTGCTAAAATCTTAGGCTTTCAGGCTAAAAACTACGACGGCTCTTGGACTGAATACGGCAATTCGGTCGGCGTTCCGATTGATAATCCCGCCGGAACAATCTGGGCGGCTAAATAGGCTTTTAAGCGATCTGTCGATCGTTTTCGTCGCGGGAGTCGACGCTCCCGCGTTTATAAACTATCAAAAGTTGGTTGCATGCGCCTAGGAAAACTTATCGCGCCCGTTTTGCTTGTCGCGTCTCTTGGTTTCGCGTACAGTCTAAGCTTTGTCGCCGAGGGCGGCGCGAGCGCTTTCGCGCTTGTTATAGGCGTCGTTTTTGGCTTTGTTATGCAAAAAAGCCGTTTCTGTTTTTTCTGCCACATCAGAGATTATATAGAGGATAAAAATCCGCGCGGCGTTTTGGCGCTGATTTTAGCGCTCGCGATCGGGCTAATCGGATATACGATCGTAACGGCAAGCTGGATTCGCGTCCCCACGCCAAGCAATCTGCCGCCCATTATACACGTTGGACCCGTAAGCGAGGTTCTGTTTATCGCGGGCGTAATTTTTGGATTTGGCATGGTTTTGTCAAAATCCTGCATAGCGGCGCACTGGTATCATTTGAGCGAGGGCGCGATCGGCTCGGTTTTCGCGCTCGTCGGCGTCGCGTTTGGTTTCCTTCTGGGATTTAACTGCTGGAACGCGCTTTACGGCCTTAGAATTGCCGATTCGCCGCTAATCTGGCTGAACGCCTATTTTGGGCATTCGATCGCGCTTGTTGTACAATTAATCGTTTTGGGCGTTATCGCGGCGCTTATCTGGCGATTTGCAGTCAAGACTACGGGCGAAGCCGCAAAGCCGGTCGTCGGCTTCAAAGAGCTATACGATCGCGTTTTTGCGCAAAGCTGGCGTTACTATATCGGCGGCGCGATCGTGGGAACGCTCAGTTTTTTAATCGTCATTCAAACAAAACCGCTGGGCGTTACCGCAACTATTGCCTCTTGGGCGCGCGCTATTGGCGCTTATTACGATCTGATACCCGCGAGGCTGAACGGGCTGGACGGCTTCGCGGGGTGCGGCTCCTTGCCGGCAAACTTCTGGCTTAACTCCGACGCGACGCTGTTGCTCGGACTTGTTTTAGGTTCGTTCGCATCCTCGCTCGGCGCGGGCGATTTCAAACCGCAAAAGCCGACGCTTAAAGAAAGCGCGCTAAATTTTATTGGCGGCGTTTTACTTGGATTTGGCGCGATGATCGCGCTTGGCTGCACGATCGGGACGCTTATCAGCGGCATTTCGGCGGGCGCGTTGAGCGGCTGGGTTTTTGCCTTTGGCATGATATTGGCGATATGGATCGGACTGAAACTCAAATTAGCGTAATTTGCGACGTCGGTTTTCGCGTTTCTCTGAATAATCGCGGCGGCGCGTCGAATCGTTGGCGCTTTTCGTTTGCCGATCGCTTGTTGCGGCGGGCGGTTTCTTGCCTTCGCGCCTTGGCGATAAACCAAATAGACGCGCTCAAATCTAAGATTCGATAAAATCCCCGCCTTTTACGCCGCGACAGGCGACGAACGATTACGCGATCTTTTCGCGCGGAAGGACTACGATGCAAATTTTCGCCAAAAAAATAGACGGCGCGAACGCGGTTATAACGGTCAAGTTTGACAAAAAGACGGTTGCCGAAGCCGAAACTTTAGCCGCCGCCAAAATTGCGAAAGAGGCAAATATCGCCGGTTTTCGGCGCGGCAAAATTCCGCCCGCTATTATCAAACTGCGTTTTAAGGATCAACTAGACGCGGACGCGAGAAGCCGTCTGGCTGCGCGGGCTTTCGAGGATGGTTTTGTCAAGCTGGAAAAACCGGATCTAATAGGCGCGCCCGTCGTAACGAAAACTAGCTGCGGCGACGATTTGGAGTTGGAACTGAAGCTCTCTTTGCGTCCCGCTATCGAACTAGGCGACTATAACGCGCTAACGCCCTCGTTCAAGCCAATCAAGGTTTCGCCCGAAAGTTTGCGTCAAACGCTGGAACGCGCCGCCGATAGCGCCGTCGCGCCGGAAACGATCGACGAAAAGCGCGGTTTGCAAAACGGCGATTACGCGCAATTTGACTTTGACGGCTACGCGGACGGCGAACCTATCGCCAACGCTTCGGCTAAAGATTACGAGATCAAAATCGGCGCGAATAGTTTTATCCCCGGCTTCGAGGAGCAGATGCTTGGCTTGCAAGTCGGCGAGGAGCGTAAAATAGCCGTTACTTTTCCCAAAGAGTACCATGTTTCGACGATCGCGGGCAAAGAGGCGACTTTCGACGTAACGCTTAAGGCGATCAAGGTAAAAAAGCCGGCTGTTATAAACGACGAAACGGCTAAAAAACTCTTGCCAAACATAGAAGACGCGAACGTGGAGAAGTTGACGGCGGCGGTTGAAAAAACCTTGTTTGACGAGCAGAAGAGCAAATTGTATAACGAGGAGCTTCGTCCCAAACTGCTTGAGGCGTTGTTGAAAACGTACGATTTCGATTTACCCGAAATCATCTTAGAGCAGGAGATCGATCACCTCGCCGCTCAGAAGGCTGGAACGCTCGACGACGAGGGATTGCAAAAGCTCCAAAACGACGAAAGCGCGCTGAAGGCTCTGCGCGAGGAATTTCGTTCCGAAGCGAAAGAACGCGTGAAAACGACGTTGCTGATCGACGCGATCGCCAAGGCGGAAGGTATTGAAATCAGCGATCGGGAGGTCGCGCAGGCGATCTATTATCAGGCGATGCAAACGGGGCAAGATCCCAAAAAGACGCTGGATTACTACCGCAAAAACAATCTCACGGCGGTGGTCAAAATGACGTTGACCGAAGATCGCGCGCTTACCGCGCTATTAGATCGCAAATCCGACAATACCGCCAAAACCGAAAAGCCTAAAAAGTCGGCGAAAGAGGGCGGGAGCGAAACGTCCAAAACCAAACCGAGCGCGAAAAAGGCGGCTAAGGAGGTCGAGCCAAAAGTTTCGGGCGCGTAGCCGACGACGGCGCTAAATATGACGATAACCGATTTGAGTCATAATGCGCCGCATAAGCGAGTTTCTTCGCGAGAGGCTTACAAAAGAACGTTAACAAAGGGTTGAAAATGAGTTACTACATTCCTTACGTGATCGAGCGCACGGGACGCGGCGAGCGAAGCTATGACATCTATTCGCGGCTGTTAAAAGATCGGATCGTTATGCTTGGCGGCGAGATCGAGGACGCGATGGCAAGCTCTATCGTGGCGCAACTGCTGTTTTTGGAAGCGGAAGATCCCGAAAAAGATATTTACCTCTATATCAACTCGCCGGGCGGCGTGATTACAAGCGGCATGGCGATTTACGATACTATGCAGTATATTAAGCCCGACGTGGCGACAATCTGTATAGGGCAGGCTTCGTCGATGGGCGCGTTTCTGCTCTCCTGCGGCGCGAAAGGCAAGCGGCACGCGCTGCCGAACTCGCGCATTATGTTGCATCAACCGCTGGGCGGCGCGCAAGGGCAGGCTACGGACGTTGAGATACAGGCAAAAGAGATTGTTCGCGTAAAGGCGATTATCAACGAAATTTTGGCGCAAAACACCGGTAAGCCGATCAAGACGATTCAAAGCGACACCGATCGGGATTTTTTTATGAGCGCGAAAGAAGCGCTAAATTATGGCATAATAGACGCGGTCGTAGAAAAGAGTTTGAAATAATAGGCGCAGAAAAAAAAGGAGCATCGGCGTGTTATTGAGGAAAGGGGTCAATACGGGCGCCGCGAACGCGACCGTATCGCCGCCAGCCGTTTCAAACGCCGCCAGCGAGCTTGAAAACTTAGCGCGCGAAGCGTTGGACGAACTAGCCAAAGACAATCTTCCGCCCCTGCCAAATTACTATCAGCTTTATTTTGAAAAAGCGCTCGACGAAAAACCTTACGAATTTCGCAAAGCGACGAGCGATATGATAGAAAGCGAAAACAACGGCGAAGACGAGAAGCGAATGCGTATGGAGCGGCAGCTTCAAGAGGGCTTCGGGCTTTTCAAAGAGATTTTGCAAAACGTGGCTACGCTGTTCAAGAACGTGAGCAATATGACGTTGATTAGCAAGCGCAGAATGCAGGAGGCAAAAGCGATCAACAATCCCGGAGCGGTGCAAAATCTGGCGTTCGCGCTCAACAACGATCTGGAAAAACTAACCGCCGCGCTAAATTCGCAGGCGATCGTTATCAAAAACCTATACGCGAAAAGCGCGAAGATCATTCAGGACGTAAAGGGCGAAACAATATACGATTCGCAATACGGCATCTTTAACAAGCGTTATCTTACCGAGCAGGTGCGCGCCGAGATTGCGCATATCGGCAAGTTTCACCACAGCAGTACGCTGATGTTGGCGAAACTGAGCGACAAGGTTAAGCGGCGAGTCGCAAGCGAAAAACAGCTCGGACTGATCAACCGCACCATATCCAAACTCTTTATGAAAACCTCGAGACGCAGCGACGTGGTGGCGCATTTTGGCGACGGCTGCTTTGGCATACTGCTCAAGCACACCGACGAACAGAACGCCTCCCGCGCCGCTTTGCGCGTCGCGGAGATGACGAGCGGCTCGCACTTTTTTATCGCCGATCAAGAGATTAAACTCGAAATTTGCATAGGCGTAGCGACGTTGAGCGTTTCGCAGGAAGCCGAAACGGTGATGGTGCGCGCGCTTGACGCGATGAACAAAGCCGACGCCGACGGCTCGGTTTTTGTCGTCGCGCCGTCGGACGAGAACGAAAAAGTCGATGAGTAGAGAGCTGCTAACCTACCCGAACAGAAAGCTCAGACAGCGATCGGCGGCGGTTAAAGAATTCGACAAGCGATTAGGCGCATTGCTTGACGAGATGTATTTGGCGATGATCGAGCATAACGGCGTGGGTCTGGCGGCGATACAGATTGGCGAGCCATTGCGCGTTTTTGTCGCAAATCCGCCAAACGAAGAGGGCGTTCAACAGCCAGAAAATCTGCTAGAGTGCATAAACCCCGAAATCGTAAAAGCCGAAGAAGAAATTGTGTGGAACGAGGGTTGCCTGAGCATTCC
>JAIRWX010000046.1 GCA_031268655.1 Helicobacteraceae bacterium | reverse complement strand
CCCCCCCCCCCCCCCCCCCCCAGCAACGTCTAGCTAGAGCGTTAAAATACCGACGGATCAAACAACGAGTTTGCCTAGTCGCCCTTAGCGTTATCGCTTTGGGTTTTAGCGGATGTTCGTCGGTGTTATTGGGAGATTTCACAGTGGCTTCAAGCCAGAACGTGCATAACTTGAAATATAACACCGCAGGTGATAGAGCCGCCCCCGTTACAGGGAAATCCTGCATTTATAGACTTTTTGGCGTTGAGTTCGGTACGTTCGGGCAAGAATATAAACGTCTGCAAGCGGCTATGGACGACGCGATTAACAATGGACGCAATGTTGGATTTGACGGCGACATGTTAGTAAATGTGCGGATAGAAATGTCCGACTGGACGACTATTGTTTGGGGGCGAAATTGTGTTCATGTTACGGGTAGTCTTAGCAGAATAGAAGCGCGTCAGTAGTTTGCTTTGCGTTTTTCGTAGAAGACGTTAAAGCATCTCGTATCTATTCTTCTCGCCGCTTTGATTCGCCTTTGGGCGGATCAAAGCGGCGCTAACTATTTGAGGCATAAAGGTTTGCTTTCAGGCGAGGGGCTTTCGGCGTGGAAAGCGGCGCTTCACTATAAAGGCGAAGCGAGCGTAATCGGCGCGAAAAGCCCCTTTTTTATATCTCCAAACGGGCATAGCGATCCGAACGCGCAGTGCAAATATCCCGCAAGATTAAATTTAGCGCTTACATACGGCGCGATCAAGTTAAGCGATATGCCCGATATAAACTGCAAAGATTACGAGATATATCTGCAAAAAGTTCCATTTGATCGCGTTTATATTGTGTTTGTAGCCGAAGATAGCGACGCGGCGGAGTCGCAAATGGGACATACGATCTTAAAAATCGCGGGCGAGGACGAAAATAATATAACGAGAGAACATAGTTTCAGTTTTATGGCGCTAATGGGCGAAAACGGCAATCTGGCGCGATATAAGCGCCGTATGGAGCGGAACGGAAGGAAGTTACAGGTTAGCGCCGTACAGCGAGACGATCCAAACATACGCTTACGAGGAGCGACGATCGCTCTGGGAGTTTGAGCTTAACCTTACAAACAAGGCAAAAGAGCGGCTGCAACAACATCTTTGGGAATTAAAAGAAACGCTTATTAACTATCAGTTTGTAACGCATAATTGCAACACGGCGATCGAGGCGATATTAAACGTCGCCGATCCAAGTTTCTCCGATAACAAACACGCCTTTTTCGCCGCGCCGATCGAGTATCTGCAACTGCTGGAAAAGCGCGGGCTGATCCAAAACGTCAGCGTTCGCCCAAGCGCGATCGATCGCGCCTATATCGCCTCCGCCGAAAGTTTTTATCCGCTAAACGCCCCAAGCGCGAGCCGAATCCACGTTCAGATTTTTGACGGCGGTTTTGCCGTCGCCGTTATGCCAAACTACCGCGATATTCAGTCGGTTTCAAACGCTTCGCCCGCCGAGTCTGAAAACAAGCTGTTAGAGCTGATCGCAGGCTACGAGGATAATAAGGCGCGGCTGAAAACGTTTAATCTGATCGCCATGAAAACGATCTCCGACTTTGGCGCGGCTGGCTCCAGCAAGCTGTTTCGAGTCGGGCTGGAGACAAACGCGAACGACAGGCTTTCGCCGTTTTTCGAGTGGGGGCGCGGGCTGGGCGTTTCGCCGTTTGACGGCGCGGTCGTCTATATAACGCCCAGAATCGGTTTCGCGCAGGGTAGAAAAGCTAACCCGTTCGCGGCGGTCGAGGTCGGAGCGATAGCGAGGATCGCGGAGCGCGCAAAGGCGCTAATGGATTACGCGAGGTTTTACGACGCGGACGATAGTTATCGCGGCTTTAAGGGCGAGTTTAACGCGCGCGTAGTTTTCGCCCCTTCGTATGATTACGATCTAAGCCTCGCTTGTTCGCGCCGTTTTGAAGGCGGCGGCGAATACAAAGATCGGTTTGCTATCGGGGCGAGTTTCTATTTTTAGCGCCGCGCCGATTACACATAGCTTGGCGCGTCGTTTGCGAACAGTATCAGATCGCCCGATCGCGTCTCTTTGGCGAGCATGGTTTCCAGAGCGCGTTTATCGTAAACCCGCTTGCGTTTGGGGCGGTCAATACGCGAGCATAACAGATCGGCGTTCAGCGCTCCGGTGATAAAGACAAGATCAAAGGTTTCGTTGATCTTTGCCGCTAGCGCGATATTGCTCTCTTCGTCGCTTTCTACTATCCCAGGCGTAACGATTACTTTGCGTCCTTTCCATAGGGCGCACAACTCGATCGCGCCGAGCATACCCTCCAGATTGCCGTTGTAGCCGTCGTCTAAAATAAATTTATTCCGCGTCATGATCGGTTGCAAGCGATGCTCGAAGTTCTTTAACGTAAGCGCCGCGCCTATGATCGCGTCTTCGCCTACTCCAAGTTCTCTCGCCGCCAAAAACGCCAGCGATATATTTACCGCGTTGAAGCCGCCTAGTACGGGCGTTGCGATATGAACGACGCGATTATCGAGACTAAGATCCCACTCTGTTCCTTCCAACGCGGCGTTTAGATTAAGTATCTGATCGTCGCGCAACGTCACGATCGCCTCGTCTGGCTTGACCATCGCGCTTTCGTGAACGATCCCACGCCGCATTCTAGGCGAAACCAGCAGCTCGCGCTTGGCGCGCCTGATATTCTCCTCGCTCTTAAAATACTCGATATGTTGTTTGCCAACTTTGCCCACAACGACGTAATGCGGCTCTACCATTCGCGCTATCGTTAAAATATCGCCGTTTGTCCTAGCGCCCGCCTCGACGATGTATATCTCCGCGTCGTCGGGCAGTTTGTCGTTAATATCGGCGGCGATTCCCAGATCGGTGTTGACGTTGCCGGGCGTGGCGTAAACCTTGAAACGGGGTTTTAATATCTCCAGCAAAAAGCGCTTCAGGCTTGTTTTTCCGTAGCTTGCCGTCAGCGCGATCACGATCAGGTCGTCGCGCGCGAGCAGTTTGCGCGACGCTTGTTTTTTGAAGCGCGATCGCAAAAAATTCTCCAATATCTGCGAGCACGCGAGCGTTAGCGCCAGAGCGGATAAGCTCCCGCCCCCGTAGCCTTGCAGAAAGCGCAGACTCTCGGTTAATATGACGGCGAACGCCAGCAGCGCAAAAAACCGCTTGACCCGCGCCGTGAATACCAATTTTTGGTCTATTTTGCGATACCACAAAAAGAGCGAAGGCAGATAAACCAGATAAAAAAAGATCCAGAAATACGCGCCCGCGACGTAAAACAGCGCGATCGGCAACGCGATATTGGCTATGTTCCACCGCGGCTTTGTGTGATGAAAGATCAGCCGATCGTAGCGGTAGGAAAACCACTGCAGGTTCAATATGATATACCAGCCAAGCGTCAAGACGAACAGAGCGCGCGAAATCGGCTCAAAAATAGACAGAAAGGTTTGCAAAATTAAACGCCTTGTTAGTAAGATCGCAGCGTTATATCAAAGGAAAGGTTAAGCGGAGTTGGCGACGAAGGAAGATCGCGATCTAGAGCTTGAGCAGAAAACGGAAGCGCGGCTTCCGCGCAGGTATCAGGTATTGCTTCACAACGATCACTACACCACTTGGGAGTTTGTGGTCGAGGTGCTTGAGCGTATTTTTCACAAAAACCAGACGGAAGCCGAACAGATCACCTATTTTGTCCATCATCGGGGCGTGGGCGTATGCGGAGAATACAACCTTGAAATAGCCCAGATGAAAGTGTTGCAGGTTCGTATGATGGCAAAGGCTAGCGGCTATCCGCTCAGATGCTCGTTCAAAGAGGCGTAACGTATGATCGGCAAATCGCTTAACAAGGTGATCATCGCCGCCGTACGCGAAGCCAAGCGCCGCCGCCACGAATTTATCGCCGTCGATCACCTGTCTTACGCCGCGCTCTTTGATCTGTCCGCGCAAAAGATATTAGAGCGGTGCGGCGCGGACATAGGCGCGCTGAAGATTAACCTCGACTCTTATCTCGCGCGCGAATTTGAGATCGCGCCGAGCGGCGTGGAACCTACGCAGACGATCGCCGTGCAAAAGGTTATGCAGATTATGCTCGCGCACATCGAGGGCTCGGGGCGAAGCGAAGCCGATCAGGGCGATCTGCTCGCCAGCATATTCGAGGAGGGCGGCAGCTACGGCGTTTATCTAATGCGCCTGCAGGGGATCGAGCGGCTTGATATACTCGAGGCGATCAGCGTCTCCACGGAGGTTTCAGAAGAGACCAAGCCGCAGGGCAAAAACGAGCGGAGCGGAGCGAAAACCTATCTGGAGCAGTTTTGCGTCGAGCTTGTCGCGCTGGCAAAAAAGGGCGCGATTGATCCTATCGTGGGGCGCGCCGAGGAGATGACGCGGGCGCTTCAAACGCTCTGCCGCCGCAAGAAGAACAATCCGATACTAACGGGCGATCCGGGCGTTGGCAAAACGGCGATCGCCGAGGGATTAGCGAGATTGATCGCCGAAAACAGAGCGCCCAAAGCGCTGGAAGGCGCGGATATATACGCGCTCGATATGGGCGCGTTAATCGCGGGATCTAAGTATCGCGGCGATTTTGAAAAGCGGCTCAAGGGCGTGCTTGACGAGTTGTCCGCCAAACGGGGCGCGATCTTGTTTATAGACGAGATACACACGCTTGTAGGCGCGGGAAGCGCGAGCGGCGGCGCGTTGGACGCGAGCAACATATTAAAACCCGCGCTGGCGAACGGCAAGTTGCGCTGCATAGGAGCGACCACGCACGGCGAATATAGGCAGTTTTTTGAAAAAGATCGCGCTCTTAGCCGCCGCTTTCAAAAAATTGTCGTGAACGAGCCGAGCGTCGATGAGAGCGTGCAGATTCTGCGCGGGCTTAAAGCGGGATACGAGGAACACCACGGCGTTCGCTATTCGGAAGCCGTTTTGCGTTCAGCGGCGGAGCTTTCCGCGAAATATATCAGCGATCGCTATCTGCCCGACAAAGCGATCGATCTGATCGACGAGGTTGGCGCGTCGTTTCGTCTATTAAGCGAATCAAAAAAGCGAACGCAGGTCTCCGTAGCCGATATCGAGCGCGTCGTTTCAAAGATGATTGGCGCGCCGATCAAAGCCGGCGCGGACGACGATCGAGAGCGCTTGCGCGCTTTGGAACTGGATTTGAAACATCAGGTGTTTGGGCAGGACAGAGCCGTCGAGTTGGTAGTGAGAGCGGTCAAGCGATCGTACGCGGGACTTGGCGCGCCGACGCGCCCGATCGGAATTTTTCTGTTTACGGGACCTACGGGCGTGGGCAAAACCGAGACGGCGAAACAGCTCGCGGCGAGTCTGGGCGTTCATTTCGCCCGTTTTGATATGAGCGAATATATGGAAAAACACAGCGTCAGCCGTCTGGTTGGCGCGCCTCCGGGGTATGTGGGCTTCGATCAGGGCGGTTTGCTTACCGAATGCGCGCGCAAACATCCACGCTCGGTGATTTTGCTAGACGAGATTGAGAAGGCGCACCCCGATCTACTGAACATTCTTCTGCAGGTGATGGACAACGCGAAATTGACCGACAATAACGGAATCGAGGCGGATTTTCGCCATACGATCCTGATTATGACGAGCAATCTTGGCGCGAGCGAAGCGGGAGTGGTCGGTTTTGGCAATGGCGCGATGGATCGCGTGGACGAGGCGGTAAACGCCTTTTTCGCGCCCGAGTTCAGAAACCGCCTCGACTCGATAGCGCGTTTCGAGCCGTTAAGTCAAGAGACGGTCGGCTTTGTGGCGGATAAGTTTATCGGCGAGCTTGCCTTGCAGCTTGGCGAACGCAAAGTAACGATCGAGCTTACCGCCCCCGCCAGAGAGTATCTCGTCAAAAACGGCTACGACAAAAATATGGGCGCGAGACCTTTAGGATTGCTGATTCAAAGCAAAATCAAGGACAAAATTGCCGACGAGTTGCTGTTTGGTCGTCTCGCCAAAGGCGGCAAAGTCGTCGTAGGCGTCAAAGAGGGCGAGCTGCGCTTTGATTTTGGTGCGTGAAAGCCCGCCGCTATATTTGATCGGCGCGACAGAGCCTTTTCCAGACCCAATCGGCGAAAACTTTGACGATCTAATAGCCATCGGCGGCGATCTTGCCGTCGATCGCGTGCTGGACGCTTACAGAAGCGGCTTGTTTCCTTGGTTTATCGAGTATCATATGCCGCACTGGTATTCGCCCCGCATTCGTATGATTTTAGAACCCTCTATGTTTCGCGCCTCCAAAAGTCTTACGCGAGCGATCAACGGCGGGCGCTTTATTATCAAAACCGATTGCGCTTTCAGGCAAACGATGATCGCGTGCGCCACGATCGAGCGCAAACGAGAGAAAGAGACATGGATCAGCGGCGAGTTTATCGAGAGCTACTGCGAGCTGCACAGGCTGGGCTACGCGCATTCGGTTGAATCATGGCTGAACGGCGAGCTTGTCGGCGGGTTATACGGCTTGCAGATCGGACGCGCCTTTTTCGGCGAGTCGATGTTTGCCTTTAAGCCCGACGCTTCCAAAGTCGCGCTCGCCTTTTTAAGCAAACAACAGCCGTTTGGCGCGATCGAAATGATCGATTGTCAGGTTGCCAGCGCTCATCTAGCCTCGCTTGGCGGCGTTGAAATATCGCGCGAAGGCTATTTGCGGCGGCTGTCGCAAACAATCGGACCGCTTTGAGACGCTCGCGCCTTTTTATTGATATTATTTCTTAAACGACGCTATTTTTTGACCCGCCCCATTCCAATTTTGGCTATTATTTGCAATTCGTAAATGGTCTGAGAGGATGCGCTATGCCGCAGAATGTTCGCAAGGGTTCTCGGCCCGATAGTTTGGACGCGGTTCGTTTAGGCGAATACCTGCGTCTTTCGCTTAAAAGCACCCCCAACTGCTCTATGTTTATCGATCGGGACGGTTTCGTCGATTGTTGCAGCGATAAGTTTGTGCGGCTGGTCGGCGCGGAGAGCGATCAAAACATTATAGGAAAACATTTTTGCGATATTTATTGCCTGTTTGGCGACAGAGACAAGTTGATTGCGGGCGCGCGCGAGGCGTTTGCCGAGATTCAGAAGCGACGCGGTCCTCAGGAAAAACAGCTTGAGCTTAGTTTTCCCGCCGCCGATAATAAGCGGCTGTATTTCGTGCAATCTATCCCGCTGTTTAACGAAACGGGCGAGTTTGTCGGCGCGAAGGTGATGTATTTCGACAATATGGATCTGACGATCAAGGCGGCTAATCAAAGCGCCCGATTGCTGCTGGACGAAGCGCCGATCGGTTGTACGATGCGCGATTCTTGCAACCGCATTATCGACTGCAACGCCGAAATATTGAAAATATTTGGCGTATCCGACAAAGCCGAGTTTATACGCCGTTTTACGGAGTTTCATCCGGAACGTCAGCCCGACGGCTCGATCAGTTCTGAAAAAATCGACAAAGTAATTCAAAAATGTCTGGTCAGCGGAAGAGAGCGGCTGGAATGGCTTTATACGACCGCCTCCGGCGCGCCGCTGCCAGCCGAGGCGATCTTCGTGCGCGCCGATTGGCGAGGCGATTATCGCTATCTCGTATATTGCGTCGATCTGCGCGAAAGCAGGGCAAAAGAGGAGCGCGAGCGTCTGGCTAACGCTCGCTCGCTCGCGATGCTGGAAGCGATGCCGATCGCCTGCGTATTCTTCGACGGCAAATCCGAGGCGATCGACTGCAACACGGAGGCTACGCGCCTCTTTGGAGTCGGTTCAAAAGAGGAGTTGCTGGAGCGCTTTCTTAGCTATACGCCAGAGCTTCAGCCAAGCGGGATTGTAAGCGTCGAGGCGAGAAAAAATCATATCGCTATGGCGTTGGAAGACGGGCAGTATACTTGCGAATGGCTATATATCACATCCTCCGGAAAAGACCTGCCCGCGTTGGTAACGATACGGCGAATGGAGTGGAACGGCGCAATCTGCTTCGCGGCGTATATTCAGGATATGCGCGAGATTAGAGCCAAAGACGTAAGCGTCCGCGAGGCGGAGGAGATACCGCTGGCGATACTGGACTCCGTTCCGTTCCCCGCTTTTGTGTGGGATAACGAGCTTCGTCTGATCGACTGCAACGCGGAGGCGATTAGCGCGTTTGGATTTGCCGACAAAACGGAACTGATAAGAAGCCGACCGGATTTGCCGACGGGATCGCGGGGGGAATTAGAAAACCTGAACAATATATTAAACGACGCTTTCAACGAGGGGAACGCTCGCTTTACCCGCGAGTTTTTAACGAACGACGGCAAGCCGTTCAACGCGGAGGCGATTTTTACGCGAATTCCTTGGCGCGACGGATACCGCGTTGCGGCGTATTTGCGCCCTTAGATAAACCGCAAGGTCCGAAACAAGCCTGATTTTGCGGCGTTTGCCTTAAGATTGGTTTTATGCGGCGCAAAGATAGTTGACAAACTTTATTGTTTCACAAAACATTCACGGAATTTACTAATAATCTTTAGCAAGGGATACGGACATGACGAGATTTCTATCGTTTTTGCTCCTCGCGCCAATCGCGCTATTAAGCGCCGACGCCGCCGCGCCGGTTGTAACGGCGGCGGTCGAACGCGGCAATATTCGTCCCAGCGAAACCTTTGTGGGCAGTCTGCGTTACGCGACGCTTTCAAAACTTGCCGCGCAGAGCGCCGCCGCGCTCGAGACGATCGCCGTGGACGCGGGCGATCGCGTTAAAGCGGGGCAGATCCTCGCCGTTCAGGAGAGCGCGATTTTATCGGCGAATATCGCCGCCAAAACCGCCGAATTGAAAAAATCCAAAGCCAGCGACGAACAGGCGCGCAAAGACGCGGAGCGCTACAAAGCGCTGCTTAAGCAAAACAGCGTCAGCGAGCAGACCTACGAGCAGTTTCGTCTAAAAGCGGTAGAGCTTGCCGCGCAGAGCGAAACGCTTGCCGCGCAGCTAAAAGCGCTTGAGATCGAAAAAGCGCAGCGCTCCATTCGCGCTCCTTTTGACGGCGTGGTCGTGGAAAGACACGCGAGCGTAGGCGACTATCTCAACGCGGGCGCGTCGGCGATCAGCCTGGCTAAAACCGACAGCATCGAGCTTGCCGTCTATCTGCCCGCCTCGACGATCGGGCGTTTAGACGTTGGAACGCCCGTCGGCGTAATCGTATCGGGCGAACGCTACGCCGCCAAGATCGCGGGCGTTTCTCCAAGAGGCGACGCGGAATCGCGCTTGTTTTTAACCCGCGTCGCCTTCGACAAGCCAAACCAGAAATTGCTAGAAGGCATGGAAGCCGCGTTAAGCGTCGCGGGCGAGGCTAGCGAAAACGCGCTTTTGATCAGTCGGGACGCAGTTGTAAGCCGTTTGGGCGGCAACGTGGTGTTCTATGTGGAAAACGGCGTGGCGCAATCCGCGAACGTCGAGATTTTAGGTTACGACGGACAGAACGCGGCGCTACGATCGATTACGCTTAAAGAAGGAATGCAGGCGATAGTTAAGGGCAACGAACGTATCGCGCCCAATCAACCCGTCAGGTCGCAATAGATGGATATCGTCAGGTTTGCGATCTCAAGACCCGTCGCGATCGCGGTCGGTTTGATTTTGATCGCGCTGTTTGGCTCGATCAGCCTTACGCGCCTGCCATATCAGCTAACTCCCAACGTCAGCCGTCCCGAAATTTCCGTAATGACCCGCTGGGCTGGCGCGACGCCCTACGAAATCGAAAGCGAGGTGATTGAGCCGCAGGAGAAAGTCCTGAAAAATCTGGAAAATCTAGAGGAGTACGAAAGCACCTCTGGTACAGGCGTGGGGCGGATCACCTTGCGTTTCAGGCTAGGCTCGGATCTGCTAAAGGCGTTGCTGGACGCTTCCAACAAGCTAAGCGAAGTCAGACGTTATCCCGACGACGTGGAAAAACCCGTGCTTCGCGCTACGGGCGAAACCGTCCCGACTTCGATCTGGATGATCATGCAGACGCTGGAGGGCAACGACCGCGAAATAGCGACCTACCAAACCTTCTTCGAGGAGGAGATCGCCCAGTACTTTGAGCGGATCGAGGGGGTGAGCGAGTTGTTTATGCGGGGCGGAATCAACGACGAGATTCACGTCGCGATCGATCCCGCGCGCCTCGCGGCTATGGGGCTTACGATCGATCGCGTAATCGCCGCGATCGACGGCGAAAACATCGACGTGGCGGCGGGCACGCTCGATCTGGGCAGACGCGCCTACCGCGTTCGCGCCGCCGCAAAATACCAAACGCTTGAAAGCGTGGGCGAAACGGTTCTGATCTCCGACGGGTTTAAGCGCGTACTGCTTAAAGACGTGGCGGTTGTGGAGCGCGGCAACGCGAAAAAAACCGGACTGGCGCTGTTTTTAGGCAAACCGGGCGTGGCGATCGGCGTTAGACCCGAAGTGGGCGCGAACGTGATCGAGATGACAAACAGCGTTGAAGAGACGGCGCGAATGTTGAACGAAACGGTATTAAAACGGCATGGAGTGGAGATTCTGTGGAACTACGATCAGCGCCCGTATATCCTGGGCGCGATCGACCTTGTGAAGCAGAATATCGTTTTCGGCGGTATTTTGGCGGTATTGGTTCTTTTTCTCTTTCTGCGATCCGTCGCGCCGACGATGGTCGTTTCCGTAGCCATACCATTAAGCGTAATCGGAACTTTTATCGCGCTGGACGCTATGGGGCGATCGCTGAACATTATCTCGCTCGCGGGTATCAGCTTCGCGGTGGGAATGCTCGTCGATAGCGCGATCGTGGTGCTTGAGAATATCGATCGCCATAAATTGATGGGCAAGCCGTTTCATGTAGCCGCATACGAGGGAACGCTGGAGGTGTGGGGCGCGCTTGTCATCTCGGCGCTGACGACGATCGCCGTTTTCGCGCCGATTATCTTCCTCGCCGACGACGCGGGGCAGCTGTTCAAAGACATCGCGATCGCCGTAACCGCCGCGATCAGCTTATCGCTGCTCATATCGGTCTTGGCAATTCCGATGCTCTGGCGGCAGATGATGAGGCTGACGAACGCGCAAAAACCCGCCTCGCCGATCGGCGAAAAGATCGGGGCGTTCGGCGCGGCGCTTCGGGAAATCATTATGAATCTGGTTTCGTTTACTATGAAAAATCACGCAACGCGGCTTGGCTGCGTCGGCAGTTTGCTCGCGCTCTCGGCGGTTTTTGTCTGGCTCGCGTTTCCAAAGCTGGAATATCTGCCCGAAGGCAACCGCAATCTGGTGCAGAATATGTTTGTCCTGCCGCCGGGACTCGCCTACGAAGAGATTAGAGCGATCGGCTACTCGATATTCGATCAGATAGCGCCCTATATGGACGCGCCAAAAGACGGCTATCCGCAGATCGCGAGAGCGTTTTTCAACGCCGGCGGATCGTGGATGTTTCTTGGCGCGTTGGCGACCGAGAGCGATCGCGCCGGCGAGCTTATCGATCTCTTTCGCCCGATCGTAAACGGTTTTCCGGGCGTTGGGGCGATCACCAAACAGGCGGGCGTGTTTGAGAGCGGCATGGGAACCAGCCGAACGGTCAACGTGGACGTTACAGCCGAGACGCTCGACGAGATCGCCGAATACGCGCGGCGGCTTATGGGCGCGATCGAAAACGGCATAAGCGGATCGCAGGTGCGCCCCGTGCCGTCGATCGAGCTAAGTTATCCCGAAGTTACCATTACGCCCAAAAGCGATCGGCTTAAAGCCGTAGGTATGGACGCGAGGTCTCTTGGAATCGCCGCCGACGTGCTGTTAGACGGGCGCAAGGTAAGCGAATATCAGGGCGCGGGCGTAAAAAAGATCGATCTCATTTTACAAACGCCCTTAAGCGTTATCGTTTCGCCCGAAGATCTGGGTAAATCGCCAATCGCTACGCCAAAAGGTCAGATTGTGCCGCTGGGCGAACTAAGCGACATTAAATTAGGCAACGGCGTTACGGAAATCAGACGTTTTCAGGGCAGGCGCACCATCACGCTTCAGGTTACGCCTCCAAGATCTATTACGATCCAAGAGGCGATGGAGAGTATCGACGAGATCGCCCTTCCGATTTTGGCGGAAAGCGACACCGCCGAAATCAGACTAAGCGGTACCGCCGACAAACTGACGCAGACGGTAGGCGCGCTGAAATGGAACTTCATTCTCGCGGTCGTCATCACCTATCTGCTGATGAGCGCGTTGTTTGGCAATTTTCTCTATCCGTTTATCATACTTTTCACCGTGCCTCTATCGGCGGCGGGCGGTCTTCTGGGGCTGAAGATGACCAATTGGTTTTTAGCTCCGCAGCCGCTGGATATTCTTACGATGCTTGGCTTTATTATTCTGGTCGGGGTCGTGGTAAATAACGCGATTTTGATCGTTCATCAAAGCCTTAACTTCGTCAGAAACGAAGGTATGGAGCATATTACGGCGATCAAGGAAGCCGTTCGAGCGAGATTGCGCCCGATCTATATGAGCACGTTAACCTCCGTTTGCGGAATGGCGCCGCTGGTGTTAGCGCCCGGACCGGGCAGCGAAATGTATCGCGGGCTTGGCAGCGTGATCACGGGCGGTTTGATGGTATCTACGATCTTTACGGTTTTCGTTATACCGGCGCTGCTTATCTACGCGATCGCGTGGGAAAAATTGCGAAAAAGTTATTAAGCGTTGAAAGCCGAACATCTATCGTATGAAACAAAGATAAATCTGGGCGGATTTTATACGCCAAAGCATATAGCCGACAGGTTATACGAAACGCTTGCCGCGTTTGCGCCGCCAGATAAAACTGACGCGATGCTAGAGCCAAACTGCGGTTATGGCGCGCTGTTAAATCACTCCTACGCAAAAGCGGTAAAAAAAGTTGTCGGAGCGGACATAGACAATTTGGCTTTGAAAATCGCAAAGGCAAGTTATAACAATATCGCTTTTTATCAGATTAACGCGCTTAAAAATATCTCGCGATCGTCGTATGGTATCAAGACGGACGATCGGTTGTTGATCGTAGCTAATCCGCCCTATAACGATTTGACCTCGCAAGTCAAAAACGGCGCTAAAAAGATCGCCTGCGAGAGCGACGGCGACATACAAGCCCGCGATCTGGGACTCTCTTCTTTGCTCGCCTTCAACAAATTGCGCCCCGATGTTCTGGCGCTGCTGCACCCTCTTTCGTATCTGATCAAAAAAATTAACTTCAACAGACTAAAACCGTTTATGAAAAACTACGCGCTGAAAGAGGCGATCGTATTTAACAGCCAAGAGTTTTTCGATACCTTAAAAACAAGCGGTTTTCCCGTTCTGATCGCCATATATCAAAAAAGCGATCAGGCAACAAGTTACAAGGATATTTATAATCGAAGTTTCGTTACGATCGAGGGCGAAAGTTTTAGCCTCTCGCAATTTGATTATATTGGATCGTACATCGACAAATATCCCAATAAGCGAGCGCCGCAAAATCACGGCGGCCACCTGTTTTATACGATGCGCGATATTAACGCTTTGAAACGATCGAAAACTTTTATTAAAGAGCGGATCGCAAACGCCGTCTGCGTCGCCGACGAAAAGCTGGACTATTATTGCTATGCGGATATTTTCAAAGATTACGCGCATAAGCTGCCATATTACATGGGCAATCTGGATATTCCGATCGATCGCGATTGTTTTGGTCCTTTGCGCGAATCGTTTAGAGCGCTTAGCGTCGCCAAACACGGCGATATTTTCGCGGGCAAAATAGAGCCTCCCGCGCCTGAATTTATACAACGCGCCAAAACCGACGCAAGCAGATATTTTAACGATCTCTTTGGCGTAAAAAAAACGCGACCGCCGCATAACTTTAACGACCGCGAAGTCGTCGCCTTGCGGAAAAAACATAACGCCGCTTTACCTACGGCGCGTCTTTGCGTTCGGTCCGTTAGATCGCAAAGAGAAACTTTGAAGGATCGCCTGTGAGAGCCGTTTTAACGGCGCTGATCTGCGCGGCGGCGCTAAACGCGCTGACGCTGGAACAGGCGGTCGATCTCGCGCTTGCAAATCACGCGAAAATCGGCGAGGCGGCGGCGGCGTACAGGGCGGCGGACGAGCGCGAAAGCGGCGCGATCGCCAATTTTCTGCCCACAATCGGCGCGTCGCAAACCCGATACGATCGAGATATTGCGACAAGCGGCTCGCGCCTAACGACTCGTTATTACGCGAATTTGAATCTGTTTAACGGACTTGGCGATTACGCGAGCTTAAGAGCCGCCAACTGGACGAAAGAGGCGAAGCTCTACGAGCTTGACGCGGCGAAAGCCGATATTGCGCTGGCGACAAAACGCGCGTTTTACGACTATCTGAAAGCCAAAGACACGCTTGCGGCGGCGCGGGAAAATATGAAAGCTATGCGAATGCAGGCAAAGGACGCGCGGGCTTTTTTTGATCAGGGGCTGATCGGCGGCTACGAAAGGAGCTCCATTGAACTCGAGGCGTTACAGAGCGAACAGACGACGCTTGGCGCTATCAGCGCGCTCGAGGTGGCTAAACTGACGCTGGAAAGCGCGATCGCGCAACCGCTTTTAGGCGTTGTTGTCGCGCCTAAACCGCCGCAGACAAGCCGTTTGAATCGTGAAAAACTCGGCGATCTGACGCTGAAAAACCGAAGCGAAATCAAAAGCCTGATCGCGCAGATTGGCGCGCAAAAAGAGCAGAAAACCAAAGCCCTAAGCCCCGCGCTGCCCTCCGCGGATTTGCAGGTCGCAAGAGAACGATACGAGTACGAAAACGGATTTAGCGGAATCGACGAGCAGACTACTACGACGCTTACGTTTACTTGGCAGTTGCCCGGATTGATAAAACCATATTTTGATCGTCAGGCGGCGCTATACGATCAGCGCGCGCTCGAGAGCCGTTTAACGGATCTAAAACGCGCGATTGAGCTGCAACTTGCCTCCGCGCACGAGCGGCTTTTACTCGCCGAAAAAGCCTTCGGGGTCGCCAAAGAGAGCTTGAAGCTGGCGGAGGACAACCTGCGAATCGCGCAAAACCGCTTCAACGAGCGGATCGCCAGCGCGAGCGATCTTATCGACGCGGACGCGGCGCTGTGGAAGGCGAGAGAGCAATACACGCTCTACTACTACGATAGGCTTCTGGCGTTAGCCGATCTGGAACGCGTCGCGGAACGGGATCTGATCGACAAATAGCCTTCATCAAAAACGCCGCGAAATAGCGATCGACTAAAAGCGATCCGTTGTGCGGCGCAAAAGGCGTATTATGTCAATCTAGCAGAAAATTTTGAGGACGCAAGCGTGGACTGGATAGAGCGCATACATACGACCGAACTCGGAGAACGGAGAATTAGGCGAAATCTTGATCTGACTGCGGATAACGTAGTCGCATGGCTCAAATGCGCGCTTCTTGCCGCGAATAAGGATTTGTTTATCCGCAAGGGAAAGAATTGGTATGCGTATGGCGAATGGTTTGTTCTCGTTGTCAACGCGAGCACCTATACGATAATTACCGCGCATAAAAGATCGTCTCTCGCGGCGCGAAAGCTTTCATTCTTAGACTTTAATCGAAAAGGAACTTAAAAAAGCGCGCTCTCTGCGCTTTCGCTCTTTTGCCGCTCTCGTTTTTGACGCAAATTTTTATCGCAACGCTCTTTAATCGATTAAAAAGAGTAAAATTACCGCTCGACAAAATTCGCCGACGCCTGCCGCGGACCTTTTAGAGGCGCGGCGCAATCTGCGGCTTGATTCTAAACGAGCGATTTGTTATCTTTGCGCGCGAAAAGGAGCGGAAATGAGCGAAATCCACGCTTTTTACAGACGCGAGGAGCGGTACGAGGGTCTGCAACTCGTTCACGGCGCCGACGAGACTTGTAAGCAAAAGATTTTAAGCGCCATCGAGGATGTTAAACAAGAGAGCGGCTTATCTCCAAACGTGATAGAAAACTGCGACTTAAGCGTACCCGAGAAATGCGCGTTGTATATAGAGTTTAACGACGACTACGGCCGCGAAGGCGGGGCGTTTTTTGAAAAGGTTCTTGAGAAATTAGATATAAAAAAGTGCGATTAGCCCTTTATAAATTTTCGAAATAGTTAAACGCGCAAAATCTGCGTTTGTTCTTTTCCCGATCCGTAAAATCGCCCCGCCCCGCGGGAGCGGTCCGAGCAAGCGTCGATCCGTTTCCCGCGGGATTAAAGGTTATATCGCCCTCGCCGTTACCATTTAATGAAAACCGCCGGCTTAATAAGGTCTGGCGTTTTCTTGTCCATAAGCAAGAAAGCGTCCTCTATTTTGTCAAAGCCTTCAAAACGGTGGGTAATGAGTTTTGCGGGATCAACTCTTCCGTATTGAATGAGATTGAGCAGTTTTTCTATCCTAGCCGCGCCCCCCGGGCAAAATCCGCAGCGAATATCGATGTCGGACATACCAAGTCCCCATACGGGCGCGGGAATAGAAAAGGTATCCGCCGTGTCGTAGTAGTTTATGCTCGCTACCGCTCCGCCGGGTTTTACCATCGATATTGCCTGAGTAAGGGTCGCCGCGTTGCCGCCCGCGATAATCGCCTTGTCCACGCCGCCGCCGACAAGGTCTTTGACTTGCTTGACGATGTCGCCGTCTTTGTAGCTTACCACGTCCGTCGCTCCGTATTCTCTGGCGATCTTTACGCAGTTAGGACGAGTGCCGACGACGATAATGCGTCCCGCGCCCTTTAGCTGCGCTCCCGCCGTAACCATAAGACCGACCGGGCCGATACCGATAACGGCGACCGTTTCGCCAAAACCTACGTCGGCAAGTTCCACCGCGTGAAAACCGGTGGACATCATATCCACCGTCATAAGGGCGGCTTCGGGAGCAACGTCGTCGGGCAGATTCACCAAATTCGCGTCCGCCATATTAACGTGGAAGAATTCGGCAAAAGTTCCTTCCTTTGCCGCGACAAGTTTGAAACTTCCCCACATGCCGTGGTCATGAGCGTTGCGTTTGCCGTTTAGCTGCGTATATTTGCTGGTCCAATCGGGGGTTACGCAGGGAATGACTACTTTATCGCCCGGTTTAAAGTTGCGAACCAATTCGCCCGTTTCAACGACTTCGCCAACCGCCTCGTGTCCGAGGATAGTGTTTTCCATCGGTCCCGCCCCTCCGTGCATAAAATGCGTGTCGGAAGAACAAGGGGCAATAACCGTGGGACGGATTATCGCGTCCAGAGGACCGGCGACAGGCCTTTCTTTTTCAAGCCAGCCCGGCTGATCAGTTTTGATAACTCCATAACCTTTCATAACGCACCTCCACCTTTATTTAAGATTCAAAACTTTATCGAAATATCCTTAACCGCCGAAAGAGTAAAATTGCCGCTTTTCTAAAGGAGAAATATGTTCCGGCGGTTTCGGCGGCTTCGATCGAGCGCCAATATGCGCGATCTGATCGAGGAGACCGGCTTAAGCAAAAATGATCTGATCTATCCGCTTTTCGCCCGTTTTGGCGCGGGGATAAAAAACGAAATCGCTTCTATGCCGAATGTGTTTCAGTTTTCGATCGACGAGCTTGTCAAAGAGGCGAAAGCGGCGAGGGACAAAGGGATCAAGGCGATAATGCTCTTTGGCGTACCGGACGTTAAAGACGCGATCGGCTCGGACGCGCTGAGCGACCGCGGAGTTATAGCGGAAGCGGTTCGCGCTCTGAAAAAAGCCGCGGGCGATCTGCTGGTGTTTACCGATCTCTGCTTTTGCGAATATACCGATCACGGACATTGCGGCGTACTCGACGCAAACGGCGAGATTGACAACGACGCGACGCTAACCAACCTAGCTAAACAGGCGATTGTTCACGCCAGGGCAGGCAGCGACTGCGTCGCGCCAAGCGGAATGATGGACGGCGCGATAGCCGCTATTCGATCGGCGCTCGACGAAAACGGCTTTGAGAATCTGCCCATTCTCAGTTATTCGACAAAATTCGCCAGCGCCTACTATGGACCTTTTAGAGACGCGGCGCAATCCGCGCCAAGTTTTGGCGATCGGCGAGGCTATCAGATGAATCCAGCCAACGCGCGCGAGGCAATCGCCGAAAGTCTGGAGGACGAGGCGCAGGGCGCGGATATGCTGATGGTAAAGCCCGCCTTGGCGTATCTCGATATTGTTTGGCGCTTGCGCGAGCAAACCAATCTTCCGATCGCCGTTTATAACGTAAGCGGCGAATACTCTATGTTGAAAGCGGCGCAAAAAGCGGGGCTGATCGATTACGATCGCGTTCTTATGGAGACGATGATAGGCTTCAAGCGATCTGGCGCGGACCTGATTATCACATACCACGCCAAAGAGGTTTGCGATCTGTTGGACAGGGGTTGGCGATGAGGCATTTTTTGAGCCTGAAAGATTACGAAAAAAGCGAGTTGCTGGAGATTTTAAGCGCCGCCGCCGAAATGAAGCGCGATCTAAAGGCGGACAAAGCCAAACCGAAACTGAAAGGCAAAAGCCTGGCGATGATTTTTGAAAAAAGCTCCACGCGCACGCGGGTAAGTTTCGAAATCGGCGCGGGGCAGCTTGGAATGCGTCCCATTTTCTTGTCGTCGCGCGACATTCAATTAGGACGCGGCGAGCCGATGAAAGACACCGCGAGGGTCATCGGGCGAATGGTCGATATGGTGATGATCCGCACCTATGCGCACGAACGTTTGGAGGAGTTCGCCGCCTATTCCTCCGCGCCGGTTATCAACGGACTTAGCGACGATTTTCACCCCGCGCAGCTGATGGCGGATTATATGACGATGCAGGAGTTGGGCTACGACGATCGCGCCGTCGTCGCCTGGATTGGCGACGGCAATAATATGGCAAACAGCTGGATGATGCTTGCCTCTAAAATGGGCTTTGAACTTAGAGTCGCCACGCCCAAAGGGTATGAGATAGCGCCAAAATGGGCGGAGCTAGCCAAAAATTTCGCCGATAAAAGCGGCGCGAAGCTTTACTTTTATAACGATCCGATCGAAGCGGTCAAAGGCGCGGGCGTTGTGGCGACCGACGTGTGGATCAGTATGGGGCAGGAATCGGAGCGCGAAAAGCGGCTGAAGGATTTCGCGGGCTTTAGCGTAACGAGCGAATTGTTGTCGCTTGCCGATCGCAAGGCGATTTTGCTTCACTGCCTACCGGCGCACCGCGGCGAAGAGATAACCGACGAGACCTTTGAATCTTGCGCGGAATCGATCTTTTTGGAAGCGGAAAACAGATTGCACGCGCAGAAGGGGATTATGGTCTGGCTTGACGCGGCGAAATAACGCCGAGCCCGCGCCATTGTCGTCCGTCGCGTTTGAGAGCCGCGTTGCTGGAGATCGAACGACGTCTCTTGTATGGTTTTTGGGCTTTACGTCTTAAAGCGGGCGGCGGCGCGGCGTTGCAATTTGCCGTCGAGTGTGCCTAGCGTCTTGCCGTAGCGCCGTTTTGCGAAAGCCTTGCGATCGCCGCGGATTTAGCTATTCGATCCGCTCTCTCGCCAAACGTAACGCTTTTGATTTAAGCGCGTCGATTTGCTCGATCGCCACGCCGCCTCCGCTGGCAAAATCGTCGCGCCCGCCGCCTTTGCCCCCAAATTCCGCGACGCTCGCCTTAAGCCATTCGCCCGCCTTGAGATTCAGACCCTTCACGCCGACCGTAACGTTAGCTTTGCCGTCGCCGACGGATATGATCATCGCCGCGACGCGATCAAAGCGGTTTTTCAGGTCGTCCACCAGCGCTTTGGGATCGCCGCTTTCGATCGCGTCTATCGCAACCTTCGCGCCGCCAATATCTTCGATCGCAATCTGTCGATCGCCGCCTGATCGAAGTTTTTCAATCTCTCTCTTTTGTTCTTTGATCGCGCTTGTCAGCTTCGCGATCGCGCCGATCGGATCGGGATTTTTCAGTTGCAAAACGATCGCTTCGTAGCCGCTTTTGAACTCTTTGAGGTAGCGATAGGCGCTACGCCCGACTACCGCTTCGATCCGCCGCACTCCCGCGCTGACGCCCGTTTCTTTTGAGACGACGAACAGACCGATCTCGCTCGTATTGCCAACGTGCGTGCCGCCGCAAAACTCCAAGCTCGCGTCGCCAAAACTCACGACGCGCACGATCGCGTCGTATTTGTCGCCAAAAAGCGCCTTCGCGCCCAGCTTTTTTGCCTCGTCGATCGGAAGTTCTTGCGTTTTGCCCGCGAGGCAAGACGCGATCATCTCGTTTACGCGCGTTTCGATCGTTTCCAGCTGCTCTTTGGAGAGCGCGCGCGGATAGTTGAAATCAAATCGCAATCGGTTCGCGCTCACCTCCGATCCAGCTTGCGTCGCGTTTTCGCCCAGTATCTCGACCAACGCCGCATGCAACAGATGCGCGGCGCTGTGATGACGCGCCGCCATAACGCGCCTTTCGTCCAAAATCGCTTTGATCGCGTCGCCCGCTTTGATCGCGGATTTTGCCTCTATCTTGGAGACGTTTAGCCCAAAGTATTTATCGCTCGCCGTTACCAAAGCGATGGTTTTTCCGTCCGATCGTAGCTCGCCCGCATCTCCGATCTGTCCGCCGCTTGCGGCGTAAAAAGGGGTCTGTCTGAGTAGCGCGTAACCGACTTCTCCGCTTTCAAGCCGATCGACGCGCTTAAAATCGTCGTTTAACAGCGCTAAAATTTCCGTTTCCGCGCTTTGGCGATCGTAGCCGACAAACTCGTTTTTGCCAAACTCTTCAATCAGCGCGCCAAAATCGCCGCTCGCGTTTTTGTCTCCGCTGCCCTTCCACGCCGATTTCGCCGCCGATCGCTGGCGTTGCATCGCTTGATTGAAAGCCTCGATATCCAGCGCGACATTGGCGGAGCGGAGCATATCCTGCGTCAGATCAAGCGGAAAGCCGAAAGTGTCGTATAGTTTGAACGCTACTTCCCCGCTGAAAACGGCGCGGTTTTTGGCGCGTTCATCGTGAAACAGCTTCATTCCGCTGTCGATCGTGGCGAAAAAGCGAGCTTCCTCCTCTTTGATCTGTTCGGTTATCGCGCTAAGACGCTCTTTAATATACGGATAGCTATCTTGCGTCATTTCGGCGAGCGTCGGCGCTAGGCGGTGCAAAAACGGATCGCGCAGTCCGAGCAGATAGCCGTGTCTTACGGCGCGGCGCAAGATTCGGCGCAAGACGTAGCCGCGCCCCTCTTTATCGAAGTTTGTCCCTTGCGCTAGTAAAAAGCAGACCGAACGAATGTGATCGGCAATCACGCGATGATTTGAGCCGTTTTCAGGATCGTATGGTTTGCCGGTCGTTTGCTCTATCGCCTTCAAGAGCGGTCTGAACAGCGACGAATCGTAATTGGACGGCGCACCCTCTTTGACCGCCGTAACGCGCTCGAGTCCCATTCCCGTATCGATCGAAGGCTTAGGCAGCGGAAGCAGATTTCCCTTTTCGTCGCGGTTGTACTGCATAAAGACAAGATTCCATATCTCGATAAAGCGATCGCCGTCGCCGCCGAAATAGTCCTCGTCGGCGTTGAAGCGCGTCCCCTGATCAAAGTAGATTTCGCTGCATGGTCCGCAGGGTCCTGTTTCGCCCATCTGCCAGAAGTTGTCCTTGTCGCCGAAACGTTTCACCCGCTCTTTTGGCGCGTAGTTAAGCCAGATCGATTCGGCTTCCTCGTCGCTTTCATGAATCGATATGTAGAGTTTGTCTTTGGGCAGTTCGATAACTTTGGTAAGAAACTCCCACGCAAACCCTATCGCCTCCTCTTTGAAGTAGTCGCCGAAACTGAAATTGCCAAGCATCTCAAAAAAGGTGTGATGTCTAGCGGTGTAGCCGACGTTTTCAAGATCGTTATGCTTGCCGCCGGCGCGAAGGCAGGTTTGGCTGGTGGCGGCGCGAGGCGGAACGGGCGCGGGCGTTTCGCCTAAAAAAATCGGTTTGAATTGCACCATGCCCGCGTTTGTAAATAACAGGCTCGCATCGTTTGGGACGAGCGGCGACGAGGCGATTTTGGCGTGTCCCCTGCTTTCAAAAAAATCCAAAAACGCTTTGCGAATGTCCATTGCCGCTCCAAAAAGCCCTTGTTTTTAACATTTTAACCAATTCGCCCCCAAATCCAAAACAAAGCGTCGCATAATTTGGCGCGCCGCATTTTCTGGGGTTTTGCGCGGGAACGCCGAGGCGAAACGATAACGGCGTTTTGCGTGACGCCAGCTTTACGACTATCTGAACCTAGGTTTCTTTTGAGGTCCCCCCCGACCCGACCTCAAAAGCGCGGCGCGCCAACGTTTTCGGCGATTTTCGCGCGAAAAAAAATAATACGGATATGCTTCCGCATAACAGATATGAAATTTCCAAAGATTTTTACGTCCGCTGAAATAACAGGCGATGAATTCAGGTTTATTTGTTTGCAAAATGTGATAGAATAAATTTGGAAAAAGGGGGAAATAATATGAAGTATGTTACATTAAACAACGGCGTGAAAATGCCAATATTGGGCTACGGCGTTTTTCAAATACCAAAAGAAGAAACTGAAAAATGCGTATTAGACGCTCTTGAAGTTGGTTATCGCTCAATCGACACGGCGCAAAGTTATTTCAATGAAGACGCTGTCGGCGGCGCTTTACAAAAAAGCGATATTCCGCGAAAAGAATTGTTTATAACCACTAAAATTTGGATTGACAATTACGGTTACGACAAAGCCAAAGCCTCCGTAGAAGAGTCGATGAAAAAATTAAAGGTGGATTACTTGGACTTGGTTTTGCTTCACCAGCCGTTTAGCGACTATTACGGAGCTTATCGCGCTCTGGAAGATTTATACGAAGAAAGTAAAGTCCGCGCTATCGGCGTAAGTAATTTTTACCCCGACCGTTTATCTGACATTGCGGCATTCAACAAGATTAAACCACAGATAAACCAAGTGGAAACTAACCCGCTAAACCAACAAATTGAAGCGCAGAAAAATATGGAAAAACTCGGCGTCCAAATTGAATCGTGGGCGCCGTTCGGCGAAGGTAAAAACGATATGTTTGACAACCCTACGCTTAAAGAGATAGCCGAAAAACGCGGAAAATCAGTCGCCCAAATAATTTTGAGATGGCTAACTGAGCGAGGCGTTGTAGTCATACCAAAATCTACTCGCATAGAAAGAATGCGAGAGAATTTTGCAAGTTTAGATTTTGAGCTGACTAATAATGAAATGGAAAACATTGCCGCATTGGACACAAAAACCAGTTTGTTTTTTGACCACCAGACGCCAGAAGCGGTCGATATGTTTTTGGGATTTATTAAAGAGCGAAAGAATCGAAAATAATATAAGTCATAAAATACTAATTTTATACGCATTCTTGGAATTGTATAGTTTCGACGGCAAGACCGTTATCCCGTTCTCGCTCAGACATTAAAAATATTGAGCGTTAGTCTGTGGGCAACGCCCGAAGACGTTTGGCGCGCCGCGCTTCCGACATGTTTCGCACAATGGTGGAGATAAGCGGGATCGAACCGCCGACCTCTTGCATGCCATGCAAGCGCTCTCCCATCTGAGCTATATCCCCGTTCAATGAAAGTCGCATTATAATTAAGCCGTCTTAAAAGGAGGCGGAATGAAAAAAATCTTAATTTTGAGCTTGGCTTTATGCGCGAGCGCCGTAGCCGATCTGTTTGAGTTTGGCGCGGGCGCGGGAGTTTGGCGAGCCGAAACGAGCGGGACGGCAGAATATAAAAAAAGCGGGATCGGCGCTAAATTCGACGCTAAAGATACCGGTTTAGATACGACGACAAACGGCTATTTGTGGGCGTATATCGAACACGAAATTCCAATTTTGCCCAACTTTAGAATCGACGGCGCGCCGTTTAGTTCGGACGGGACAAAAAATATCTCCGTCGCCTTTGGCGGGACAGTTTTTAACGGCAGAACCAAAACCGATTTGACAATGGATCAGATCGATTTCATCGGATACTATATTTTGCCGATACCAGCTATCGATATCAGGTTAGGTTTAGGCGCGGAGACGATCGACGGCTCGCTGAAACTTGCGGGACAGGGGAAAAGCGCGAAAGCCGATCTCTCGTTCACGCTTCCGATCGCTTACGGCGGCGTTCGTTTTGAGATCCCGTCGATAGCCGTCGGGCTTGAGGCGGATTTGAAATATGTCGCTTACGACAAATCGCGTATCAGCGATATTCGCGGCAAAATCGACTGGACTTTTATCGACGCCGTTATAAACGCGGCGCTGGAGGTTGGTTATCGTTCGCGTTCGATCGAGATCGAGGATCTAAGCGGCGTGAACGGCGAAATAGACGTAACGATAAAAGGTCCGTTCGTCGGCGTAGCGGCGAGATTCTAAAATCGCCTGAAGGCGATCATCTCTCCTCGTTTGAGCCGCATGATCGCCTTTTGCGCCTCTTTCATGCGCGCCGTTTCACGTTCGGCTCTTAGTAAACGCGCCTCTTTCTCGCAAAAGATCGTCATCAGCCGCCGCGCCGCGGCTAGCGCTTCCTCGCGGCTTAGCGCTTTGATCAACGTTTCGCTTTGCAGAGGACGAAGCGCGTTGGGATCGCCGCTTACAATCGCGTTGTACAGATCGCGGTGGTTTGAAAAAAGCTCCGAATCCAGATAGTCGATCATGCTCGCCCGCGTTTCGTCGTCCAGCGAGAGCGTTTTGATTAACGCGAGTTCGCCCAGATCGCGCTTGG
>JAIRWX010000016.1 GCA_031268655.1 Helicobacteraceae bacterium | reverse complement strand
AAACATCATCTAAATCGCTTTGTCGCGCAAAAGGTTCTGGGGTGGCGCGAATTTACCTGCGAAAAATTCGCCTGCTTTTGCGAAATCAAGCTTAGCTTTGAGAAAATTGTCGAGCTTGTTGGAGTAGCTTTTGGCGGCGTGAAATCGATTGTCGAGCCGGAACGGCGCGAGATTTACCGCGTCGCGTTCTGCTCGGGAAGCGGCGGCGGCATGATCGGCGAAATTGCCTGCGATATTTTGATTACGGGCGATCTGAAATATCACGACGCGATCAGAGCGAAATCGCTTGGCGTAGGCGTTATTGACGCGGGACACTACGAAACGGAACGTTTTTTCGGCGAGGCGATGCGTATGGCGCTGCAAGAAAAGGGCTTAGACGCTATAATCGCGCCTTCGCAAAATCCATTTTCTGACGGAACACGATGAACAAACACCTCAAACAGCTGATTGAACTTAGCGAATTAGACAAAACAATCGACGGCTTTCTGCCCGACGAAGATCGTATTAACGGCGCGTTAAACGCCTTGCTGGAAGAACAAAATCGCGCGAAGCGGCAGATTGAAGAGGCGGAGATCTTTATAACCGAAAACCGCGTCAAGATAGCGAAACACGAAACGCAGCTGGCGGAGCAGTCGGATAAGATTACGCAACATTCGAGAAAGAGCGGCGATCTCAAAACCGAGCGAGAGATTAAGGCGCTTTCTCTCGAAGAGGATATCGCCCGCGAGCAGGTCGCTTTTGTCAATCAGGAGATCGCCAGACTGCAAAACTTAGAAGAGGAGCAAAGGGCGCGGATCGACAAGCTCAAAATGCGCATCATCGAGATAGAATCGCAGGCGGGCGAGACGAAAAGGCAGAACATAGACGCGCTCTTTGCGCTAAACGAAAAACGCAACGCGTTTGTGCTGGAAAAAGAGAAGCTGATCGCGGAGATCCCGCAGAAAGTGTTCAGATTCTACGAAAAGATCCGTCGCTGGGCGGGCAATCGCACCGTAGTTCCCGTAAAAAAACAGGCGTGTTACGGCTGCTTTATGAAGATCGGCAATAAGGTCTATAGCGAGGTAATCGCTTCGCAGGAAATTGTAACCTGCCCAAGTTGCGGTTGTATTCTGTACGTGAAAGAAGACGAGAAGGACGAAGACAAAAAAGCCGCGGCGTAACAGACGCTTGAGCGATGTTTAATCTCTGCTATATTCTTGGTATGTGGGTTGTCTGGATAACGGCGGCGCCGTTTTTGGCGTTTTTTTCGATCGTTTCCGCAAAAGCGCGATCATTTTTTCTGTTAAGAGCGTTGCCTTTTGGCGGCAGAAGCGCGCCCTTTTCCAAAAAAGGAATATGGATTCACTGCGCTAGTTTTGGCGAGGTCGGGGCGATCGCGCCGATCGTGGAGCATATTCGCCGTAAAGACAAGCCGTTTTGCGTTTCGGTAACCACCAAATCGGGTTACGAGGAAGCCGTTAGGCTCTATAGCGGCGAATCGATCCGCGTTTTGCCTTTTGAAAACTTTCTGCCGTTTTGGATCAAAAGACAGGATGCGCTGATCGTGTTTGACGCGGAGCTGTGGTTCGCGCTGTTTGCCTTCGCCAAAAAACGCGGCGCTAAAACTATGCTGATCAACGCTCGAATACCTTCGCGTAGTCTGCGCAGATATAGCCGTTTGCGATGGCTGTACAAGCGGATTTTCAAGAATATCGACTTTATATACGCGCAAAGCGACGACGATCGGGACAGGCTGATCTCGCTTGGCGCGAAAAATGTTTCGACGCTTGGCAATATCAAGCTGCTGCAAACTCCGCAAACGAAACGCGAGTTCGTTAAATCTTCGACGCTTACGATCGTAGCCGCCAGCACGCACGAGAACGAGGAGGCGCTGATTTTGCGCGCTTGGATCGCAAGCGGCATAGGCGGACGGCTGCTTGTCGTTCCGCGCCACGTCGAACGATTCAAAACGGCGTGGAAAGAGATATCCGAGATCGCTAAGGAAAACGCCCTTAGCGTCGCAAAATTCAGCGACGCGGGCGCGCTTGGCGACGCGCAAGTAACGCTGATCGACGCTTTAGGGCTGTTAATCGATCTCTACGCGATCGCCGATATTGTCGCGCTTGGCGGCGCTTTTACGCCAAAGGGCGGACACAATCCGATCGAGCCGGCGCGTTTTGGCTGCAAGATCATAACGGGCGAGCACATCTTTCACCAAAAGGCGTTATTCGCCGAGGTTAGCGGCGCGCTTTTCTCGTCTAGCGAGCGCCTTAAGGATTCGTTCAGACAGGCGTTGAGCGCGCCTAAACCGAAAATAAAGGGCGCGGTTGATCGCGAGGCTTTTGAATCGGCGCTAAATCATGTTTGCCAGCTCTAACAAAACGATCTCGCTTACGATCAAAGCCGCGCCCAACGCGCAAAAAGACGCGATTTTGAGCGCGCGAAACGGCGAGTTAGCGATCGGGATAAGCGCCGCGCCGGAAAACGGCAAGGCTAACGCGGCTCTGATCGCGTTTATGGCAAAAACCTTCAAGATCGCCAAAAGCGATATAATAATCGCGCGCGGCGAAACGACTAGACGCAAGATTTTGCGACTGCCCGATCTGCCGAAAGTACGCGAAAAACTTGAGGAGATCGCAAGAATTTACGCAAAGGATTCGCAATGAAAAATTTATGCTTTATTCTGCTAATCGCCGCAAGCGCTTACGGCGGCTCGCCAGCGACGGCGCGGCTTTATAAGGATCATTTCGCCTGCTCGCGCGAGGTCTGGCTGAGAGATACCTACGAGTATGCCGACAAACGCGATCAAACAAGCATGATAAGCTATCTGGCGATGAGAAGATGTTTTAGAACGCTGGATGCGATTGTATATCTTTTGGCGCTCAAAAACGACGCGGCGCAAATTTTAGTCGGCGGCAGGACAATGTGGGTCGATAGCGACGCGATAGAAATGACGAACTAATTCGCGCCGTTACAACCCGTCGGCAAATTTGCCGACTATCAAATACGATCATGCGGAATTTATTCGGCTTTGAAAATTGCGTGCAACGCGTTGGCGGATTTCATCCATCGCTCCAGCGCGTCCCAGTCGTCGCCCGCCAATAGCTTTTCCGCCTTTTTCAGCTCGTCGTCGAAAGCGTTTATCGCGGCTGTGATCGCGGGTTTATTCTGCTTAAAAATGTCGATCCACATCGCGGACGAGCTTTTGGCTAATCGGCTCATATCCCTGAAGCCGCCCGCGGCGAGCGTCAAAATGCTGCGCTTATCCTCTTGGCGCAAAACCGAGTTGGCGAGCGCGTAGCTGATCGCGTGCGGCAGATGGCTGATAAACGCCGCGTGGCGATCGTGATCTTGCGATCGCATCTTTACGATTTTCATTCCGATCACGCTAAAAAGCGTTTGGATTGTCTCCAGCGCGCCTTGATCGTTTGCCTCGGTATCGCACAGCACGACGATGCGATCGTCGTAAAGCGAGCCAAACGCGGCTTTTGGACCGCTGTACTCTGTGCCGCACATCGGGTGCGCCGCCACGAAACGACCGCGAATAGCGGGCGGGATCGCTTGAACGATCGCCGTTTTCGTGCTGCCCAGATCCGCAAAAACCGCGTCGCTTTTAGCGGCGACAAGTTTTGGAATCAGCGCGACAATGGTTTCAACCGGCGCGGCGAGCGCGATCGTATCGCTGTCGGCGATCAGATCGTCGAAGCTCAAAGCGCGATCTATAACGTTCAGTTCAATCGCCGCTCGCGAGCTTTCGCGGCTTTTGCAACAACCGACGATCGAGTCAAAAAGTTTTTTCTCTCGCGCCGCGAGCGCCAGCGAGCCGCCCATCAATCCAACGCCGACGATTCCAAGTTGCCGCATCGCGTCTCCTTAAATAGAGGCGATTGTAGCAAGCCTTTAGTAAAGCGCCGTATCGTCCGTCAGATCGTCAAGCTTGCCGCCGCTTACGTCCAAGTCGTCGTCTTGGGGAAAATCAAAAAGCGAATAGCGCGGATCGAGATCGTCGCCTTGCGTTCCGATCCATACGGCAAACAGATCGATAAAGCGCGTCGCATTCAGGCGCCGTTTGATCGTAACGCGCTCGTTAAAATCGCTTCCAAGCGCGAAAAGCGGAACTTCGTAGGCTTGCCTTATCCGTTCGTTATGCCGCATAGTAATATTTCCCGCGTTTCCCGAATGTCCTAGTCCGCGATCGCTGAAATATAGCGCCAACCACTCGGTTTTCGCGCTATCGAGCCTTTGAACTATGGCGTTAAGAAAGCGATCCAGCTTTTCAATTGTGGCTAGATAATAGTCGCGATCTTCCCCGTAAGACAGAGCGAAGGAGCGCGGATCGTCCGCCGTCAGACGCTTACAGCTTCTTGGGCGCGATCCCATAATATGCATAAAAATCAACTTTGGCTTGCCGCTGGAATCAAGCGCGATCGCCTCGTCAAGCTCGGTTAACAGATTTAGATCGTCGCTTAAAAACTCCAGCGATCGCGGACGAAAGAAGTTTGAACGCGAGGCTTGGAAAGCCAGTCGCGCCACGATATGCTTAAAATCCGTATAAGTCTGCGTAGAAAGCCAGAATGTTTCGTAGCCTGCGGCGTTGGCGAGACTTACAACGTTGCGCCCGTAATCAGGAACGCCGTTTTAGTTTTTGATCAATATATAAGAGAGCGATCTGAATCGTGTAGCCCGCTTTTGTCGTAAAGCCGTCGATAAACGCGCCGTTCGCGTTTCGCAAAAAAGGCGTCGTGTTGAGCGGGTATCCATAGGCGCTCATATAGTCCTTGCGCGCTTTCGCCGATAACGACGACGCGGACGCCGCTATACGCCGCGCTTGGTTTCGCGGTTAGATTCCACGAAGCGCCCTAGGCGACCGCTTGCGCGGCTTTGAGATTGGCGCGATATTCAAAATAGCCAAAAATCGCGTCGCCGTATAGCCGCGACGGATTAGAGCCGATCCATAAAAGGCAGATCGCCGCCCAAAAGCCAAACGCGCAAAGAGGCTTTTTCCAAGCGGCCATAGCGCTTGAGGGGAGGGGGGGGGGGGGGGTAACAAGCCCTCGCCGCTTTGCCATGCGAACAGCGCGAAGGCAAGCGCCGCGCACAAAAGGCAGGCAAACGCAATATCGACTGGATTGATCAGCGATAGAAACTCTTTGGTCTCCTCCGCGTTTGTCTCCATAAGCGCGCCGATAAAGTCCGGCATAAGACGACCATATTCCATTCCCACGATGCAAAAAGCTATCGCCGCCAGCGCGAGAATAAAGACGAATTTTGCCGATCGTCGGTTTTTTCTGGCGGCTAAAATCAACGCGAAGCCAAAGAGCATTCGTCCGTTTTGGCTCGCGCCGTACGCCAACGCGTAATGCAAAGCACATTCAAAAGCAGCCGCCGCGAGCGCGATAGCGGCAAATTTAAGCGCTCTTACGGGCGTTTGGCGCGTCAAGCCATCTCCTTTTTCGCTTACCGCCAAAACGGACTAATCGCGCATTGGATAAAATCGCCCTTTTTTAATCCAAAAACGGAACACAATGCGCGCGGTAACACTCTTTATCTGTTTCGTCGCCTTTTCATACGCGAAAATATACAATCAAATTCGTTTTGAATCGCTTGCGCGCCTGTCGCCGCAGACCGCGACGGAGACTATCGGTTTTGGCGCGGGCGACGACGCGGACGAAAAGGCGATCAACGAAGCTATCCGCAGACTTTTCGCGCAGGACTATTTTCTGGATATTGTCGTCGACGAGCCGTCGATCGGCGTTCTTCGATTTAAGTTCGCGGAAAAACCGGTGATCGCCCGCATTAATTTCAAAGGCATCAGCGAAACGGAGCGCGATAGCAAATATCTGCCCGTTTTTGGGGTTAAAAAGGGCGAAGTGTACGACGAAAGACGCGTAGAAGCCGCCAAAAGACGGCTGATCGCTTTGGCGCAAAGCGAAGGCTACTACGATACCTTTGTCGAGGTCGAGCCAACTATAGAGAGCGGCAAGGTTTATCTGGAGATCATGTACGCCAAAGGCAGTCAGATCACCATCGCCGAAAGCCGTTTCAACGGCGCGAATAGCTTTGACAAAAAAGACCTACAAAAAAAACTCGCCAACAAAGAGGCGCAGTTTATGGGGTGGTTTCCCGGGCGAAGCTCGGGAGCTTTGCGTCTGCTCGAGTTGCCCTACGACGGCGCGAGGCTGACGGATTTTTACCGATCGCGGGGTTATCTGGACGCCGAGGCGAGCGATCCCTTTTTACGAGTCGATTTTGACGCCTATTTCGCCACGTTGGAATACGACGTGATCGAGGGCGAACCCTATACCGTCGATAAAATTTCAATTGCATCCGTTGATCGCTCGGTCAATCTGGACCATATGATAGAAGATCTGAAACTAAAGTCGATGCGGCGCTTTGACATTGAAAAGATGCGATCAGATATAGACGCGATATTTGAAACGGCGGCGCAAAACGGCTACGCGTTTGCTCGCGTCAATCCGGATATACGAAAAGACGAGAGCAGACGGCTGGTTTCGATCGATTTTCGCGTAACCTACGGCAAACCGGTTCGCATTCGTAACGTAATTATCAGCGGCAACGCAAGGACGTTAGATAGAGTGATTCGACGCGAAATATATCTGGCTCCTGGCGATCTCTATAGTTTGGTCGATTTGCGAGAGTCCAAGCTGGCGTTAAGGAGGCTTGGTTATTTTGAGAGCGTCGAGATAGAGGAACGGCGCGTCAGCGAGAGCGAAATGGATTTGGTCGCCGTCGTTAAAGAGACCTCCACGGGTAGTTTGATGGTCGGCGGCGGTTACAGCACTTACGACGGCTTTATTATCAACGCCTCGATTAACGATCGCAATCTATTTGGAAGCGGTTTTGCCTATTCGCTGGGACTGGACACCTCTAAACGTACGCGCAGATACGAGGTGTCGCTGACAAATCCGCGAGTGCGCGATTCCGCCTATTCGCTCAGTTTCAGCCTGTATGATACGCACTACGAGGCGACTACCTACGTTCGGGATATGCGCGGCGGAAGCGCTACGCTCAGTCGCAGGTTTGGTCGCAATACGAACGCCGGACTGACGGGGAGCTTTTCAAACAATAAGAATCAATACGACGACCCCGACGATTTTTACGTCAACGGCAGGACAAATAAACTCGCTTTAACGCCGTATATAAGCTACGACAATACGGACGATTATTACACGCCAAGAGAGGGCGTTGTTTTGTCGCAATCCGTTGAAATCGCAGGTTTTGGAGAGGACGAGGAATATACCAGAACAAGCTCTAGTTTAGCCTTTTATTACGGCTTACAGGATCTGATCGACTATGATTTGATCTTTCGCTATCGCGCCCGTTTTCAATATGTGGACGCGGATATAGACGATATCAAGAAATATCCGATCGGCTCGCGTCTTTTTTTAGGCGGAACAAGATCGCTTCGCGGTTATCAAAGCGGATCGGTCGCGCCCTACCGATACGAAAACGGCGCCGTCGTCAAAGACGCGAACGGAGATCCGCGCTATATGGGCGGAACTATGGCGTTTAACAACTCCGTCGAGCTCAGTCTGCCGCTGATTGAGGACGCAAAAATGCGTATGGCGGTTTTCTATGACTTCGGCGCGATCGGCGACAATGATCTGGATATGCATCGCAGCAGCTACGGGGTCGCGTTGGAATGGGTTTCGCCTATGGGTCCTCTGCAATTTATCTGGGCGCAGCCGATCGACAAGGAACCGGAGGACTCCACCTCCAACTTTGAGTTTACCTTGGGACAGAAGTTTTAATCGTCGCGCTCCTCTCGTTTCGCGGCGCGGACTTATATGCGCTTTTTGCGTTTTTAACGCTCGCTTTTCATACTTGACTCGATCTATGCGGCGCGTCGCTAAAATCGACTAAACTGAAATTGAAGGTTTAGCGGCGTTTACGATCAAAATGGCGCGTAAGCCGTAAAATTATTTTGTTTTAGCGCTAACAAACTATTTATGGGCTATAATCTATCGCATCAACAAGTTAGAAGGAGCGCAGATGTCGCACAAGTTGGATCCAAAAGTCAAAGCAAGCGTTTTGGAAGCGGTGGAATCGTTTCTTGATACGGACGTTCAACGCGCCGTCGTTTTGGAGTACGCGGTCAAAAAAGACGGAACCATAACGACTAAGACATTGATCGTCGAGGACGGCGCTAAGCATTTTCTGGATCAGGGCTTTAGCGAAAATGGACTAAAGAGTTTTGTGAAGACAAGTAAAACAGCCGGCGCAAAACATGGTTACGTATTGTTTGAAACGGCTAGGCTAGGCGGCGCTCTGGCTTCGGTGGCAAACGATTTGAGCAATATCGAAGCCGATCTGGCGAGTAAAATCGGCTGACCAAACGGGATTATTTCAATACTAAAGGCAGACAAGAGATGCTGTTTCCATATGCTATTGACGAAAAATATAAAACAAAGGTCGCCTATTTCTCTATGGAGTTTGCGATACATCAAGCCTTAAAAATCTACTCTGGCGGACTGGGTTTTTTGTCCGGCAGCCATATGCGTAGCGTGTATGATCTAAAACAAAATGTAGTCGGAGTGGGTATTTTGTGGAGCTACGGCTATTACGATCAGCAGCGACGCGAAGATCGCAGTATGGAGGCTCATTTCAGGCGTAAGCACTACTCGTTTTTGGAGGATACCGGCATTACGGCGCAGATCGTTATCAATAAAGCGCCGATTCTCGTTAAGGCTTTTTTGCTGAAAGCCGACGTGTTCCACTCCGCGCCGATCTTTCTTCTCACGACCGATATTCCCGAAAACGACTTTCTGACCCGCACCATCACGCATAAGCTGTACGACGCGGGCGAAGAGACCAGAATCGCTCAGGAGATTGTGCTTGGCGTTGGCGGCGCGAAGGTTTTGGAGGCGGCTGGCGAAGTTCCGCAGATCTATCACATGAACGAGGGACACGCGCTGCCGATGACCTTTTATCTTTATGCCAAACACGACCGCGATCTTAGCGAGACTAGAAAGCGCGTCGCGTTTACGACGCACACCCCCGAAAAGGCCGGCAACGAAGAGCACGACGTAAATCTGCTTGATCGCATGGGATTTTTCAGCGAAACGGGCAAAGAGGAGGCGCAAAGAATCACCGGCCAGCCCGGGGGACATTTCAGCCTTACCATAGGCGCGTTGCGTATGGCGTCGATCGCTAACGCCGTATCAAAAATTCACGCCGAAGTCTCAAACGAAATGTGGAAAGAGCATCTCGATCCGAACAATCCGATCATTCCGATCACCAACGCGCAAAATCGTCGTTACTGGGCGGACAAATCATTGCTTCGCGCATACGAGGAGGGCGAGGATTTTGAGATCGTCGCTCGCAAAAAACATCTGAAGAGGCTGTTGTTTGACGAAGTGGCGGATCAAACCGGCAAGCTGTTTGATCCCAATATCCTCACAATCGTATGGTCGCGCCGTTTCGTGGAGTATAAACGCGCAAGATTGATTACGCACAACATAGAGCGATTCAAATATCTTGTAACGCGCGACGAAAAACCGATACAGATTATCTGGGCGGGAAAACCTCACCCAAACGACAATAACTCTATAAATTTGTTCAACGAGATCGTATATCTGACAAAGGCGTATAAACGTTGCGCTATTTTGGTTGGTTATGAATTAAGTCTCTCTCGCTTGTTGAAGCAGGGCAGCGACATCTGGTTGAATACGCCTCGCATCACCCGCGAGGCTAGCGGAACAAGCGGCATGACCGCGAGTATGAACGGCAGTCTGCATCTTTCGGTGCCGGACGGCTGGCATCCGGAGTTTTCAATCCACAGACGCAACAGCTTCTCGCTTCCGGCGATCGATCCGAAACTGCCCGCCGAGGAACAGGACTATATCGACAACAAAAATCTGATGGATATGTTAGAGGACGAGATTATTCCTCTCTACTACGATCATCCGAACGAATGGACGAAGATGGTCCGCACATGTATAAGCGACATTATTCCGGCGTTTGACTCGGGACGAATGGCTAACGAATACTATAACAAGCTGTATAACCATAACGCCGGATCGTAATATGAATAAAACTATGTCAATTTATAAAGATAACGTTAGCGTTATTCAATCCGCGCCAACGAAAGGCTTAGAGAACATAAAAAATGGCAATTGATTATAGTTATACTATCTGCGCGAGGGGAGCGTAGAGCTCGACGTCCCGACGCGGAGCGATAAAACAAAATAAGGCAAGGAGGCTAATTTGAAAGCGATAGTGATGGCGGGAGGATTCGGCACTAGGATAGCCCCTCTTACAAATTCGACCCCCAAACCAATGCTTCCGGCGGCTAACCGCCCGATGATGGAGTATATCATCGCGCAATTACGCGATATAGGCATACGGGATTTTGTCGTTTTACTTTATTTTAAGCCCGAAGTAATTAAAAGCTATTTCGGGGACGGAAGCGGGCTCGGCGTTAAGATAGACTACGTTTTACCCGACGACGATTACGGCACGGCGGGCGCCGTTAAAAAAGCCGAAGCGTTGCTTGACGAACCGTTTATGATCGTCAGCGGCGATCTGGTTACCGATTTTGACTTCAAAAAAATTGTGGCTTTTCACGAAAACAAGCGTTCAAAACTGACGATCACCCTGACAAGCGTAGCCGATCCGCTTCAATTTGGGGTGGTTATCACGGATAAAAAGGGGCAGATTAAGCGGTTTTTGGAAAAGCCGGGTTGGGGCGAATTGTTCAGCGATACGATCAATACGGGAATCTACGTGTTTGAACCAGAGATTTTGTCCTATATTCCCGAAAACGTCAACTATGATTTTTCCAAAGATCTGTTTCCCAAACTGATGAACGAGGGCGTAACGCTCTGGGGTTACGACGCGCAGGGCTATTGGCGCGACGTGGGCAATCCCATCAGTTACCGCGAGGCTATGGAGGACATTTTGAACAAACGAGCGGCGATCCCGATCGGCGGCAAGCGGATCAAGATCGGCGACGGCGCCGCGTTTGTTAGCGAAGGGACGGAATTGCCCAAGGGCGTTAGCGTGGAAGGCGCGGCGATAATTGGAAACAACGTTAAAATCGCCAAAGACGCGGTTTTGCGCAATGTGATCATCGGCGCTAACTGCGTCGTCGAGTCCAAAGCGCTATTAGAGGACTGCACCTTATGGAACAACGTGAAAGTGGGCGAGGGTTGCCGTCTTAAAAACGCCGTTTTCTGTAACGACGTTACAATTGGATCGAAAACGATGGCAAACTACGGCGTGATCGTAGCCGAAGAGTGCGAAATAGGCGCTAATGTTCATATAGAAAAAGATGTGATTATATGGCCTAAAAAGGCGATCGAGGACGGAGCGATCGTATCAAGCAACATCACATGGGGCGATAAATAC
>JAIRWX010000044.1 GCA_031268655.1 Helicobacteraceae bacterium | reverse complement strand
TCTCGCATTGAAAAATTATTAAACGATGCAAAACCATTACTGGATTTATGCAAAATAAAAACTCCTGATTTTGTAGAAATAACGGCAGCAGCTCAAATATTACATTCATTTTATAATGGTATAGAAAGTGTCGTTATACTTTTTCTAAAAACCATAAATGAAAAAGTCCCTAATGACGGCAGATGGCATAAAACATTATTTGAAATATCGTTTGGATTAAATTCGAAAAATATTATTATTTTTAGAGAAGACATAAAAGAGCCATTGGAAAAATATATGTATTTCAGACATTTTATAAGACATTCCTACAGTTCTGAATTAGACTGGAGTGAAATGGAAATATTAATCAAGGATATTGAAGAGATATGGAAAACAATAAAAAATGATTTTGAATTGTTTATAGAAAATAATTAATGTAAAATGCCCCAACTTCGCATAACAGGACTGTATACGCTCCGCCGCCCGTTGGGCGGCTCCGGGGTTCCGTTTCGCTAGGTCGCTATGCTCCCACGCTCAACTCAACCCACATTTTTGCAAGCCCTGGAAACCTACGGTTTCCTTTATCGGGCTTGCAAAAACGTCATATACAGCCGGAACGTTATATGCAATTGCGCCTAAAATTTGTTGGAAAATAATTATATAAAAAATATCTGAAAAATATTGACAAAATAATATAAACAATGGTTTAATGAAGCAAGGAAGAATCAGCAATTTATGGAAAATATAATAGATGGTTTAACGTTTATTAAGGAAAAAAATATGACACGGAAAATAATCCATTACATTTATCTGTTTACGAATTATTGCCCATTGGTATAAAATGGAATTATAACGGACAGGAATATAGAATACAAAATGGGAATAAAATTATTGCAAAATTATTAAAAGATAATAAACATATTGCCGTCATTGAAGAGAATAAAAAAATAAATGAAGCATATATTATAAATGGGTATAATATTCAAGAATATAACATTAGAAAATTATTGGATAAAAAAGATCTAACTATAACTTCTCCGTATATTACGGAGAATAACATTATCAAATTAAATAAAGAAACATTGGCATTTTATAATGTATATTATGAAGGAATGGAATTATATTTTTTTGTATTTATAGAAAATGAATATTATAGATTTTCATTTGATTTAGAAACGGGAGAAATTGGGGAATTAATAATTTCAAGATAAAACAAGATAAAAAAATGGAGTATGGCGCAACTGCATATAACAGGTCTGTATGCGTTCCGCCGCCTTACGGCGGTTCGCGCTACGGCTTTGCTTTGGTCTTTACTTCGCTCGTTCTCTTACAACGGGCGTTAAAGCCTTCGCGCCGCTTTGCTAAATAATTTTGACGCCGCCGATCGTTGTCAGTTTTTCAGGCGTAAGCTCTTGTAACGGCGAATTTTCCTCCGCCGCATAAAAGGCTTTTTTCTCCTCTTTGTTTACAAGCAACTTGGCTACTTTCAGCTTTTCGTTTGATCGTACAAAGCCGATTTCAAGCTTTCTGCCGCGCATAGCGTCGGCTTGAATGGCTAGAAAATCCAACGCGATTTTGACTGGATCAAAAAACGATAACGAGCTCATGCAGTCTCCTTTCGCAATATGGCGATAAAGCAAAAAGCTCGCCAAAGCGCCGCCTTGTATTCTGTGCAATATCGACAAATCGACGCATACAAGATCGCGATTTTACCCGCTTTTTACTTGCCGCGCCCAGAATTCTATACATTGCGCGTTTATGATGCGACTCGCAAACCAAACCAAGGAGAACAAAATGTCAAGGTTACCGAAATTGCCGACGACGCTCTGTCTGTTGGCTATCGCGTTTTCAAGCGTTCAGGCGGCTGCCTTTGACGCCGCAAAAGGCGTCAACGTCGTTTCGCGTGAAAGCGGCTCCGGCACAAGAGGCGCGTTTATCGAGCTTTTCGGCGTGGAGGAGAGAACCTCCGACGGCAAACGAAAAGATCTGACGACCAAAGAGGCGGTCATCGCCAAACAGACCGACGTAATGATGATCAACGTCGCTACGGATCGTTACGCTATCGGCTACATTTCGCTTGGATCGCTAAACGACACGATCAAGCCCGTCAAGATTGACGGCGTAACGCCTTCGGCGGCGAACATCAAGAGCGGCGCTTATAAAATCTCGCGTCCGTTTAATATCGTCATAAAAAGCGGCGTCTCCGCGTTAACGCAGGATTTCATCGACTTTATTCTTTCCAAAGACGGGCAGTCCGTAGTCTCCAAAAACTACATCGCCGTCGATGATCACGCGCGATCTTACAGCGGAAGCAAGCCTTCGGGCAGGATTACGATCGCCGGCTCCTCTTCGGTTACGCCCGTTATGGAGAAACTCAGAGAGGCGTATCTAGCCGTGAACGCCAACGCGAAAATCGAAATTCAGATGAGCGACTCCTCCGCGGGCGTAAACGGCGCGATCGAGGGAACGTGCGACATAGGCATGGTAAGCCGCGATCTAAAAGAGAGCGAGTTGCAGCGGTTGAAAGCGACGCAGATCGCGCTTGACGGCGTGGCGCTGATCGTCAACAACGAAAACCCGCTGGACAATCTGACAAAAGCGCAGGTTAAATCGATCTTCACGGGCAAAACCCTTAAGTGGAGCGAAGCGCTCAAATGAGCGCGGTAAAGGAAAAAATTGCGAGCGCCCTCTTTTTCGCGTCGGCGCTCGCGTCAATTCTGGCGGTTTCGTTAATATGCTTCTTTTTGCTGTTTAACGGCGCGCCGGCCATAGCCGAAATTGGCTTTTTTCGCTTTATCTTCGGGACGGAGTGGTCTCCGACGGACGAACCGCCGCTCTTTGGGATATTTCCTATGATAGTCGGCAGTCTCTACATAACCGCAGGAGCGATCGTTATAGGCGTTCCGATCGGAACGCTTACCGCAGTTTTTCTCGCCAAAATATGTCCGCCAAGACCCTATCGGATTGTAAAACCGATCGTACGGCTGTTAGCGGGCATTCCCTCGGTCGTTTACGGGTTTTTCGCGATGATAACGTTGATACCCATAACGGGCGCGAGCATACTGTCCGCGAGCATTCTGCTAGGCGTGATGATATTGCCGACTATTATAGAGATCTCCGAAAGCGCGATTCGCGCCGCGCCAAACAGCTACTACGAAGGCGCGTTGGCGCTTGGCGCGGGTCGCTATCGCGCCATATTTTTCGCGCTCCTGCCGGCGGCGAAATCGGGCGTTTTAGCCGCCGCGACGCTCGGCGTGGGGCGGGCGATCGGCGAAACAATGGCGGTGATTATGGTCGCCGGCAATCAGGCGCGAATGCCGGGCTCTATTTTCGACGGGGTTCGCACCTTGACCGCAAACGTGGTAATAGAGATGGGATACGCGGCGGATCTGCACCGCGAGGCGCTGATAGCCACGGGCGTAGTTCTGTTTGTCTTTATTATGATCATTAATCTTAGCGTTTCGGCGCTGGCGAACAGGAGCGTTAAATGAGCCGCAACAACTTTTTTGAGCGCGTTATGGGGTTTGTCGTGTGGGGCGCGGCGCTCATTACGATTTCCGCGCTCGTTTTTATCGTCTGCTTCATTCTCTTCAAAGGCGTTCCGCATATAACGCCCTCGATCTTTGAGTGGGAGTACACCAGCGAAAACGCCTCGCTCACGCCCGCGATGATCTCTACGGTTGTGATGACCGTTCTCTCTCTGGCTATCGCCGTTCCGCTTGGCGTGGGCGCGGCGATATATCTCGCCGAGTACGCAAATCGCAATGGCGCGGCGGCTAAAATCGCTCGCGTAACCGCCGAGACGCTAGCGGGCATTCCGTCGATTATCTACGGTTTGTTTGGAATGCTGTTCTTCGTTACCTTTCTGGGCTGGGGCTTTTCGTTGCTCGCAGGCGCTTTTACGCTGGCGATTATGATCCTGCCGCTTATTATACGAAGCGCCGAAGAGGCGTTAAAAGCCGTTCCCGACGCTTACCGCGAAGGCGCGTTCGGACTTGGCGCGGGCAAATTGCGCATGGTCTTGAGGATTGCGTTGCCTTCCGCTATGGGAGGCATATTCGCGGGCGTGGCGCTCGCGATCGGACGGATTGTCGGCGAAACGGCGGCGTTAATCTACGCCTCCGGCACGGTGGCGCAGATACCCGAAACGCCTATGGAATCGGCGCGGACGCTGTCGGTGCATATGTACGCGCTCTCAAGCGAGGGGCTACATATTAACGAAGGCTACGCCACGGCAGCCGTGTTGCTTGCTATTGTGATTTTAATCAACGCTATCTCGGAATATATTGCGAAAAGGGCGGGCAGCGTATGAACTGCTTTGATATTAACGGGCTAAATCTGTACTACGACGATTTTCACGCGCTTAAAAACATCAATATGAAAATAGCCAAAAACGAGATTACGGCTTTCATAGGACCTTCGGGCTGCGGAAAATCGACGCTTATAAGGACGCTGAACCGTATGAACGATCTGATCGACGGCTGCGTAATAACGGGCGAGGCGAAGCTGTTTGGCGAGGATATTTACGGGGACATGAACGTAAATTTGCTTCGCAAGCGCGTCGGAATGGTTTTTCAAAAGCCAAATCCGTTTCCAATGAGCGTTTACGACAACATAGCCTTTGGAGCGCGCTCGCACGGCGTGAAATCCAAGGCGGAACTCGATGTGATCGTAGAGCGGTCGCTTGTAAACGCCGCGATGTGGGACGAGGCTAAAGATCGTCTGAAAAAGCCCGCGCTTGGGCTATCCGGCGGACAACAGCAACGACTTTGCATAGCCCGAGCGTTAGCCGTCGCGCCGGAGGCGTTGCTGCTAGACGAGCCGACAAGCGCTCTCGATCCGATCTCTACTGGTAAAATTGAGGAGCTGCTGTTGCAACTATGCGAACAATATACGATTGTAATCGTAACGCACAATATGCAGCAAGCCGCGAGAATCAGCGACGCGACGGCGTTTTTTCTGCTTGGCGAAGCGATTGAATACGATAAAACGGAAACGATCTTTGCTATGCCAAAGGATAAACGCGCCGAAGATTACGTTACGGGGAGATTTGGTTAATGCGAACTACGTTTAACGAACAACTATCAAAACTGACGCAGAGTATGATCGAAATGGGCGCGCTGATAGAGAGCGCTATAACGGAGGCGACGAAGGCGTTGCTAACGGGCGATATTGGCGCGGCGCTCGTCGTAGTCGAGGGCGACGATCTGATCGACGACAAGGAGCGGGATATTGAAAGCCAGTGCTTGAAGCTACTGCTCAAACAGCAGCCCGTCGCGGGCGATCTGCGGCAGGTCTCGGCGGCGCTTAAGATGATCACCGATATGGAGCGCATCGCCGATCAAGCCGCCGATATAGCCGAGCTTTGCGCGTATCTTACCAACCGCGAATGCGTCAAAGATCTGGAGCATATATCCGAGATGGCGAAGAATACGATCCAAATGGTTGCCGACAGCGTCGACGCTTACGCGCGCATGGATTTGGAGCTGGCGCAAGCGGTGATCGACCGCGACGACGTAGTCGATACGCTATATTTAACGGCAAAAAAGGATACGATCGATCTTGTGCATAGAGATCCCAACTGCGGGGAGGAGGCTATCGATCTGCTGCAAATAGCGAAATACTACGAGCGCATCGGCGATCACGCGGTGAATATAGCGGAATGGGTTATATTTTCAATTTCGGGAACGCGCAAAAACAAGCGGGTTTTATAAGGCATGGGCAAAAAAACTCAAAGCGTGTTTATGGTCGAAGACGACGACAATATCCGCGAAATGACGTTATACGCGCTTAATTCGTCGGGCTTCAAATGCGAAGGCTTCGCGGACGCGGACTCGCTGCGCGCCGCCCTCGAGATACAAACGCCGTCGCTGATTTTGCTGGATATTATGCTGCCCAAAGAGGATGGAATCTCTATCTTAAAGCGGCTGAGGCAAGCCGAGAAAACCAAAGCGATCCCGATTATTATGCTTACCGCCAAAACTTCGGAGATGGACAGGATCAAAGGGCTTGATCTGGGCGCGGACGACTATATATCAAAGCCGTTTTCCGTACTGGAGGCGATTGCGCGAATCAAGGCGGTTTTGCGCAGGTGCGAAAGCGAGGGCGACGAGATCAAAATCGGCGAGATTTCGCTGCACAAGGATCGCCGCGTCGTGTTCGCGCGCGAAAAAGAGATCGCGCTGACTTTCAAGGAGTTTGAGCTGCTTAAATATATGATGAGCGCCAACGGCGTCGTTCTTACGCGGGATATGCTGTTAGAGCGGGTGTGGGGCTTTGACTATCTCGGCGAGAGCCGCACGGTGGATATGCATATCAAATCTTTGCGCCAAAAGCTGGGCGAGGCGGGCGCTAGGATAGCGACCGTGCGAAACGTGGGATATAAGATCGAATGAGCGGTCGTTGAAAAAACAGATATATATCTATATGGCGGGGCTGGCGGCGATTACGCTCGTATTAACCGTTTTTGCGCTTTCGTTCGCGTTTTACGGACGGTTTACCAACGAGGCGCGCCAATCGCTTAAGACTCTGATCGCCCCGTTTGCCGACGAGAATTCCAGCGCGATAACGCAAAAATTGTCCGCTTTTATCGGCGATCGGACGCGAATCAGCGTGATCGACGGCAACGGAACGGTCTTGTTCGACAACGCGGCGGACGTCGCGGCGCTTGAAAATCACTCCGATCGTCGGGAGTTTATAGCCGCGGCGAAATATGGCGCGGGCGAATCCAAGCGGTTTTCCAACGCGCTTAAAACGGAGACCTACTATTACGCGATCCGATTAAAGGACGGCGCAATCCTACGCGCGGCGATAACGACAAACAGCGTTTTTGGCGCGTTTGCGGGCGGTCTGCCGATCATAGCGGGCATTGTGGCGGTAGCGATAGCGCTATCGTTTATTATGGCTGACAGGCTCACGCGCAAAATAGTCGATCCGATCAACGGCGTGGATATCAACTCGAAATTCGAGGCGCCCTACAAGGAACTTAGCGCATTTGCCGAAACGATCGCCGCGCAACGCGAACGGATCGAGCTGGAGTTATCCGAAAAGACCAAGTTGATTGATCTGCGCCGCGAGTTTTCCGCAAACGTTTCGCATGAACTGAAAACGCCGCTCACAAGTATCTACGGCTACGCGGAGATGCTTTGCGGCGGCATGGTGAGCAAATGCGACAGACGGGAATTTTACGCCAAGATCAAGGACGAGGCGGCGCGGCTGATCGCGCTGATCGAGGATATTATGATGATCTCCGAGCTTGACGAAGGTAAACGAAACGAATCGTTTGAAATGGTCGATCTCAGAGAGATTGCGACGGCGACTATCGATGCGCTCGCGTTCAAAGCGGCGGACAACGAGGTGGTTGCGAGCGTGGAGGGCGAGGGCGTTATGCGCGCCAACCGATCGATGATGTTCGAGGCGCTGTACAATCTCGCCGATAACGCAATCAAGTATAACAAGCGCGGCGGATCGGTCAAAATCAAGATCAGATCAACCGAAAAACATACCGCCGTTCGCGTGTCGGACAGCGGGATAGGCATTCCCAAAGAGGCGCGAAACAGAATTTTCGAGCGGTTTTACCGCGTGGACAAATCGCGTTCAAAAAAGACGGGCGGCACGGGGCTGGGGCTTGCCATCGTCAAACATATCGCGCTGTTTCACGGCGGATCAATCAAGGTAAAGAGTAAAGAGGGCAAAGGCGCTTCTATAACGCTTCTATTTAGCGTCGCCAAAACATAGATCGCCCGCCGCTTTGCGTTCGATATCGCGCCCGATTAAAAAAGCTTTGTGCCCGTCATCTCCAGACCAAAAGCCGCCAACGGCGTAGGCTCGTCGATCTCTCGCGTGGCAAGCAGGGTAAATCGCTTAACGCCAAGCCGCGTCAAAATTTGCGCGCCGATTCCAAACTCTTTTTTCGCGTTTTTAGCGCCCCCTTCAAGCAGCAGCAACACGCCGCCGTTTTGCTTAAGATGCTCGATCGCCTTAAGCAGTCCGCTAAAGCGTCGATCGTCTAGTAGCAGCGCCGCGTCGGAATCTATCAGATGAAATTTAACGGCGCTCTCCTCGCCGATTTCTCCAAAAGCGACGGAGCGGTGAGTGTGCCCCAGATGATCGACCCACTCGCCGATCGTTACCGCCGCGCCAAACAGCGCTCCTTTCTCGATCTTTCGGCGGCTCACCAGCGATTCGCGTTGCAGACGGTATTCGATCAGATCGGCGATATAGACAATCGGTATATTGTGCAGTTTAGAAAATTTGTCCAGATCGTCTCGTCTCGCCATAGTTCCGTCATCTTTAAGTACCTCGCAGATCACGCCGCACGGCGCGAGTCCCGCTAGGCGGCAGAGATCGACCGAGCCTTCGGTTTGCCCCGTGCGCACAAGCGTTCCGCCGTCTTTTGCTATCAGCGGAAATATGTGACCCGGGCGGACGAAATCCTCCGGCGCGCTTAACGGATCGGCTAACAAAGCGATTGTATCGTGCCGCTCGTAAGCCGAAACGCCCGTTCTGGCGGTTTTTGCATCCACGCTTATCGTAAACGCCGTTGCGTGCGCGGAGGTGTTTTTGTCCGTCATCGGCGTTAGTTGCAGCCGCTCGGCGCCGGCGCGATCAAGCGCGGCGCAGACAAGTCCTCTAGCCTCTTTGACCATAAAATTCATCAGCGTCGGCGAGGAGAGCGCGCCAGCGTACATCAGATCGCCTTCGTTTTCTCGATCCTCGTCGTCGATCAGTATAACCATCTTACCTGCTTTGATCGTCTCGATCGCTTTGGCTACTCGCTCGATCGCCTGCCGTTGCATACCTCTTCCTTGATACGATTTGCGACATCGTAGCGCCATATATCTTTGCCGTTTTGGCGCGATGTTTTGATAACATTACCCTTTTGGAGGTTACGATGGTTCGCTTTTGCGCCGTTTTATTTTTACTGCAAGGATTTATTTTGGCTATGCATATCGAATACGTCAAAGACGCGCCGCTGCTAATCGAGGAGGATCGCAAACTGCCGATCGTCAGCCTGCAGATCGTCTTTTTAGGTTCGGGTTCGATCGGCGACGGCGCAAGATCGGGAGTCGCGTACTTAACGAGCGCGTTACTAGACGACGGCACGAAAAAATTAGGGGCGATCGCCTTCGCTCGCGCATTGGAGGAGAGGGCGATCGCGCTTAATTTTCATGCGCGAAAAGAGAGTTTTTCGATCCATCTTAGCTCGTTAACGGAGCAGTTTGACGAAGGCGTAGATAGCCTGATCGCGCTGCTTAGAGACCCCAATCTGACCAGCGATACCCTGAAAAAGATTAAGATCGCGGCGCAAGGCGAATTTGGTTCGATGGAAGCCGATTTCGACTACGTAGCCGAGCGCGGATTAAACGAGATATTATATAAAGGCTCTCCGCTTGCGCGTCCGGTGATGGGCGATTGGCAAAGCGCGCAAAAGATCGGGCTGAAAGAGATTGAAAACCATATTAAAACCGCATTGGTCAAAGAGCGAGCCGTTCTATTATTCGGCGGCGATCTTAGCGTCTTGGAGGCGAAAAAGTGGGGCGAGCGGATATTAAACGTTCTGCCCGGCGGTAAAAAAGCGGAGCTTGCCTTTTACGAAGCGGCGGGCGACGGACGGACGAAAACGATTAAACGCGACACTAAGCAGGCATATATCTATTTTGGCGCGCCGTACAATCTGCGTTACGACGACGACAAGGGTTACAAAGCCGCCGTCGCGTCGTTCATATTGGGCGCGTCGGGCTTTGGAAGCAGGCTTATGGAGGCAATTCGCGTCAAAGAAGGGCTTGCCTACTCCGCCTACGCCTATTCTAGTCTCTCTTTAACGAGCGCGCGTTTCAGCGGACATCTGCAAACCAAGTTGGAATCGCAAGAGAAGGCGATCTCTCTCGTAAAAAGCGTTATAGCAGACTTTGTGAAAAACGGAGCCACGCAAAAAGAGCTTGACGAGGCGCGTCGCTTTATGCTGGGCAGCGAACCGCTTCGCAACGAGACTATGGGGCAACGCTTAAGCCGCGCTTACGGAGATTTTTACCGCGGCAAACCGATCGGGTGGCAGCAGGAGCAGCTAAAGAAGATCGAAACGCTTAAATTGGACGATCTGAACAAATTTATCGCCGCGCATCCCGAAATTATCCGTTTGAGTTTCTTTATCGTAACCAACGAGGATTAGCGACGCTTTAACGAGCCTAAGGAGCTTTAAGTTGATAGCAAAATATATAGACGACTTGTCAAACGCCTATCAAAAAGGCAATGCAACGGAACACGCCTATAGACCCTATCTGCAAGCGCTTATAGAATCCTTTGGCGTTGAAGCCACCAACGAACCTACTCGCATAGCGTGCGGCGCGCCCGATTTTATACTCGCGAAAAGCGCGTTGGCGCTCGGTTATGTCGAGACTAAAGATATAGGCGAAAATCTACATTCCGCTAAACACAAAAATCAATTTAATCGTTACAAAGCGGCGCTTTCAAATCTTGCGATAACCGACTATATGACGTTTTGGTTTTTTCGCGATGGCGAGTCGTATGGCGAATGCGAAATAGCAAAGATAATAAATGGCAAAATAGAACCTGTAAAACAGAACTTTGATCGTTTCAAAGAGTTTTTCGCAAATTTTATCGGCTATGTTAGTCAAACGATCGCAACATCTTCGGAATTAGCCGAAGTTATGGCGGCAAAAGCCAAGCTATTAAGAGAGGTTATAAAAGCCGCGCTGGATTTTGGCGACAAGGAATATGACGATAAAAGCCTAATCGAGCAATATAACATCTTTGAAAATGTGTTGATTAAAGGTCTTTCATACGATGATTTCTCCGATATTTACGCGCAAACAATAGCCTATGGAATGTTCGCGGCGCGTATTCATAGCTCCACAGACAATTTTACGCGAGAGTCCGCCGCCAAATCTATTCCGTATTCCAACCCTTTTTTAAGGCGTTTTTTTGTTTATATAGCAGGGGTGGAGATCGATCGGCGAATCGTTTGGATTATAGACGATTTGGCGGCTATTTTTAACTATGTAGATATGTTTGAGATTTTGCGCGGATTTGGCAAATCGACTAACATGGACGATCCCGTTATACGTTTTTACGAAACCTTTCTTAATTGTTACGATCCAGCCGCCCGAAAAAAACGCGGAGTTTATTATACGCCGCTACCGGTCGCGCGCTTTATAGTTAGCGCGGTCAACGATCTGCTTAAAAGCGAGTTTGGCCTGCAAGAAGGACTTGGCGATACAAGCAAGATCGAAAATAACGGCAAAACGGAACACCTTGTTCAGATTCTCGATCCAGCGACGGGAACAGGCGCGTTTTTAGCCGAAGCAGTCCGTCTTATTTACGAACAAAATCCGCATAAAGGCGCATGGAACAACTATGTGAACGAACATTTAATTCCGCGTTTATTTGGGCTTGAACTGTTAATGGCGCCTTATGCTATCGCTCATTTGAAACTAGATATTATATTGAAAGAGACGGGATTTATAAACAATGGCGATCGGCGTTTTAATATCTTTTTAACTAATTCATTGGAGGGCGAGAAACAATATAACACGCCGTCGTTTTACGGTTTTATAGCCGAAGAATCGGCGCTTGCAAGCCGCGTTAAACAAGAATCGCCGATTATGGTTGTGCTTGGCAATCCTCCATATAGCGGCGAATCGGCAAACAAAAATAGGTGGATCAACAATCTGCTGAACATATATAAACTTGAGCCGCGCGTCGGCGCTTTGCAAGAAAAAAATATAAAGTGGCTAAACGACGATTACGTTAAGTTTATTCGGCTTGCCGAATATTTTATAGAAAGAAAGCAAAGCGGTATCGTAGCCTATATCAATAATCACAGTTTTTTGGACAATCCAACTTTTAGAGGCATGCGTTATCATCTGCTACAAACATTCGATCAAATCTATATTATTGATCTGCACGGCAACGCGAAGAAAAAAGAGATCGCGCCCGACGGAAGCAAGGACGAAAATATATTTGATATTCAACAGGGCGTATCGATCAATATATTTGTCAAAACTGGTAAAAAAGCCAAAAGCGATCTTGCTAAAGTTTATCATCTCGATCTATTTGGCAAGCGCGAAACAAAATATCAATGGCTCGCCGAAAGCTCAATTATTGATAACTCGCAATTTACTTTATTAGAACCGTCTGCACAAAATTATTTTTTTATTCCGAAAGATTTTTCATTGCAAAACGAGTATGAAAAGGGATTTGGCATACAGGAGCTATTTAGGATAAATTCAGTTGGAATTGTAACGGCTAGAGATGATTTTACAATATGCGCCACGAAGCAAAGCGTAAAAGACACGATAACGGAGTTTATAAAATTAGATACTGAAACCGCTCGCAAAAAATTCTCTTTAGGAAAAGATTCAAGAGATTGGAGCGTTGATAACGCAAAAAAAGACTTAGCGATCAACCTTGATTTTAACAAAATAGCCGAAATCAATTATCGCCCTTTTGATATGCGATACACATATTATACCGGTCGTTCCAAAGGATTTCATTGTATGCCTCGCGGAAACGTTATGCAGCATTTTTTGAAAGGTAAAAACGCAGGATTAATAATTGGCAGACAAGGCCAAGTCGTTGGTTCTATGCTATGGAATTTGATATTTTTAACTCAGAAGATAGTTGATTTGAATCTTTATTATAGAGGCAGAGGTATGATTTTCCCTCTCTACCTATACCCCGGCAAATTTTTTACGGGAGAAAAGCGTAGTCCTAACCTAAAAAAAGAGATTGTTGACGAGATAGCTTGGCGGATAGAATTACGTTTTACGGAAGAGAAAGAACAGGCAGAAGACACTTTTGCCCCGATAGATATTTTAGATTATATTTACGCTGTCTTGCATTCGCCCGCTTATAGAGAAAAATACAAAGAGTTTCTTAAAATTGATTTTCCAAAAATCCCATATCCAACAAAGCAAGCGGATTTTTGGAAGTTGGTCGGATTTGGTAAAACTTTGCGCGAGCTTCATCTGCTTAAAGTTTTACCGCATATAAGCTCCGATTTTCCGAGAAGCGGCAGTAATATAATTGAAAAAGCCGTTTTTGTCGCCGATAAAGTATATATCAACGCGGATCAGTATTTTCACGGCGTTTCGCAAACCGCTTGGGAGTTTTATATAGGCGGTTATCAGCCCGCGCAAAAATGGTTAAAAGATCGTAAAGGCGGCGCGCTATCTTACGAAGATATAACGCATTACATAAAGATCGTAACGGCGTTAGACGAAACGGCGAAAATAATGAGCAAGATTGACGACGCGGTTGCCTTCTGATAATCCAAGCGCGAAGCCGCGCGGCGCGTCGGCGATTGAGTTGGCGTTGGGCGCGCCGAAAACGTGGCGCGATTTTAGGATAACCAAACATCCGACGATCGGCGCGCATTGCCTATGCGTAGCCCGAACGATCAACAAGCGCGATACGGGCAAAATGTTTTCCGCGCAGATGTTTTCGCAAAATTGGAACGTCGAAATTGCCGCGGTCTATTTTCACGCCAAAAGCTGGCAAAAGGCGCAATTCGAGCGCGGCGCGACGCTGAACCTTTATGGCAAAGTCGAGCGGGGCAGATTTGGCTTAGAGATGATCCAGCCGATCTCGGTCAAAAGCGCGGGCAAAATCGAGCCGCAGTATAAAAACAGATCCGACAAAGCGGCTATCGCCGCCGCGGTTACCGAACGGAACTTGATCGCTGAAGGGTTGCCGTCGGATGCCGCGAGAGAACTTTTCAACTTGCATTTTCCGCAAACGCCGCCTAGTCTCGACGACGAAAAGACCATTTACGCGCTTAAATACGCCGAGATATTTTCGTTTATGAAAAGATTGCGCGCTAAACGGCTGGTTTTGCCGGCGATCGCCGCGATTAACGCCGATCCCGCGCCGTTTATAAAAAGCCTGCCGTTTGCGCTTACGGGCGATCAGCGCCTTGCGATCGAGGCGTGCCGAAACGATCTGGCGCAAAATGTTCAGGCGCGAAGGTTGATCGCGGGCGACGTAGGCTGCGGCAAGACGATGGTTATGCTTTCGATCGCCTTTATGGTCGGCAAAGCGCGATCTGTACTGATGGCGCCCACGACGCTGCTTGCCAGCCAGCTTTACGAGGAGGCGCGCAAATATCTTGGCGGCTTGCTTACGATCGGCTTTGTAACGCAAAAAGACGATACGTTAAAAAACGACAACCTATTCAACGAATCGGACGCGGATCTCTTTATCGGCACGCAGGCGCTTTTGCATCGCAAACTGCCAAGCGTCGCTTGCGTGATGATCGACGAACAGCACCGTTTTGGAGCGAATCAACGCAAAAAGCTGGGCGATCTCACAAGCGGCGGCGGCGGAAAACCGCACTTTTTTCAGTTTTCCGCCACGCCGATCCCGCGCACCTTGGCGATGATTCAAAGTTCTCTTTTGAATATCACGGCAATCAAAACAACGCCGTTTAAGAGACGCATAGAAACAAAAACGATCGCGCGCGCCGACTTTGGCGAGCTGATCGCGCATATAAAAACGCAGATCGCGTCAGGGTCTCAGGCGTTGATCGTCTATCCGCTGATCGAGGCGAGCGAAACAAACGAATATCAGAGTTTGGAAGAGGCGCAAGGCTATTGGGAGAACCGCTTTGAGCGCGTATACGTTACGCACGGCAAAGATCGGGAAAAAGAGGAGACGCTGCTAGCATTCCGCGAGAAAGGCGCGATCTTACTTGCGACAACGGTCGTGGAGGTCGGTATATCGCTGCCGAGACTTAACACGATCGTCGTTGTCGGCGCGGAGCGGCTGGGATTTGCCACGCTTCATCAGTTGCGCGGGCGCGTAGGCAGGCTGGGACAAAAGGCGTGGTGCTTTTTGTACTCCAATAATCCCGATAATCCGCGTTTGCGAAAACTTGCCAACACCGGCGACGGCTTTGAGGTCGCCGAGCTTGATCTGCAAAATCGGGATTCGGGCGATCTCTTAGGCGGCGTAATGCAAAGCGGAACGCAGTTCAACTGGTTTAATATCTCCTCCGATCAGAGCGTTTTGGAGTCGGTTGTATCCGCGCTTGAACGAAATCTTTGATCGGCAAAGTCGCCACAAATTCAGTGCCAACGATTGGAATGCGGGCGCTGAAATATTGGCGCAAGGACACCCTGTCGCGTATCGTGAAAAAGATACTCCGAAGGGTTGCGTTGTGACGAAGTATCCAAATGGAAGAATCGAGCTTATTGAAGTCGATACGCTAGGAGATAACGATAAAGTTATCAAGATTATAAAAGATGGAGAATAGACCGTCATTAGTCATTGTTGCCGGACCCAACGGAGCAGGTAAAAGCACGTTGTCAGAGCGCTTTATTTTTCGCAAAATAACTATTATAAATCCAGATGTGATAGCTAAAGTTTTAAGCCTTACATGGGAGATGATTGACCTAGAAAAGGGCGTTTACTATATTCCAGCTTCTATAAATAAAGCCAGAAAGCATATGACTTATCGCCTTACGCCTTTACTTATAGAAGCCTTAAAACTCAGTCCTACTCAAGCAGGCTTAGTATTCCCCAGCCCGGCTACGGGAAATAAAATATCGAACACAAAACACGCTTGGAAGGATATTTGCGCTAAGGCTGAAATCAATAAGCCTTTGCGCATACACGATCTGCGCCATTTGATCGGGAATATTGGCGCAAACTCTGGAATGAGCGAAGTGGTCTTAGCGGCTATTTTGGGACATACGAATACTCGCGTTACCAAACGCTACTATCAGGTTCAAACGGACGTAGCTGCCGAAGGTATAAACAAAATTCACAGTCTTATTTCGCCGTAACTGATTTCGAATAGGCGTATAAGCATCACATTTTTTGTATTTTTCTATTTTGTTCGTAGCGGGCTTCGCGTTCGTCGATCTCGCGTAGCGTCGCCTCGTTGTCTAATACAAAATAACCTTTAGCCGTCGCCAGCGTTAAAGCCGCAACAATTACCTCTCTTTTTGTCCAGCGCCAGGATCGCCGTTTATAATTTATTAGCTCCAGCGTTGTTTTTGATAAACGCAAGGCGGCGTTTTTACCTTTATTTAACGCCGGGCGCGAAATTTCGCCTAAATTGCCCAAAATAAACGCTCTAATCGCGTTGTTGGCGCAAGGTATTATAGAAATCAACTCTTGAGGAAGCTCTACGACGATGCGTTTACCGTATTTTGCTTTATTCATAATGTAATTTTAGCTCCCACAGGTTGAAACCGACCGCCGACAGTCAAAAAATACCCGCCGACACTCCAAAATCGCCAATATTTAGCAATATCGTCAATTTTATATGTTGCAAGATATATCAACGAAAAAGGGGGGGTTGGATAAAAGGAATGTGTCGGGTAAATTAGTTATACCAACGAAAAAATGCGTAGATCTAAAATCGATACTTCCATACCTTATTGCGCTTAGAACGAATAAAGAAAACATTGATCTAAGCTATGAATTTATCACAAAAGACGGCGAAACAATAGAAAACGGATCGCAAAAATAAGTTATTCCTTTTTGGTTTCGTTTCGAATGCCTCTTAATTATTCTGTTATTTTTTCAGCAGGTATATTTTGTAAGCAGGCGGCGTTATCTTTTTGTTTATCGCAATCAGCGATTAAACGCTGTCTGATGTTGTTGAAAACATCTTTATAACAATTCGTCTTTGCATTTTGACTTCTACTGCCGCTTGAGCAATCGTCAAATGCGTCGATTGTACGTGATCTGCAATCTGCGTCTAGGCAGTTTTCAAGGGCTTCGCTTTTAATCTGCGCTCTTTCACTGTCTTGTTTTGCTAAAGAAATTAAACCAACAGTTGCGGCGCACCCGCTCATTATCAGCGCAAACGCGCCTATCACAAACGTCGAAACCCTCATACTAGCCTCCTCTTGCCCTTGCAATCAGTCTAAAATTCTTGTAATTCTACCATATGGTCAAATTAACTTGACGACGACTTTTGGCGCGAAATATGGTATAATGCGGGGTGCGCAAGGAGGAGAATATGGCGATTGCTGTAATTACGGAAGACGGCAATGTTGTTGGCGAAACCTGCGAAACAGTTTATACTGGCAGCCATAAAAAAAACGTAATATCCGAACAAGAACGAGCTAAACGGGCAAAAGCGGTCAGATACGCAACAGCGTCGGTTGCGCTAGAAGGCTTCAAGCTTGACGAAAACGATGAACATGACTTACGTTTTGTGAATGGAGAAATTTCGCTCGCCGAATACACGGCGAAATGAGCACAGATAAAGATCGTCCGTCGATCGAGAAAGAGAAAACTAAACGCCGTATCGCGGAGTTGTTTCTCGATCCTGTCCGCGGCAATTTCGACATAGATCATTTGAAAGAGATTAACCGCCGTATTTTTCAAGATCTGCCAAAGATGGGATTTAGCGACGTAACTCCGGGAATATTCAGAAAACCTGTCCCAAAAGGTCTTGACTGGGTAAAACGCCGTCAATTAGAAAGCGCTCGCATTTCGACCTTTGTAGCGTACTCGCCTATGGACAAAAACGCGGAAAATGAACTGGCGGATATATTAAAAGCCGCTAATCCCGATAAACTTTCTAAGTTCGATCCTATGATTTTTTCTAACGCGATCGCGAATATTTATTCGCTGGCAGATTATATTCATCCATTCGCTGATGGCAACAGTAGAACTTTGCGCGAATTCACAAGAGAACTTGCGGAAAAGTGCGATTATGAGATCGAGTGGGAACAATTCAACAAACAAGAGTCGGGGCGCGATATTCTATATATTGCCCGCGACTTAAACGTAAATAGTATCGCTTTACCGCGCATAAAAAGCCTCAACGCCAGACGCGATATTGTTTATACGCTTGATATACTTGAAGGCAACCGTGATCTGCAAAGTCTGTTGCCTGACGTAGTAAAACGAATTCGCTACAAATCGGTTGGTCATTCCAGAGACGGCGGTTTTGGGCTTTAGTTTGAATAATAGGCGGTATGCTTACGCTCCGTCAATAGCGCTATTGATAGCTCGTATCGGCGCGGCGCGAACGAAGCCGGGACTGACGCGCTATCGCTTGTCTGCTCACTGCTGGCGCAGTCGAGCTTGAGTTAGGAAACGAGCGTTTATCGCATAAGGCGGTTATGCGTTACATAATAAATATCTGAAAAAAAGAAAAATCCTCGCCAAACACACACCGCCGCGAGGCGTTTAGCTTCGGGCTGTCGCCTTTGTGTGTGTTTTCATTGGTTAATTCTCTCTAATAAGTTAATACTATAAGGGCAATACCCATTAACGGGGGCGCTAATGGAGATTAACAAGAGCGTTAATATATATTAACAGAGGCGTTAATGGAGGTTAGCGGGGGGCGTTAATATATATTAACGGCTATCGCCGAACCTGAAAGCGCTACCCAGAGCGCTACCCAAAGCAGTTTGGCGAATCGACCGATTCCCAGCAAACCCGCTTGGAGCGTGGCGGTCCGGACGGGGCTCGTACCCGCGACCTCCGCCGTGACAGGGCGGCGCTCTAACCGACTGAGCTACCGAACCACGCGTGGTGGTCGCTACTGGGCTCGAACCAATGACATCCACCTTGTAAGGGTGGCGCTCTACCAACTGAGCTAAGCGACCATATTCGTAATTTTAGCGCTTCGTATCTTGGCGTCCCCAAGAGGATTTGAACCTCTGTCGCCGCCTCGAAAAGACGGGGTCCTTAGCCGCTAGACGATGGGGACCAAAGTCGTCCGCGCAATTTGGTGACCCGTGTTGGATTCGAACCAACGACCCTCTCATTAAAAGTGAGATGCTCTGCCAACTGAGCTAACGGATCGGTAAAAACGCGAGGCGCAATACTATTACAAAAAACCTTTATCGTCAATACAAAAACGCCGCAAAGATATTTTAGTTTGTCTGTAAAGCGGTCGCAAACAAGCCGCGCGCCGACGCTGCCGTTTTAGACATAGCGCTCCTTTGCCTCTACCTGCTCGATTTTAGCCGCGTCCGCGTCAAATCGCTCGCAACGCCGATCAAAAATCGCGGCGCTGAGTTTGTAGCCGTACACGCAACCCGTATCGATGCCTAGCGCGTGCCTGTTTTTTCGTATATCGCACGGCGTGTGTCCATAGACGACGAAGCCCTGATTGCCGTTGTACAGTTCCGACCAGAAGCGGTAATCCATAGCGCCCGCGCCGACATATCGAAGCCTTGTTAGCATAGAGCGCTGATCGTCGCTTAAGCGATCCAGGCGCGTCGAGTTAGTCAGTCCCGCATGAACGATCGTCAAATTGGCTATCTTAAGAAATCTTGGCGACGAAAAAAGATAAGCGAGATCGTTGGCGTTTAATCTGTTGAAAAACTCCATATACGAGCGCGATTCAATCGATTCGCCATATTTCTCCGCCGATGCGATCTCGAGATATTTTTCTTCGTGGTTGCCCACAATGGTTATCACGCCCTCGTTTCTGGCGTAGCGAAGCGTTTCAAGCGGCTTTGGTCCTTTGCTGAACAGATCGCCCACGCTGATTTCGCAGTCGTTCGCGTTTACGCCGATCTTCTGGCGCAATTTTCGCCATTCGTCCAGACAGCCGTGAATGTCGCCGTAAATTACTATTCGCCGCATCAGCGCAAGTTTATCGAATTGCGATAGTACATCGCGGTGATCCAGATCATCTTGTCGGCGCAAGATCGCGTAGAGTTTTGGAGCGGCGGGATTTTATTTGTCAAGACGACGATTCGGTATCGCTTTGATCGCCGCCGAATCAAGCCAAAAATGTCCGCTAACTAATAAGCTGAAGATAAAACCGCGATTGTCGAAAACGCCCGCAATCGCGGCAGAGCGCGGATTCTTACGCGCTTTTTGTCTAGGCGGCGTCCGTCGGAACTTTGCCGTACGCGTTTTCGCCTTCGTCGCCTTTTTGAAGCCACAGGTAGATATCGTAAAACGGAACTAATATCCACCAGCCGACTTTGCCTATGTCGTGCATTCTGCGAATCTCGGCGCTAATCGACGGAATCAGCGTCGCCAGAGCAAAGAGCGACGAAAACGGCGTAATCCCAATCCCTAGAATCTTGACGAAGATTACAGCGTCGATAACGCTTAACGCGATTGCAATAACTAACGTTACCAGCGCGTAAGTCCAGAACCTGCGAAAGGAGACGCGCCCGCCAAACGCGCCGCCGTCTAAAGCTTTGCCGCCGCGCAAAGCTCCGTACGCTTCCTTAATATAGTCCAACCATACGTTGAACCAACCTTTGACAGCTCCCATAGTAGCCTCCCCCATTTTAGACTATTTTTGCATTGTTGCAAACGGCGGATCTTATCTTTGCAGCGCTTAAAAAATCAGCGCGAATCTTTGGCGACATCATTGATTAGAAGCGAAAAATCAAGCCTCTTTTGCGCCAATCGCCATCAAGGTAAGCCCCCCTATTCCTATCGGCAAAGCGTTACGACGACGAGTCGCAATCCAAAGGCGGCAACGCAAGCGGCGGGGTATCGCCGTCAAGAATTATTGTAACGGGCGTTTGTTCGCCCCACGCGTCTTTTATGGTAATCGTTTCCAGCGACAACTCATTCTCTTTCAACGTAAACGTTACGCGCGGATCGTACGACGGATTGTATAACAATTCAAAAGCGTCGTCCTGCGAGATCTCAAATTCAATCCTGCGCGAAAAGCCGCCGTAAAACGATCTGACAAAACCAGTCGCGCTCTGATTTTCGTCGTTGTAAACTACTCCGTCTAGGCGCGGATCGCCCCAATAGATAGAGAGCGCTTTTGAGAGAGCCTCAAGTCGTTTCTCGTTTGATTTGCAGATAACGGATTCGGGCGATTCGCCTTTTGCGATCGCGTCGTTATTCTCGCGGATCATCAATTTATCCGCGTTTTTTACTATCTCGCCGAAGCTGATTTTATTTGGATCAATAGCGCTGAAAAGCTGAAGTTTCGTCGAGGCCGATACGGCAAGATCGCCGCTGATTACAAGCGCGTTCACGCCGCCCGCGTTCGTTTGAAAGTTGTGAGTCTCCGCGCCGCTCGTCGCGTCCCAGAAACGAACGATCATATCGTCGCCGCCGCTTACAATCGCGCCGTCCGTAACGGCGAGCGCCCTAACGGGGGCGGGGGCTTGCAGCATCCGTTTTTGCCTGCCGCGTTCGACGTCCCATACGCGAATCGTTCCGTCCGCGCCGCCTGAAAAAATTTCGTTGTTTCGCGTAGCGATCGCGTAAACTTGTCCTTTATGTCCCTTGAGCGTGCGCAAAAGCCTCCCGTCGTTAAGCCTATAGATTTTGATCAATCCGTCCGCTCCGCCGCGGACGACTAGGTTGCTCGTAATGGCAATCGCGTTGATCGCGCCGCGTCCGTCTTTGATTTGGCGTATCGGTTTACCGTTTTGTATGTTCCAAACGCGAATAATGCCCTCGTCGCCGCCGCTTACGAGCGCATTGCGATCGACGGCGATCGCCCCGATTGGTTTTTTATGCCCCGAAAATAGGCGGATCTGTTTGCCGCTTGCAATCTCCCAAGCGCGAAGCGTCCGATCGGCGCTCGCGCCGAAGGCAATTAAGCCGTCTGCGCTAAAAGCCGTCGCGGTTACTTGTCCGAAGCGTCCGCCAATCTCTCGAATAGGAGCGCCGCTCGCCGCGTCCCACAGGATAACGCGCTTGTCCCAGTCGCCGCTTACGATCAAAGAGCGATCGGGCGAAACGGCGATCGAGCTGAAAAGCGCCGAAGATCCAAATTCGGCGATTGATTTATCGGTTTTTGCCGACCAGATAAGTCGCGGCGCGGGTTTTTCGTCAATCGCCGCGCCTGAACGCGGCGCGCCCTCTTTTGTGGCGCACCCAATAAGCAAACAAGCGGATAGAACAAAGATCGATATTCTCATGCTTTTACTTTATCACACTTTGGTTGGATCGACGTCCCAGAAAAAGTCGATCCACTCTTCGCACTCTTGCGCAAAAAAATTGGCGCGTATGGACGCGGGGGTTTTTTGAAAGATAACGGCGGTTTTGAAGGAGGCGTTGGGATAGCGATCGCCAAGCGTTTTTAAGACGGCTTGCATGGTTTCGCCGCCGTCGATAATATCGTCTACGATCAGCGCCTCTTTAACTCCGCTTAGATCGGGCGCGTTTTCGATTCGCGGCGCGCCTAGTTTTTGGCGCTCTACGTAGCCGATCGCGCGAATAAGCGCGATATTTCGCGTATCAAGCGCCGTCGCCAGAAAATGCGCGATCGTCAGTCCGCCGCGGCTGACGGCGACGAGGCAGTCAAACCTTTCTTGCTTTAATCGCGCCGCTAGAATTTTTATATCGCTAAGAAAATTTGCGTAATTGTAATAGCGTCTTTGCACTTTGATCCTTTTGAGCGCGAAAGCATAACAGAAAGTTGGCGGTAATATGCCACTAGTACAACTCCGAAAAGCTACTAGGAGCAGTAACGTGAAAAGCGTGTTATCGGTTTTGGTTTTATCGTTTTTTGTGTGCGGTTGCGCGGCTTTGCTGATCGACCGCGAGTGGCTCGACGCGGGATTTACGGCGGAAGATTACGATCGCGTTAAAGCGTGGGGAGAGCTTGAAGTCAAACCCGCCGAGGCGAAAGCGTGGGAAGACGCGGGATTTGCGCCAAGCTATACCGACGGCGACACCATGCGGTTTCGACCGCCAAAAAATATGCCGGACAACAAGGTGTTTGGACTGCATCCAAACGTTTGGAGGCAGAGCGGTTTTCGCCAAAACGAGCTTAGCGAAGCGCGTTCCGGCGGAATACCATCGTCGCGCGTCGGCGCGATGAAGCCCGCCTTTGCCAAAGAGCTTAAGAATCTCGGTATCGCGCCCAAAGAGTGGCGCTATTATCTGGATTCGTCCGATTCGAGCGCGAAAAATTACGATCTAAACGCGATCAAACAACTGCGCAAGCTCGGGTTTTCGGGCGAACGGATCGACGAATGGCGCTCGCGCAAGCGCAAAAGCGAGAGCGGTTTTACGCAAGAAGAGGCGATCGGGTGGATAAAAGTCGGCGTAAAAAAACCCGACGAAGCGGTTGAGGCGGAGGAGGGCGGTTATTCGCCCGCGGTCTGGTCGGCGATAAAATCAAGCGGCATATCTCAAGAGGACTGGAGCTACTGTATCGACAAAGGACTTTCGGTCAAAGAGGCTAAAGCGTGGTCGGAGATCGGCGTTAAATGCACGCGCAACACGCCCAGAAGTTACATCGACGCAAAACTGTCGCCTTCGCAGGTCAAACCCTGGACGGCGGCAGGCTTCGGCGACGCGGGCGCTATAGCGTTTATACGAAACGGCTTTAGCGTAAGCGAAGCGGCAAGATGGCTTAGAGCGTTTAACGCCGACGTTATCTCCGTCGGCGAAATTGCGACGTGGCGAAAAGCCTCGTTTAGCGCGGACGACGCAAAAAAATGGCGTTCTACGACGAGAAGCGCCTCCGTTGCCGCAGGGTATAGAAAAGCCGGTTTGTCGCCTGATCGGATAGTAAATTTTCTGATCGCTAACGGCGTATCGCCCTCTGTCGCAGCCGCCGAATACAGAAAAATCCACAGCGCGTGCGGTTCAAATTTTACTTCTGATCGCGCCTTTTTCACTCGTATGCCCCAGTCGCTGGAGGCTACGCGCGAAGACGATCCGACAGGAAAATGCGTTATTCCAAGCGGACTGAGCAGAACGAGATCGGTCGAAAAAGGTCTGGCGCTCTATCGAATCAGCAATGATCGGCGCGTCAAAGCCCGCTACGAAATTGACGGTTATGCGCTGATAAGCTACTCTGGCGAAGCTCCGCAAAGCTTAAACGGCAATATCGTTCTCAAGATAGAGGAGACTGATTATCAAGCGACGGGAGGGGCGGTACTCAGCGCAAAAACCGTATGGAAAAAGCGATAATTTTGCGTATTTAATTATATGCGCCGTCTCGCTCGGATTGTCGTTAAATATTTTAAGGTTTTTCGCGTTTTAGATTACGCAAAAATACTAAAATTCGGCGAGACGCATTAGCCGCGCCCGTCGATCTAGCTATTTTCGCGGTTGCGCCTAGCTCGTCGTTAAAGACTTTTAGTTGTTTGCCGTCAACGTCGGCGGCGACCTTGACTTTTAGCGGGTTATCTGCCATAATTCGACCTATGATATACAATATGGATCAGGTTGCGCTTTTGCCAGCAGTGATAATAATGCTGATTTACGCATCGATTATCTATCTGCGCGATAAATTGCGCGGACACGCTTAATTTACTCATCGTCGCTCGCGTCCGCCGCTAGGCTTGTAGTAATTCCTAACTTTTCTCTCATTGTCGCCTCGATAGCTAGTTGTTGATAGGTTTCCTCGATGTCCAAGCCGCCTTCCGCCACCACGCTCGAAGCCGTCTTTAATCCCGCGTTAATAGCCAATATCGCGCTGTTAGTATCTTTCAATGGATCAACCCATTGCCAGCCTCTGCCAAGCCATACGGGATCAAGAAACTTCTCTTTTTTAGCGTATGGCAGATTTAGGGTTTTTTTGAGCAGTTGAATATCCAGCCAATCCTCAAATATCTTTTGATGAAACTGATCGCTGAACCAGCTTTGGATAACGCGCCATTGATCGCGCCGTCGCCAAATTTGATCGGTTTGTTACGCCTTGTCGTTTAGCAGCGCTTCGGCATGTCTTAACGCCGCGTCGGTGATCTGATCCGCGCTAATAATCCTAGCGATTTCCGCGACGCGCCCATTGCGATCAAGCGGCGCGACGCGGCTTTCGCCGTTTGTTTTTGAGACCAAAAAGTGCGCGTCCGCTTTGCTGGTTAGCTGCGATTGATGGCTGATCGCGAATATCTGATAACGCGCGGCGAGAAACTGCAAAACGTTTGCCACGCTCGCCGACTCCTCGCCGCTGACATTCGCGTCGATTTCGTCCATAAATAGCATAGATCGCTTTTTCGCGCCGCCAAGCTCCACGCGAGCGGCTAGCAACGCGAGGCGCAGGCGATTAAGCTCACCGCCGCTGATCTTGTCAATCGTCGCGCCGTTTAACGCCGCCGCCGCTTTTTGTCCGACGTTTTCGTCAAGCTCCGTTTCGCTTAACTCCAATTTGACGCTCGGCATGCGAAGCCGTCTTAAATAGTCGTTGATTTTATCTTCAAGCGTTCCAAGCGCTCTAATTCTCTCCCGTTGAATCAGTTTCGCCAAAGCGTTTGCGCTCGCGTCAAGCTCTTTAACCTCGATCGTCAGCCTTTTTGCGTCGGCTTCCAACGATTCAAACGATTCAATCTCTTTTCTCTTTTCTTCGGCGTATGCAAGCGCCTCCTTAACGCCGCCGTAACGCCTGATCAAACCTGAAATTTTTTCTATTCTATCAAGCATCGTTTCAGGATCAAGCGCGTCGATCTCTTCTAGGCTCGACCGCGCCGTTTCGATTGCCGATTCTAGATCGCTCATACCCTCCTCAAAAACGGCGCGATCCAGTCCCAGAGCGTCGTACAGCGCGTAAGCGTCGCCTTCGGCTTCTTTGAAATCTCGCGTTTTTTGCAGAATTTCTCCGATCTTCTCTTTTTTCGAGAGCCGCTTCTTTAGCTCCAAAAGCCGCTCGTATTCGCCCTCTTTTGGCGCGATCGCCTCAATTTTTTCCAGCTCGAAGAGGGCGAACTGACGCGACTCCTGCGCGCGCGATTCCCTGTTTTGCAGCTTTGCCAGCTCGGCGGTTTTCGTTTTAAGCCGTTCGTAAGCTTGCGCGAACTCAGATTGCGTCTTGGCGTCGTTTACGATCAAATCCAGCAGCGAAAGCATATTATTAGACGAGATATCCGAAGTCTCTTTTTGATTCAGCCGTCTTGCCGCGTTCTCAAACAGCGACTTTAACGCGCTTTTGCCAATTTGCGCGTCGTTGATAAAGTATCTGACCTTATCCTTTTTGATCAGGCGAATCACAATTTCATCGTCGTCAATCTCTATCGGCGCGCCTTTCGGCGGTTTGAACCCCGTGATAACGGCTTCCGCGCTCGCCGCGTCGCCGTCTTGCAAGCCGAACAGCGACAACATAGCGTTCATCAATATCGACTTGCCCGCGCCGGAAGGTCCGGAGAAGACGTTCAGCCCAATATGAGGTTCTAAAACGACGCTCTTAAAACCAAGCGCGTCTTTAATCGAAACCCTTGCTATCATAAGGCGCAATTATAGCCGAGATCGCCCCTTAAGCGCCATTTCAAGAGCCTTGACAGCCATTTTGCGGCAAATACTTGACAATGACAGACTAAATGTTGTATAATGCTTTTAGCATTCTAAGGTTTAGAGCGCTAAAATCACAATTCCAAAAACAACTCGATTAGGGAGGAAGCAATGCTATTCACGCCTCTTGGTTATCGTATTCTCGTAGAGAGAAGCGAAGAGCCGACCAAAACCGCTTCGGGCATCATCATTCCCGATAACGCGAAAGAAAAACCGCTCGACGGCAAAGTCGTCGCGGTCAGCAAAGCGATCAAAGAAAAGGGCGAGATCGCCGTCGGCGATATTGTCGTTTTCGGCAAATACGCAGGCGCCGAGATCAAAATCGACGGCAAAGACTATGTTGTGTTGAACAACAGCGAAAAGAACGACGACATTTTGGGCGTTCGTAAATAAACGCAAAAGGATAAACGATGGCGACAAAAGAGATTTTCTTCTCCGACGACGCGAGGCACAGGCTCTACGACGGCGTAAAGCTGCTTTCGGACGCGGTAAAGGTTACGATGGGTCCCAAAGGACGCAACGTTTTGATTCAAAAGAGCTTTGGCGCTCCGCATATCACCAAAGACGGCGTAAGCGTGGCTAAAGAGATCGAGCTTAAAGATCCTTTGGCGAACATGGGCGCGTCTCTAGTAAAAGACGTGGCGAGCAAGACCGCCGACGAAGCGGGCGACGGCACTACGACCGCCACGCTTCTGGCGCACGCGATATTCAAAGAGGGGCTTCGCAACGTTACGGTCGGCGCGAACCCGATCACCATTAAGCGCGGTATGGACAAGGCGAGCGAAGCGATTATCGCCGAGCTTAAAAAGATCAGCCGCGAGATTAAAGGCAAAAAAGAGATTGAGCAGGTCGCTACGGTTTCGGCGAACGAGGACGCGAAGATCGGCAAACTGATCGCCGAAGCGATGGAAAAAGTGGGCAAAGACGGCGTTATCACCGTCGAGGAGGCGAAAGGCATCAACGACGAGCTGGACGTGGTAGAGGGTATGCAGTTTGATCGCGGCTATCTCTCTCCGTATTTCGTAACCAACTCCGAAAAAATGCAAGCGGAGATTGAAAACCCTTACATTTTGCTTTTCGACAAAAAGATCTCCTCTATGAAAGATCTGCTGCCGCTGCTGGAACAGCTTGTTAAAACGGGCAAACCGCTTTTGATCATAGCCGAAGACGTGGAAGGCGAGGCGCTTGCAACTTTGGTCGTCAATAAACTGCGCGGCGTTTTGAACATCGCGGCGGTTAAAGCCCCGGGCTTTGGCGATCGTAGAAAGGCTATGCTCGAGGATATAGCGATTCTTACCGGCGGTCAGGTGATTGCCGAGGAGCTTGGACGCACTTTGGAAGGCATTACGGTCAGCGATCTTGGTCAAGCCGCTCGCGTTATTATCGAGAAGGAAAACACCACGATCGTAAACGGCAAAGGCGATAGCAAGGACGTTAAAGCGAGAATCGCGCAGATCAAACAACAGATCGGCGAAACGACCAGCGACTACGATCGCGAGAAACTTCAAGAGCGCCTGGCAAAGCTTTCGGGCGGCGTGGCGGTGATCAAAGTCGGCGCGGCGAGCGAAATCGAAATGAAAGAGCGCAAAGATCGCGTTGACGACGCGCTTTCGGCTACCAAAGCGGCGGTCGAGGAGGGCATTGTGATCGGCGGCGGCGTGGCGCTGATTCGCGCCGCGGCGAAAGTGGACTTGAAACTCAAGGGCGACGAAGCCATAGGCGCGGAGATTATTCTGCGCGCTATCAGATCTCCGCTTCGCCAGATCGCGGAAAACGCAGGTTACGACGGCGGCGTTGTGATCAACGCCGTTGAAAAAGAGAAAGAAAACGTTGGTTTCAACGCTTCGAGCGGCGAATACGTCGATCTCTTCGAGGCTGGCATCGTCGATCCGACCAAGGTCGAGCGCATCGCGCTTCAAAAAGCGGTGTCGGTGGCGAGTCTCCTGCTGACGACGGAAGCGACCGTAAGCGAAGTCAAAGAGGACAAACCCGCCGCGCCCGCAATGCCGGGCGGCGGAATGGGCGGCATGGACTACTAAGCCAAAATACGGCTTGGTTAATTGCGCGATCGCGGGATCTCTC
>JAIRWX010000059.1 GCA_031268655.1 Helicobacteraceae bacterium | reverse complement strand
CGGAAAACGCCATGATAACAAGCCTTCAGAACGAAAACGCCCTATGGCAGCAGTTTCAAAGTCAGAAGGCGCAGGAACAGCTTAAAGAGGAGTTTGAGAAAGCGGTTCAGCGATGAGAGAGTCTTAACAGAGAAGGTTTGGCAAAACCTTCTCTTTAGGTTAAAGACGGCGAGCGCTACTCGCTTTGACGATTGAACGCTATTCGTTATTTGCGCGCAACGCGGGATTATGTTATGCGCGTTATAGGGAAGGGTTGGCGCTTACGCGGGAACGCTATTCTCATTTTTGCCGCGTTCTTTTTGACGAGAAATCCAGATCGGATTTGTTAAACGTTCTAGTTCGCGTCTAAGAGCGTCAAGCTGTTGAAGCCGTTTTTTATTTGCTTCGTCGAGCGTCTTCAAACAACGTTTATATATTGTTTGCTCTAAATCATCGCTTTGCATCGCTGACTCCTTGTTCATGTAAATCGGCGGATTCGGCGGAAATTTGCGTCGGACTTCCTTGGCGGCGGCGCGATCGCGCGGCGACGTTGCGCTTCGCGTTTCTCAGGGCGCGATAAGGGATAACTTGTCTCTAAGCATTGCAAGCGTTTGACGCTTTACTTAATATCGCTTTGTCGTTTATCCTCGCAAATGGCAGGCGAGGCGATAGGTAATTTGGGGTATTGTTAGAGTATTATTAACGAAAGATGGACGGGCAAACCAAACGAAAACCAGAGAGAGAGAGCGAAGTGGAGAGTCAAACGTAAATCGCGATCGTTTCTTGGACGCGGCGTTTGAAAAGTTCGTCGAGCACGGGCTTGAACAAGCCGGTATGCGAGAAATTATTCGCAAAAGCGGCGGTTCGTACAGCACGGTTTACAGATGGTTCGGCTCAAAAGACGGATTGTTTATCGCCGCGATCGAACACAAAATGAAAAAACTCTCGCTGGATTTTGAAAACATAGCCAAAGAGCGTAAGGACGCGCCGATCGAAGAGTGCCTGAAAGCGTTTGCGTTAAAACTTCTGGATGTGATTTTTGACGAAAAATTTATACTTGTGTTCCAGCGAATCCTGAACGCGGGTCTCAGAAAGGACCCCAAATTCGGATGCATGTTGAAAGAGACGGCGACAAAGGGACATATGTTAGTCCTTGCCAACTACGTCAAAGCGCAGCAGGAAAAGGGGGCGCTCCGCGAAGGCGATCCGTTTGCGGCGGCGGCGCGTTTTGTCGGTTGCGTCAAAGATCCGCGCCACATTCACGCAATCATCACGGGCAAGCGCGAAGCTATGGATTCGGCTCAGAGGGAAACCATTGCGCAAGAGGCGGCGCGATTTTTTCTGTATGGGTTCTCCGCTTAAGCCTCATTATTAAGTTTTGGTTGGATAATATCCCCGCCATCAAAAGCGTAACAATTGTTACGCCTACAAACGCAAGGAAAAGGACTACGATGAAAAAGGCGCTGATTATTTTGGCAGGCATAATTTTCCTAGGCTGCGAAGGAAAACCTGACGGCGCGCAAACCGCCGCGCCGCAGTCGCCGCCTGTGCCGGTAACAACTTTTACCGCGCGCGCGAGCGATCTGCCAATCGTGCTGGAGTATCCGGCGAAGCTGGTCAGCTCCGGTTTTGTGGAGGTGCGCGCCAAAGTGGGCGGCACTTTGCTCAGCCGCGAATACAAAGAGGGCGGCGCGGTTTCAAAAGGCGCGCCGTTATTTCTGATCGATCCGGCTAAATATCGGGCGGCAAAGGACGCGGCGCAGGCGGCGTTTAACCAGACCGAGCGCGAATACAGGCGCGCCGAAAAACTAATCGCGTCCAATGCCGTGAGCGAAAAAGATCGCGATACGGCTTTAGGCGCTTATGAAAGCGCCAAGGCGGCGCTGGACAACGCGGCGCTCGATCTGGGATACACCCGCGTTATCGCGCCGATCGACGGATTTGCGGGCGCAAAAGCGCTTGACGCGGGCAATTTCATAACCGCTGGAACGCTTTTGACCACTATCACCAAAACGAATCCTCTGCACGCCGAATTCTCCTTCACCAACATAGAAAGGCTCAAAGCCGAATATGTGATCGCGGGCGGCGACTGGACAAACCCGATCGGGATCAAAGTAGCCGTCAAAGGCGAGAACGGCGAGGAGTATCCAAACGAAGGCAAGATCGACTTTGTGGACGCGTCGATCGATATGAACACGGGAAGCGTCAAAGCGCGCGCCGTACTGCCCAACTCCAAAGGCGAACTGATGGCGGGTCAATTTGTGCGAGTCGCGTTGAGCGGCGTTACCAAGAAAAACGCTTTTCGCATTCCTTCCGAAGCGCTGATGCAAACGCCTGAGGGTAAATTGGTTTACGTGGTCGAGGACGGCAAAGCCTCGCATCGTTTTGTAACGATCGAAGGCGAAAGCGATCGCTTCATTATTTTAAGCGACGGAATACGAGACGGCGACGAAATTATTATGGACAACCTGCTTAAACTCCGACCGGGCTCGCCGGTGGCGACGCGACCAAGCCAAACGCAACAAGATCAAGGGCGCTAGATGTTTTCAAAGATTTTTATTGATCGTCCAATTTTAGCGAGCGTAATATCGATTGTGATTGTGCTTGCGGGTCTGATTGCCATGCGCGCGCTCCCGGTCGAGGAGTATCCGCAGGTAGTGCCGCCGCAGGTTATGGTGTTTACAAGCTATCCGGGCGCTTCCGCCGAAACCGCTTCCGCCACCGTTGCCTCGCCGATCGAGCAGGCGATCAACGGCGTCGAGAATATGATCTATATGCAGTCTAGCTCGTCGGCTAGCGGCGAGGTGATGATCAGCGTGTCGTTCGAGACGGGTACCGATCCAGACGACGCGACCATCAACGTTTACAACCGCGTTCAGGGCGCGATCTCCCGTCTGCCCGAAGAGGTGCAGCAGCAGGGCATTACGGTGCGCAAGCGCACCAACACGATTCTGGAGATCATCACTATGCGCGGCGATCCCGAACGCTATAACGTGGTCTATATCAGCAACTACGCGCTGCTCAACGTGCTGGACGACATCAAGCGGATCAAAGGGGTGGGCGACGCGACGCTCTTCGGCGGCAAGGATTACGCTATGCGCATCTGGCTGCGCCCCGATCTGTTGGCGAAATACAACCTTACCCCCACCGATCTGATAGGCGTTATCCGCGAGCAGAACGCGCAGTACGCGCCGGGGCAGTTTGGACAGGCGCCGATGGAAAACGGCGAAACGATGTACACCTACACCATCGTTTCGCAAGGCAGACTTAGCGATCCGGAAAGTTTTGGGAATATCATTGTTAAAGCAAACGCCGACGGGACCTTTTTGAGATTAAAGGACGTGGCGGCGATCGAGCTGGGCGCTCAGAACTACAGTTTCAGCGCGAGGCAGAACAAAATGCCCGCCGTGCCGATCGGCGTGTTTTTGCAGTCGGGCGCGAACGCGCTGGAGACCGCCGACGCGGTAAACGCCGTTATGGAGAGACTGAGCAAGGACTTCCCCGAAGGGATCGACTACGCAATCCCCTACGACACGACGCAATATGTGCGCGTCTCGATCAACGAGGTGCTGACGACAATTATTGAAGCGCTTCTGTTTGTGATGCTAATCATCTACTTCTTCCTGCAAAACTGGCGCGCCACCCTTATACCTATGCTAGCCGTGCCTGTATCGATTATCGGCGCGTTGGCGGGGTTGTACGCGCTGGGCTTTTCGATCAATCTGCTTACGCTGTTCGCGTTAGTGCTGGCGATCGGGATTGTGGTGGACGACGCGATTATCGTTATCGAGAATGTGGAGCGGATATTAAGGACGTACCCAGAATTGAGCGTCAAGCAGGCGGCGGTCAAGGCGATGAGCGAGGTTACGGGACCGATCGTGGCGATCGTGATGGTGCTGTGCGCCGTCTTTGTCCCCGTTGCGCTGATGGGCGGTTTTACCGGCGAGATGTACAAGCAGTTCGCCACGACGATCGTCCTCAGCGTGATTATCTCCGGCTTTGTCGCGCTGACGCTTACCCCCGCGCTATGCGGCGTGCTGCTGCGCGCTCACGATCCGGAGCCTATACTGCCGCTTCGCCTGTTCAACCGATTTTTTATGTGGATCACCTTGCGTTTTTCGGAGGGAGTGCGTCAAACGGTGCGCTTCGGCGCGGCTTTCGCGCTGATTTTTGCAGGACTGATGTATATCACCTACGATCTCTTGGGTCGCGTGCCAGGCGCGCTGGTGCCGATGGAGGACAAAGGCGGCTTGATGGTAATCGCCAATCTGCCGCCCGCCTCCTCGCTGGAACGCACGCAGAAGGTGATGAACGACGTCGCGGATATTGCCGCAGCCAATCCTCTCGTGCAGTACGCCACGCTGATGAGCGGGATCGATATGATGTCCAACGCCTTGAAACCAAGCGCGGGGGCGGGATTTATCAACCTTGTCGATTGGTCGGAGCGAACGCGACCCGAGCAGAAAGCGCAAGCGCTGGCGGGCCAGTTTATAGGGCAGTTTATGCGCCACCCAGACGCGCTGGTATTCGCCATCAACCCGCCGCCCATTATGGGATTAAGTATAGGCGGCGGTTTCGAGATGCACATACAGGATCGCGCGAACGTCGGCATGCGCGATCTGGCGAAATATGTCAACGAGATCGTAGTTAAAGCCAATCAGCATCCGTCGCTTATGCAGGTGCGCAGTACGATCGACATCGATACGCCGCAGTATAAGATCGTACTTGATCGCGACAAGGCAAAGATGCTTGGCGTATCGGTCAGCGAGCTTTTTGGAGCGATGCAGGCGACGTTTGGCGCGTATTATGTCAACGACTTCAATATGTACGCCCGCGCCTTCCGCGTGATGTTGCAATCGCAAGGCGACTTCAGGAAAAGCCCCGAAAACTTAGAGGACGTTTTCGTGCGATCGAATACGGGACGGATGATCCCGCTTAGCGCTCTCGTAACGGTTGAGCGCGTGCTGGGACCGGACGTCGTTCAACGCTTTAACCTCTATACCAGCGCGCAGATTACGGGCGAGCCGAAACATGGGATCAGCAGCGGCGCGGCGATCAAGGCAATCGAGGAGGTAGCCGCCGAAGTATTGCCGGATGGCTACTCGCTGGCGTGGTCGGGCAGCTCCTATCAGGAAAAGGCGATGAGCGGCACGGGCATTCAGGCGTTCATCTTCGGCGTGATATTGGTGTTTTTAATCCTAGCGGCGCTGTACGAGCGCTGGCTGATGCCGCTTGCCGTCGTTGCCGCCGTTCCGTTCGCGGTGTTCGGCGCGATCTTAGCCGTCTGGTCGAGAGGCTTAAACAACGATCTGTACTTTCAGATAGGGCTTGTGGTGCTGATCGCTTTGGCGGCGAAGAACGCCATTCTTATTATCGAATTTGCGATGAACAAGCGCGAAGAAGGCTACGGACACGTAGAAGCGGCGATCGAGGCGGCGAAGCTGCGATTCCGCCCGATCATTATGACCAGCCTCGCGTTTATGCTGGGCGTGCTGCCGCTTGCCATAAGCAGCGGCGCGGGCGAGGCGTCGCGCCACTCGATCGGCACGGGCGTGATCGGCGGTATGCTCGCCGCCACTTTTATCGCGGTCTTTTATATTCCGCTGTTTTATGTCTATATGGGCAAAATAGGCGATTTCTTCGCAAAACTGTTGAAAAAGGGCGCAAATGCGTAGCTTATTTATATTGCCGATAGTTGTACTTCTAATTGGCGGCTGCTCGCTGGCGCCCAACTATGTCGCGCCTGAAAACGATCTGCCCGAGGAGAGCCGCGACGCTTTGAGCATAGACGAAACCTGGTGGCGGGGCTTTAACGACGCCGATCTTAACGAAATCATAAACGAGGCGCTGGAGCGCAACTACGATCTTGCGATCGCGGCGGGTAACGTGGCGCGCGCGCGCGCCGCGCTCGGATTAGCCAGAGCGCAGCAATACCCCAACTTTGCCGTTTCGGGCGAAGGCAAGCGAACTTGGAAGCGCGATCCGCAGGATAGCTCCAAATTTATCGACGCGGATAGTTTTGGGTTAAGCGGGGTTCTCAGCTACGAGATCGATCTCTGGTCTAAGTTGAGCGACGGCAAAAAATCCGCGCTTTCTCAGCTGTTTGCTATGGAGGCGACGCGGGAGACCGTCAGGCTTTCATTGATTAGCGGCGCGATCGAAAGTTATTATTCGCTGCTCGCGCTGACGTACAGCGAGCGGGATATCGCCGAGATGCTTCAAGGTAAGGAACGCGCTTACGAGCTTAGAAAATCGCAGGCTAGGGTTGGCGCGTTGACCGAACTGATCCTAAGTCAGGTCGCCGCGAATCTTAACGGCACGAAAGCGCAGTTAATTGAGATTAAGCGGCAAAAAGAGGCGGCGCAAAACGCTTTCTTTGTTTTGCTCGGCAGATCGCCTAAAGCAATTTTTGAAAACGGCGCTAAACTCAACGATCGTTTTCCATCGACGACTCTGCCAAGCGCCCATCTGCCAAGCGATCTGATCTTGCGTCGCCCCGATATTAAAGCGGCGGAAGAGGGGCTGAAAGCGTCAAACTATTCAATCGGCGCGGCGCGCGCGCAGTATCTGCCGTCCATTTCGCTCACGGGATCGGCTGGATTTCAGAGCGCGGAGCTTGGCGATCTGTTCAAACAGGAATCTCAATCCGCGCAGGCGGGGATTTCGATCAATCTTCCGCTTCTCTCTTTTGGACGCATAGGCGCGCAGGTTGACGCGGCGGAGGCGGCGAAAGAGGTGGCGATCGCGCAGTATCAAAAGAGCGTGGCTACCGCGTTCAGCGAGGTAAAAGACGCGCTCAGCCGCAGAGAGCAGGCGGCTGCGCGTCTAGCGCAGCTTAAAGAACAAACGGCATATCTAGGGCGCGCGTTGAAACTTACGCGGGAGCAGTACGAGGCTGGATACAGCGACTATATAGCGGTGATTGACGCAGAAACCGATCTGCTCGCGGCGCAGATCAATTTGAACGCCGCCCAAGCTGAAAACGTCGCCGCACAGGTGGAGCTTTATAAGGCGCTTGGCGGCGGCTATAAGGTTGACGACGAGAAAGATTAACGCGGGGCGCGAGCGGGTTTTTGCGTTTTGACGTAAGCCCGCTATCGCCAATTATATGACGTGCCGCCGTACGCCATTATTTTATTATTATATTTTCTTTTCCATTTTTTATAAACCATTTATTCAATAAATCTATTCTTTTTTTATTAAAATCTATAAACTTAAATTCTATTTCATTTAATGTTTCTATTTCAGTCAAAAAATAAAAACGTTCTGCTTCCAATTTTGTATTTATTTCGCGTAACTCCAAATGCTTCAAATTTGGAATAGTTTTTAATATTTCTGTATTTTCCCATGCTTTTAGATTGTTTAAATATAAAGTTTCTAATTTAATTAATTTACTCATGTCTGGTAATAGTTTTATTTTTGCCCCAGACAAATATAATTTTTCAATAGTCTTAAAGTCTTTTATTGCATCTATATTTTCAATACTTTTTATAGAAGATAAACCTAATTCTTTTAATGCAGGTATATTCAATAGTGTAAAATCATCACTTGCAATACAATAATCTATCATTATTGATTTTATTTTATTCAATGGTTTTATAAATGTATAGTCTTTTAATGTGGTTGA
>JAIRWX010000031.1 GCA_031268655.1 Helicobacteraceae bacterium | reverse complement strand
GATTCATATAATAATAATTAGTATCTAAGATATAATATATATAGGAACAAACATACATGGAATCGGTAGTGGGGGTAACTGAGATGTTTTTCCATGCAGAAACCATAATGGTGTCAGTTACAGAATCATGCCCACTAGTAAATTGAGCACTAGGACAGCCACCATTTCCATAGGAGGATTTATACTCGTAATCAATGCCGTTGGCTGTGGGAAGATCATAACGATAGGCATCTACCGATGCGCCCGAGTAATTATTACTGTTTAAAACAATTGAAAATTGAAATACTGGAAATGACGGGAATTCTTTTATAACAAGGTTGAAGCGATAACGATAATGCAATGGCGATGACGTAGAAGTTTCGTCGATCAAATTGGACGGAATTGAGAAAGCCTGTATACCATAATAATAAGCGTATGGAACAATCCAAGAGTTTTCGTCAAACGGCAAAGGTATTCTATCGTCCGCCAATATGGGCGAGGCAGGGAGTAAAGCCAGCGTTAAAACCGCGAGAACGCGACTGGCGATAGAACGGCTTGCGATCGCATAAAAGCGACTCGTGATTGCGAAAAAGCGGCTTGCGCTTGCGATAGAGCGGCTGGCAACCATAGCTGGCAACCATAGAAAGTTCTTTAATAAATCCAGCAAAACGATCAAACCCCATACAATCCCCCTCCCCCTCAAAATCCTACAAACTCCCCCGTTAGCGCAGGACAATTTTGACCGATCGTAACGTTACATTTCTGAAACACAGCTTAAACGACCGACGAGAAATTAAGTTTCTTGCGTAAAAGGCAAGTTTTCGCCGCTAGCTAGTCAGTTCTGCGACTGATACCGTCTCAACATAAATGCGCCGAAGCGCTTAAACGCTATTCAAACAGTCCGTTTACGCTTTCGTTGTTGACGATTCGGCGCATAACCTCCGCGAACAGCGACGCGACGCTTAACACGGTAATTTTGTCGCTTGGTCGTCTTAATGGAATCGTATTGGTTACGATCAATTCGTCGAGCGTTCCCGCCTCCAATTTCTCGTACGCCAGTCCAGACAGCACGGCGTGCGAACAGCACGCCATTACGCTTTTCGCGCCGCGCTCTTTGAGCGCTTTCGCCGCGCCGAGTAGCGTCCCGCCGGTATCCACAATGTCGTCGATCATAATCACGTCTTTGCCGTTCACGTCGCCGACGATGTTCAGCACTTCGCACTGATTGGCTCGCTCTCGGCGCTTATCGACGATAACGATGTCCAAATCGAGCCTTTTAGCGAAACTTCTTGCCCTTGCAACGCCGCCTACGTCGGGCGAGGCTACGACCGCGTTGGATAAATTGCGCAAGCGAATATGATCGGCAAAAATCATCGCGCCGTACAGATTATCGACCGGAACGTCGAAAAAGCCCTGAATCTGCCCCGCGTGCAGATCAAGCGTAACAAGACGATCGATGCCCGCCGTTTCAAGCAAATTCGCTACCAATTTAGCCGTAATCGGCACTCTCGGAGCGGCTTTGCGATCTTGTCTGGCGTAACCGAAATAGGGCGTTACGGCGATAATACTGCTGGCGCTCGAGCGCTTGAGCGCGTCGATCATCAGCAGAATCTCCATCAAATTGTCGTTTGCGGGCGGACAGGTTGGCTGAATGATAAACACGTCCTGACCGCGCACGCTTTCGCTGATTTGAATGCCAATCTCGCCGTCGCTGAAACGGCTTCTTGCCACCTGTCCTAGCTGGTAATCCATATTCGCGCAGATTTCCGCCGCCAACTGCGGATGCGCCGAACCCGAAAAAACCTTGAAACTACGCATTTGAACGCAACTTTTATGTGAAGTTTGGCGGCATTATAACAATATTAGCTCTTTAGGGATAAAATGTCCGATCTCAACTGTCGGAAGCGGGGGGTTAGCAATGGCGGAGATTATTTTGCGCGACGATCATTTTCTGGTTTCACAGACGAACGAGAAGGGAATCATCACTTTCGCCAACGAGGATTTTGTGAGTATCGCCGGCTACTCTTTGAGCGAGATGATCGGCAAACAGCACAATATCGTGCGTCATCCCGATATGCCAAAAGCGGCGTTTAAGCAATTGTGGGACACGATCCAAAGCGGCAAAGTCTGGACTGGTTTCGTCAAGAACCGCGCTAAAAGCGGCGATTTTTACTGGGTTTACGCGACGATCATGCAGACGACAAGCCGCGAAGGGGACAAAGCCTACATATCCGCGAGACGTAAGCCAAACCGCGCCGAAATTTTAGAAGCCGAAGCGCTTTACGGGACATTGCGATGAGAAGAACGATCAAAGCTACAATTCTCTCCATTATTGCGATCGTTACGATTTTAGCGGCGATTTATGGAACGACCGAGTTCGCCGTAGCGTGCGTCGCTTTGCTCTTTGGCGCGGCGGTTGTTTTTGTGGCAAAAAGCGGTCGCGCCCGCAACGACGCGAGCGCTTTGGAGGCGACGGAAAACCTTAAAGAGCTAATCAAGCTAAAGCGCAATCGAATGCCGTCGCTTGACGCGAACGCCGGCGATCTTGACAGGGCGATCGACGACGCGGCGAAAAGCTATATCGCGCACGCTCAGGAGTATATGCTCGCGATAGCGCAGGCGATTTTGATCGTCGAGCAAGTACAAAAAGGGTTGCTGTCTTGTCGCGTAAGCGGCGGGCAGGAGGATCCGCTGTTGTCGACTCTCGCTAAGAGCCTGAATAAAATGCTTGATATATTTCAATCATATCTGGTTGATCGCGCCTTGTTGAGTTTTGAGGCATTTGGACGCGGCGAGTTTGGCAAGCGTATAGAAACGGGCGACATAGATCACGATATACTCAAACTATTTAACGGAATCAACCGCCTGGGCGCTAAACTAGAAGAGATGCAGGCGAAAAACGAAGCCGACGCGGCGATCATCAAGGAGCGTTCCGACGCGCTTGAACAGGCGATTGTAACGCTCCGCGAGGAGAGCCTGAGCAAAGCCGAAGCGATCGTAGGCGCGCTGATGGACAAAATAGACGAAACGAGCCGTAAAGAAAACGAGCTTGCCAAAAAGCTGATTCAATTAAGCCGCGACGCGGAACAGGTCAAAGGGGTTTTGAGCGTGATCGGCGATATCGCCGATCAGACTAATCTTTTGGCGCTCAACGCGGCGATAGAGGCGGCGCGGGCGGGCGAGCAGGGACGCGGTTTCGCGGTCGTAGCCGACGAGGTGCGAAAACTGGCGGAGCGCACCCAAAAAAGCCTCGCCGAGACGGGCGCGTCAATCAGCGTAGTCGTGCAGACGATCGGCGACAGCTCCGATTCTATGAGCGCCAACGCGGCGGAGACGGTATCTTTGGCGGAAAGCGTCAAGGAAGTTCAAGAGGTTATGCGTCAGGTCGTGGCGACGCTTGATCATCTGCGTTAGCGACAATGCCGCCGCAGGCGCTTATATTGGCGAAACGTCGATCAGAGGCGAAAACAGGCAAGCGCCGTTACGATCGCTCTCCAATCAAGCCGCCGCTTTTTGGGGTTTGCGGGCGAGGCGAGTATCCGCGAAAGGCTTAAACATAGGCGGTTTTAGCGCGATTAAGTTATATTATTGACTATTTTTGCGAAAAGGACGGCAGTGATCCTATCCGAACGTATTTCCTTGATGGAAGAATCGCTAACTTTGGCTATAACCCAAAAAGCGCGCGAGCTTAAAGCCGCCGGACGCGAAGCGATCAGTTTTTCCGCCGGCGAACCCGATTTTGATCCGCCGCGCGCGGTAAAAGAGGCGGCGATCGCGGCTATTAACGGCGGATTTAACAAATATACCGCGGTAACGGGCATAGACGAGCTCAAAGAGGCTATTGCGAAAAAATTAAAGAAAGACAACGGCTTAAACTACTCTCCAAAACAGATTGTGGTCAGCAGCGGCGCGAAACACTCGCTGTTTCAGCTTTTCGCGGTATTAATCAATCGCGGCGACGAGGTTATTATTCCTACGCCCGCGTGGGTGAGCTATCCTGAAATGGCGCGTTATCACGGCGGCAAAGCGATTCTCGCGCAAACCAAAGCCGAAAACGGGTTTAAGATTACGTCCGTCGAACTTAAAGCGGTTCTTACCGACAAAACAAAAATCGTTGTGCTATGTTCGCCTTCTAATCCGACGGGATCAATCTACGCCCGCGAGGAAATCGCCGCTTTAGGCGAGGCTTTGAAAGGATCAAACGCGCTGATAATCAGCGATGAAATCTACGAGAAGCTGATTTACGGCGCTAAGTTTGTCTCTACGGCGGCGGTAAGCGACGATCTGTTTAGCAGAACGATCACCGTCAACGGCTTGTCGAAATCGGCGGCGATGACGGGCTGGCGGCTTGGTTATTTTGCCGCCGCAAACGTAGAAATAGCGATTGCGGTCGCCAAACTGCAAAGCCAATCGACCACCAACGCCTGTTCAATAGTCCAAAAAGCCGCGATCGCGGCGCTCGACGGACGCGCCGACGACGACATAGAGACGATGCGGCAGAGATTTGAAAAGAGGCGCGATCTGGCGCTTGAGTCGCTTAACAAAATAGAGGGGTTGAAACCAATCGTTCCGCAGGGCGCGTTTTATATTTTTGTTTCGCACGAGGCGATCGAGAAAGATTCGATGAAATTCTGCATGAAGCTGCTAGAGGAGACGGGAGTGGCTACGGTGCCGGGCGTGGGTTTCGCTCAAGAGGGATATTTCAGAATGAGTTTCGCCGCCGACGAAGCCAGTATCGAAAAAGGGATTGCGAAAATAGCCTCGTTTACGCGCGGATACAGGCCATGAGCGGTTTTCTGGCTGCCGAATCAAGCACGCAAGAGATCGCCAAAACCGCCGTTTTGGTCAGAACGCTTGCGATCAACGCGCTTATAACGGGCGAGCGGGGCGTTGGCAAGACGACGCTTGCGCGCGAGATTTTACCAAACGCGGGAGCGGCAAACGGAGAGGACGAAGACGAAGTGTCGCAGCTGCTATTGAGATCGGATTCGCTTATTATTGAAAACTTTGATCGCTTTACAAAAGCCGACGGCCTAGAACTCGACGGCAAGCGTATCGTGGCGACCTCTCGCGCTACGATCGATCAGGGCGTAGTAGATCGTTTTTTTGGCTTGACGCTTCATGTTCCTCCGCTTAGAGAACGCCCCAAAGACGTTTCCGAGTTAGCGCGGGCGTTTTTGGACGAGGCGAAAGCGATCTTGGCGCTTGATCGCCCGATAGATCTCGACGCTCTGGAGTTTGATCTGAACGACAACGCCTATTCGCTTCGCCGCTCGATCTACTCCGCCTTGCTGTTTGACGGCGTAAGCGAAAAGGAGCTAACGGCGATTATGGGGCGGTTTTTGCGCGACAAGATGCGCGCCAGCGAAAGCTATAACGTCTATCGCGACTATATTTACCTTTACGATAAACCGCTGATTTTAGCGGGAATCGAGGAGTTTGGATCGCAGCTAAAACTATCTAGCGCGCTTGGAATCAACAGAAACACGTTAAGAAAGAAGATAAATGAGCTCGGGCTTGACCTCTGAAATCGAATTAGACAATTCGCGTTATCGCAATTGGCTGGAGTACGACTATAACCCGTTTTTCATCTTCGATCAGCGCGGCGCGGTAACTTACCTAAACCGATCCGCCGAACTGTTAAGCGGGTACGAGCCGATCAGGACCTTTAACGATCTGGCGCTCTCATACGCGTCGATCGATTTTGGCTACAAAACGACTTTTATGCCGCTTAGCTTCGGCAAGTTTCATTTTTTTGCGATCACGGTCGGATACGAGGACGAAAGTTCTATCGGCATAAAACTCTATCAAGCGCCCGCGACGAGAGAAAACTCCGTCGAGAAGATGAAAAATTACGATTCCACCAATATCTACGTGCTGATTAACGTCGCTATTTCGCTTGCGAAAGGACGTCTGAGCGCGACCTCGTTTCGCAACGAGTTTGATCCGACTATTCCGGAGTTCAAGCTGTCGCAAAACGATTTTACGAAGATTTTAAGAAAAACTTACGATAGCTTTGATATTGGATGCGAGCTGATCGCCACGGAAGTTAAGCTGAAAGCGGGGGAGTTTTTATGCGTCGGCGGCGGCAAATATCAGTTGATCGAGTTGCGGATAACGGGCGCGTCCAGAACCGCAAAACACGACGATACGATCTACGCGCTGTCAAGCGGCGTCGATATCGCCGCTTCGTTTGATCGCGATCGCATTGCGCTTGAAATACCTATGATAACGATTTAACGCCGCCCAAAATCCCGCGATCGCGTTGCGAAATTTGCAGCTCCGATCGATCTTGACGCAAAAATTACATCCAAAACTTAAGCTCCGCGCCGTTCTTTAAGAATCATTTCCTTAGTATTACGAAATACAAATTAGTATGAAGGAGCAAATGTGAACTTGTCGCTCAAAACGATCGCCGCAATCGCGGTTCTAGCCGCGCCGCTGTCGGCGCATTTTCAGACGATTATCGTCGATAAGAGCGTCGTCGAGCAGGGCGACAAATCGACGATTACGCTTCGCTACGAATTTACCCACCCGTTCGAGCAGGAGATTATGAATCTGGTCAAGCCGACCGACGCGGGCGCGTTTATCGACGGCAAAAAAATCTCTTTTCTCGGCTCGCTTAAAGAGATAAAAAAGGGCGCTTTAAGCGTTTGGAGCGCGTCGTACGCCATAAAAAATCCGGGCGTTTATCAGTTCTATATCGATCCCGTTCCCTATTTTGAGCCCGCCGAGGGCAAATTTATCCGCCACCAAACAAAAACAATCGTAAACGCCTTTGGCGCGGACGAAGGCTGGGACGAGCCTATTGGTTTGAAGGCGGAGATCGCGCCGATAAGCCGTCCGTACTCCATATTAGCTGGCGGTCTGTTTGAAGGGCGGGTACTATACAAAGGCAAAGGCGCGCCCGATACCAAGGTGGAGATCGAGTTTTACAACGAAGGCAAAAAGCTAAACGCTCCTAACGATTCGTTTGTAACGCTGGTTACAAAAACCGACGTCAACGGCGTATTTCGCGTCGCGTTGCCGCTGGATGGTTGGTGGGGCTTTGCCGCGCTAATCGACGACGACGAAACGATAACCCGCGAAGGCAAGAAATATCCGATCGAGCTTGGCGCGGTATTGTGGCTGAAAACGGAAAGCTATAAATAATGCATATCGCCGAAGGCGCGCTGCGCCCCGAAATTTTAGCGATTGGCTGGGGCGCGGGCGCTTCGGCGCTAACCTACGCGCTGGCGACCTTAAAAAGCGAGGAGATACCCAAAACGGCGGCTTGCTCCGCGCTTTTTTTCGTCGCGTCGTTTGTTCATATACCAATAGGCATTACCAGCGCGCACTTGATTCTTAACGGCGTTATCGGCGCGCTGATCGGATTTAGGGCTTTCGCGGCGATCGGCGCGGCGCTAATAATGCAGACGCTATTGTTTGGCTACGGAGGGGTAAGCGTTTACGGCGTAAATCTATGCGTACTTGCGTTGCCCGCGGCGCTTGGCTACGCGCTGTTTTTGCTCGTTCCAAAAGCCGCGCTGAAAAGCCGCGAAACCCATTTTTGGCGCAAGCGTATCGCGTGGTTTTCGATAGGCTTTTGCCCGATCCTGCTTGGAGCGATTATGCTTTCAGGTGTTTTGGCGCTAAACGGCGAAGGTTTTATCGACGCGGCGAAGCTGGCGTTTTTAGCCCATTTGCCCGTCGCGGCGATCGAGGGCGTTATCACGCTGTTCGCGCTGGATTTTATAGAGCGCGTCAAGCCGGAGTTGTTAGCGCGATGAGAGCGGTACCGCTGATTTTCGCGTTGGCGATATTCGGTTTCGCGCATAAACTCAATTTGTTCGTTACCGACGAAAACGCGACCTTGTTTATCCGAAGCTACTTTACAAAGTCGGCTCCGTGCAGAGAGTGCGAGGTTTGGATTTTCGATAAGAACGGCAAAGAGATCGCCAAAACCAAAACCGACGGAAACGGCGAAGCTGCAATCGCCGTAGCGGCAAGCAACGTCGTCGCGCGCGTAAACGGGGGTATGGGACACCAGGTTGAAATAGACTACGAGCTTACGGGCGAGTTTGACGAAGAGATCGAAACCCCGCTTTGGCTCTCTTTAATGAAAGGCGCGCTGGGGACTGGGATCATCGCGCTGTTTTTCGCGTCGCTATGGCTAATCAAACGCAAGAATCCGTCGCCGAGCGAATAATCTGCCTGATCGTATATTCGCTTGCGATCGCGCCGAGCCAAACGATTTTTGCGCCGATGATCGCTCTGCCGATCGCGCTGGCTTTCGTTTTAAGGCGCGATCTGGCAATAGCCCTTAAGCGGCTGATCGCGTTGAATCTGTTTATCGCCGTTTTGATTGCAAGTTTACTGCTGGCGCGCCAAAGCGATCTCGCGCTTTTGATTTTTGTTAGAACAAATTTGCTGCTGTTTGTCTCTTTGATCCTATTCGCCCGCGCCGACGGGACGGACGCGGCGATCGGCTTTTCAAGATTGCGCGCGCCGAAAAAGCTGGTCGCCTCTCTCTTTTTTTCGGCTAAGATCGCGAATCTGGCAAAAGCGGAGTTCAAACGTTTCAAACGCGCCTTGTATCTGCGCGGTTACAAGCTCGGAGCGAATATGACGAGCTATCGTCTGATCGCCGATTTTACGGGCATGCTGTTGATTAGATGTTTTGATCGCGCCGAAACGCTTGGAAAAACTATGATCCTGCGCGGCTTTGACGGCGATATACCGACGCTGGTCAAACCGCGCTTGGCGTTCAACAATCTTATTTTCGCCGCGATCGCCGCGCTTTCATTTCTGCGATTTGGCGCGTTGATTTAGGAAGCGCGTTTTGCGAAAACCGCAAAGTCGCGCGGCGGCGCAAGCTAGATCGCCAAAACGATCGGTTTATTGTCGCGCAACAATCTGCTTTGCGCGGCATTTAAGCGCTTGCAAGATAGACTTGCGCGTTTTTAATAACTTTTTTACAAAGGAAAAGCCGTGAAACCAACCTATAATCCGTCTAAACGAAAGCGCGTCAACACGCATGGTTTTCTAGTTCGTATGGCGACGAAAAGCGGTAGGCTTTTGATTAACCGCAGAAGAGCAAAGGGTCGCAAGCGGCTGGGCGCGTAATACGACGCGATGATTTTTGCGAGTATGAAGAGTTCGCAGGTTTTTGGAATGTTGTTTAAGCGAGGCAAAAGTTTTCACGCCGACGCTTTCGTCTGTTTTTTTCAGAGCGCGGAAGAGCCCGAAGTCGGTTTCGTGGCTTCAAAAAAGGTGGGCAACGCCGTTAAACGTAATTACGCCCGCCGCCGTCTGCGCGAGATTTTTCGCGCCGAGTCGCGCGCCGCGCCGCCAGGTCGTTACGCGCTCGTGGCGAAAAAACCTGTAACGGAAATTGATTTTGGCGCGATTAGAGAGCAGTTTGGGCGCGTTATTAAACAAATTTCACGAAAATACACACAAAAGGTTTAACGCTTGTTAGAAAAATTAAGCCCCACGGCGAGAATGATTATATTTGTGGCGATCGCCTTCGCGTTTATGACGTTTTACGAGCGATATTTCATTCAGCCTCAATCAATCGCGGCGCGACAAAGCGCGTCGCAAAACCAAGAGGATGCGAGCGACGTTAAAGCCGCGCCAAACGTCTTAGAGCCGCAAAGCGCCGCGCAGCCGCCGCTGATCGCGCAGCCGGACGATCGGACGTTGGTTAGAGTTACGAACGCTATAGGCGAGCTTACGATCGACGAGCTTGGCAGAATATCGCAGGCGACCCTGAGCGGCAGCGTTTTTAAGAGCGAAAACAGCGAGCAGACCGCTCTGTTTAACCCAAGAAGTACGCGGGCGCTTGAAATTCGTTTTACCGATCGCGACATCGGCGAGCAGGCGTTCAAAACGGCGTATACCGCGTCGGCGAGCGAGATCGACGCGAGCGTCGAGGTCGCTAACCTAACGCTTACGCAAACCTTGAGCGATATAACGATCGTCAAAGAAATGAAGTTCTATCCCAGCGGGCGTTACGATCTGGCGGTAAAACTAAGCCGCGCCGTAGATTACTTTATCACCCCCGGCTCTCGTCCGGTCGCGGCGAGCGATCCAATGACGATCCAAGGCGCGCTGGTGAATACCGCGAGCGGCTCGATCGAGACGATTGAAGACGGCAAAGCGGTTGACGGACAAAGCTTCAGCGACGCGAAGATGGTCAGCGCGTTTGATCGCTACTATGCCAGCCTCTTTTTTAACTATGATAACCCGTTTGACGTAGCGATCGGCAAAGAGGGCGAGAACGCGCCGCTGGCGTTTGCCCGTTCAAAATCCGGCGCCGCTCTCTATTTGAGCGGCTATATTGGACCGAAATATGTTGATAAGTTGCGCGCTATCAATCCAGAGCTCACCGACGCGGTGGAATACGGCTTTTTCACCTTTCTCTCCAAGCCGCTGTTTATCGCGCTGGAATGGATATATTCGCTGGCGCCGAACTGGGGCTGGGCGATCGTAATATTTACCATATTGGTCAAAATTGTTCTATTTCCGTTGAGCCACAAGGGCATGGCGAGCATGTCCAAGCTCAAGGATTTAGCGCCAAAGATGAAAGAGCTTCAGGAGCGTTACAAAGACGACAAGCAAAAACTGCAACTGCATATGATGGAGCTGTACAAAAAGCACGGCGCAAACCCGCTTGGCGGCTGCCTGCCGCTCTTGTTGCAAATACCGATCTTTTTTGCGATCTATCGTCTGCTGTTAAACGCGATTGAACTTAAAGGGGCGCAGTGGCTCTATATAGGCGATCTCTCTATGAAGGACCCCTATTTTGTTCTGCCTCTCCTGATGGGCGCGACGATGTGGTTTCAGCAGCGTATTACGCCGAGCAATTTCACCGATCCGATGCAGGAGAAGATATTTAAGTGGTTGCCGGTGATTTTTACGGTTTTTTTCCTGTTTTTCCCCGCGGGACTGGTTTTATATTGGCTAGTTAATAATATAATCTCTATCGGACAACAATGGCTTATCAACAAGCAGATACGGATCGCTAAAGAGGCTAGAAAAACAGATGGCAATGAAAAAAATTGAAGCGCCTACTTTACAGGAAGCTTACACGTTAGCCGCGCTGGAGTTTGGATGTTCCGTTACCGATCTGGACTTCGAGGTGGGACGACAGCCGAGCCCGGGTATTTTTGGTCTATTCAGAAAAACGGCGATTGTTTACGCGGCGAAAAAAGAGCGCTCGGTTGGCGCGCCAGCCATAGCCGAGCGAAAAACCGCCGAGTTTATCGAGCCTGTCTTCGAGCCGAGCGTTCAAGAACCAAAAGCGTCCAAGCCGCCCGAACCCGTCAAACGCGAAGCGAAAATCGAACGTTATGAAAAACCCGCGCCAAAGTTAAGCGCGTCGGATAGTCTGATCGACGAGGCGTTTTCAGATCGCGCGCCTTTGCGCGCCAAGGAGACAAAAAAAGAGCGTCCAAAAACCTCCGTATTCTCTCGCCCTAAATTTTTATCCGATCGCGGCGAAAATTTTGGATCGCTCGAAAGCTCGCTGGACAGAATACGTCAGAAATCGCAAGATCATCAGATCGCCTGCAAAGAGATACAAACCGCTCTGGTCGATCTGTTTTCGCACACCTCCTACAAGATCGGCACGATAGACGTTTCAGTGCTGGAGAATAATGTGCTGCGCGTGTTTTTCGACGGCGAGGACGCGGCGCTGCTGATCGGTAAAGACGGCTATCGATACAAGGCGTTAAGCTATATTCTGTTTAATTGGATCAATCCGACCTACGGCTATCTTTTGCGGCTTGAGATCGCGGAGTTTCTGCAAAATCAAGAGGAGATGATCGGTCGCTATTTAGAACCCGTGATCGCGCAGATCGCCGAACACGGCAAAGGGCAAACGAGAACGCTCGACGGCGTGCTTGTGCAGATCGCGCTTAAAGAGCTGAGAGCGCGTTTTCCCGATAAGTACGTAGGCATCAAAACTTCGCAGGACGGCGAAGGCAAATATGTCGTCGTCAGCGACTTCATCCGCCGATACGAACGTTAGCACAATCGTCGCGCCCGCCACAACGCTTGGACGCGGAGCGATCGCTATAGCGCGTTTAAGCGGACCGGAGGCGCTACGGATCGCGCTCAAAACGCTTAGGCGCGAAACCCTAACGCCGCGATACGCGCATCTGCTATATCTGTACGACGCGAATAACGAGCCTATTGATCGCGCCATAGTCGTCTATTTCAACGCGCCAAAAAGCTATACGGGCGAGGATATAGTCGAATTTCAGACGCACGGAGGAGAGGCGGCTATAAACGCGCTGATGGAAACCTTGACGGCGTACGGCGCGGTTCTGGCGCGATCGGGCGAATTCAGTCTCAGGGCGGTGAAAAACGGAAAGATGGCGCTAGATGAAGCCGAAGCCGCCGCCGCTTACGCGGCTGCCCGCGCCGCAAAAGCGGCGAATTTGCTCGCAAAGCATCTTAGAGGCGATCTGGCGCGATTTACCGAGGATCTCAGATCGCGGCTCGTGCGGCTTATCGCATACGCGGAAACGGCGATCGATTACGCCGAAGAGGATCTTGGCGATACCAAAGCCGCTATGCGCGATCAGCTTGACGATCTGGAGCGGACGTTGCGCGAGGCCGTCGCCGCGAGCCTTAAGCGTAAATCGCTGCTGCGCGGCTTCGAGATCGCCATAATCGGCAAGCCAAACGCGGGTAAAAGCTCGCTCTTAAACGCGCTATTGGGCGAATCGCGATCAATAGTAAGCGATCAACCGGGGACGACGCGCGATCTGGTGGGCGAGGAGCTTAGAATCGGCGAGCATATCGTCAGAGTTCTGGACACGGCGGGACTACGCGAAGGCGGGAACGAGATCGAAACGATAGGAATCGAGTACGCTAAACGGGCGGCTGAAAAAGCGGATTTTATCGTCGCGCTCTTTGACGGCTCGCAACCGTTTGACAAAAACGACGAGGCGGTTTTGGAGTTCATACGCGATAAAGAGGCGCTGGCGGCGATCAATAAGCGCGATTTGGAGCAAAAGATTGATCTCTCGCGTTTTGACGGCTTCGAGCGGCTTTTTATAAGCGCCAAAAACGACGTCGCGCCGCTGCTGAACTATCTGCGATCGACGCTTGATCGCCAGATCGGCGGCGAGGAGACGACGCTGGTCTCCGAAAGGCAGATCGCGCTAGTTTCAAGCGCGGCGGCTTCGGCGGCGCAAGCGCGCGAACATCTTGAAGGCGGCGAGTTGGAGCTTTTTAGCTACCGCGTTCAGGAGGCGATCGGTTTTGTCGGGGCTATTACGCGCCCCGCGGATTACGGCGAGACGCTCGACGCTATGTTTAGCGAGTTTTGTTTGGGCAAATAAACGCGACGATTTATTGCGCTCTGGTCGGCGAGGAGACGACGCTGGTCTCCGAAAGGCGGATTACGCTAGTTTCAAGCGCGGCGGCTTCGGCGGCGCGAACGATGTAGTTGGACGCTGCATATCCCTCACATTCCCTTGCCGCGTTTTCCTTGTCCGCCGTCCTCGTCCGCAAGGAAACGGTAGGTTTCCTTTTTGATGTCGTAGAGCAAGATATATTCGCCATTCGCCTCCGCCGCGACCCGCTTTTCCGCGCTCTTTCCCCTGCGCCGTTTGATTGGCATAAAAATATGGCGAGAGCTTACCTATAAGGCTTATCTTGTCCCAGCGATAGGACAGCTGCAAAATATGTTCGCCGGGCGCGAGGTAGAAATACAACCGCGCCCCTTTCGATGTGAGTACGGGCTTTTCACCGTCCACCGCATGAACCGTCAAAACTCCAGTCGCCTTGCCGCGCAGGATTTGCGCCGCAGCCGCGTTGCGGTGTTGCCGCAGGAACGCCGCGCTTTGCCTCTTTCGGCGGGATAAGCGCAACGTCATTGCGGGGATATATACCGCGACCACGGCGAGCAGAAACCACGCGAGTATCGCGTATTGCCCGGCGAATAGGGCGCGTATGCCGTCCAAATCAATCGCTCTGTCATTTCTTTCTCTATTGTATTTTCCGCCGCAGGTTCTGCATCCAAAATAGACTGTAGCGAACCATTAAACATGAATCAGATATCCCTTATAAGCGCCGTTTTCCATGGCGCCGCCCACGGATTGCTTCGCGGTCTACGATAGGCGTCGTAAATCTTTTCCGCTCATAGGCTTCGCCGTCCTCGTCCTCCAAACGTTCGCCCGCCCAAAGGCGGTAGCCAAAGAGATAACTCCGCATAAATGAATCCCATCCGCTGAAAATGCCTTGCAACTTTTGCCCCGCTTGCAGACGCCATTCCATCGCCTCGTCCCAAGAGAGGAAATCCGTAACATAGCCCATCGCGCTCAAATAGATAAGCCGTCGCAAATCCCACGCCCACATACAACGCTCGCCGCCCTCGTCGCTTCCGGCGGCTAATATCCCCTCTTGCAACGCTCGCAAATCATCCTCGGCAAAGTTTCCCTTAAATCGTTCAAATGTCTCCCGCAAGTCCGCGCCGCCCAAAACCATGCGTTGCGCCTTGTAAATCGCGACTGACCGCCCGTCTAGTAATTTTGGCGGCATGGCGAGCAGTTGCCGCCGAATCTATTATATTAAACAATATCACAAAAGCCCGCCAACGGCAATCGCAAGAATGTTAGTCGCCCTACCCATTTTTAGCGGCTCCAACATCTATCAATAGCTATTGCGCGTGGGTCAGCGCTACGGCAAAAAGCGGGTTTTTTCCGTTTTTTTCCAGCGTAAAGGCGGCTTCTAACAACGTGGTTCCCGTAGTGATCAGATCGTCGAGTAAAATCGCGTTTTGCTCCGCGAAACCCTTAAAGGCAAAACGGCGGGGGTGCGCTGCGCGAAAGGCAAAGGTTTTACCTGCGTAACGCTCCTTTGATTGGGCGCGAAGTCTGCCAAAACGCGGCGTAACCATGCCGTCCGCGCCCGCCTTCGCCAAAACCGCCGAATGCGAATACCATGCGCCGAGCCGATCGTCAATAGGGATCAAAGCGGCGGCGTTTTCCAGCTTCAGATCGCGAAAAAACGGCTTAAACGCTTTGATCGCGAGCCGCTTCAGCGCGAAAGCTCCGAATGGATAATACTTGGCGTACGTCAGCGGCGCGATGTCGTCGTAATCGTAGAATGTGATCGCCTCCAGATCGCGCAGGGTATGAACGCGAGGACGCGCTTTGATCGCCTCGTCGCATTCGCGGCATATATACCCTAGGCTTGGCTTCAAGCAGAGCAGACAGCGCATTACGCGCTTCGCTTCATAGCGCGTTTCAGGTTTATCTTAACGTCGCGCTCTTTGATCGTCTCGCGCTTATCGCTAAGTTTTTTGCCGCGTGCAAGCGCGATCAGGATTTTGGCGCGTTTGCGCGAGTTGAAATATAGTTTCAGCGCCGTTATGGCAAGTCGCTCGAGCTTTACGCGCTCGGCAATTTTGGCGATCTCTTTTTTTTTCAACAGCAGGCGGCGCGATCGGTTTTCGTCCGGCGCAAGGCGCGGATCGGCGTTTTCGTATCGCGCTATATGCATGCCAAACAGCCAGATCTCCTTTTCGCGGATAACCCGCGCAAAAGCTCCGTTTAGATTCGCCTTGCCCGATCTGACGCTTTTAACTTCGCTGCCGGCAAGTTCTACGCCCGCTTCGTAGGTTTCCAGCGTTTCAAAATGATAGCGCGCTTTGCGATTTTCGATCGTCATATTTTGCTCCTGAAAAACGCGCTTCCGCTTCCGGTGAGAAACCAGCCTTCCTCTTTGTATTCGCGCAGTTCGGGATAGCTTTTTAGCGCGGGTTCGAGCAGATCGTTTAGATATTCGGGGTCAAATCCGCGCAGAATGTCCGCGCTTTTCATCTGTAATAACTCGTTTGCTTTCGCGCCGTTAGATATTTTGTCGCTGAAATATCTGCGAAAGGCTTGATATACCTGCGGCGTTTCGCATACGATCGGCGGCGTTTTCAACTCGAAGCGCGGCAGAGTCTCCGAAAACGGTTCGATTTTATCGCCAATTCCGCTTACGTTCGCCGACTCGCATTCGCTTAAAAAAAACGGAACGTCCGCCCCGATCTGCGCTCCGATCCGCGTTAACGTTTCGCTAGAAAGATTCAAATTTGCCGCCTCGTCGATCATCTTCAAAAAGGTCGCCGCGTTGCTGCTGGCGCCGCCCAATCCCGCTCCGCTTGGGATATTTTTATAGACGACCGCTTTGTGCGCGGCGGCGAAGGTAAAGAGCGTTTTTGTTGGATAGAGCCGACTAAGCGCCGCGTAAGCGCGATAGATAGTATTGTTTTCAAGCGGGCAGTTGAAATCGCCAGTTACCTCGAAACCTCTGGCGCTCGAGCGCTCAAACCAGAGCTTGTCGCACAGCGCGCCGTATCTGACAAAACGCGAAGCGATCAGGTGGTAGCCGTCCTCGCGTCTGCCGATCAGCTTCAAAAAAATATTGAGCTTCGCGGGCGCGTCGTAAACTTTATAGCTCATCACCGCGAGTTGGCAAGCGTGAAACACTCGCCATACAGCTCCGCAAAATCTTCCAGCGCCGCCCACAGATCAAGCGCGGTCAACGTTTCGTAACGATCGACGATCGTTGCGCTCCAGCTATCGATTTGCTCCCACGCCGTTTTTTTACGTTCCGATCTGAACTCGGGCGTAAATTTGAGCGCCGCAAGACTGATCTGCAACAAGTCCATTGCGATCGCGTTGAAATACGCCGAATCTAAGGAGAGTATTGACGGGTCCGCGCCAAATCGTTTTTGAGCGCTATAGATTTCGCCGCCGCGCTTGAGTATCAGATTGACTATAAGCGAATCGCTTTGCCGCATAATACGCCTTTGTTTTTATTGCCGTAGATTGTAACACAGCCCGTCTGTGCGCGCCGCCCGCGCGTTTTTCCAAACGCCGCGGCGCTTTACCGCAAGATCGCTAAAATATAGTTTTAACTATTCGGAGTCGCATGAAGCGCAAATTTTATTTCGCGTCGTTGCTTATCGCGCTGACGATCGGTTGCGCGCGACAGGATATTTCTAATCAGAGCGCGGAGTTTTGGTATCGTCAGATTTCGGAGCGGATCGCTAGAGGCAATCTGGAGTTAGCGGGAGATAGCTACTCAAGCCTCGCGGGCGAACACGCCGGATCGCCGCTGCTATCGGAAGCGACGCTGATGATGGCGGCGGCGCACCTCGACGAGGAAGAGTATCTGCTCGCTAATTTTTATTTCGACGAATATCTGAAACGATTCGGAGCGGCGCAAAACACGGACAGGATCGCCTATCTGAAGCTCTTATCGGACTATCGCGGAATCAAGCGGGCTTTGCGCGATCAGAAGCTGGCGCTGGACCTTGCGGAGAAAACGGATAGCTTCGCGGCGCAGTTTGGAACTAGCGAGTTTAAGCCGTTTGCCGCGTCGATCAATATGAAGGCGCGGCTGTTTAGTTACGAGCTGGACGCGAAGATCGCCGATCTCTATAGGCGGCTTGGCAAAGAGGAGGCGGCGAAATACTACGAGAACGTCTTCGCGCCGATCGGCGACGGCAAATGGGAACCGTCTTGGAACTGGCCTCCCAAAAGCTGGTTTGAATAAAGGCGGCTATATGGAAACGACGCAAAATTTTCCGACAACGATGCCGCTTATTGTGGAAAGCGATCTGTTTTTGTATCCGTTTATGATCTCGCCGCTGTTTTTGAGCGAGGAGAGCAATATAGCCGCCGCCAACGAGGCGATCGTCAACCAAACGCCCGTAATGGCGGTAACCGCCAAAGAGAATGGCGACGGGTTTTACGACGCGGGAACGATAGGTATGATTATGCGCAAGCAGAATCTGCCGGACAAGCGCGTAAAAGCGCTGTTTCAGGGCTTTTCGAGGGGCAGGATAACCGGTTTCGCGCAAACCGTCTCCAGTCGCGCCGCCTTTGTGCATGTCGCGGAGATCGAGAGCGAAGCGTACGACAAAACGCATACGGACGCGCTGTTAGACAGCCTAAAAGAGAGCGCGCAAACGCTTTCGTCGGCGAGCGCGCATTTTCCGAGCGATATTTTAAGCGCGATCGCCGATTTCAGCGATCCAAACCGAGCGATCGACTTTGTCGCCAGCGCGCTGAGATTAAGGCACGGCGAATCGTACGAGCTGTTAATTGAAGCCAATCCGGAAAAGCGACTGATAAAACTGCTGGAGATTATGGCGAGGCTGATCGAAAACGCGAAGTTGCAGCGTGAGATAAAAAGCAAGGTGCATAGCAAAATCGATCAGATTAACCGAGAATACTTTTTGAAAGAGCAGCTAAAGCAGATCAAAAAAGAGCTTGGCGAAGAGACGCAGCGAGACGAGGAGATCGAGGAGTATCGCAAAAAGCTAGAAAAGAAAAAAGAGTATATGGGCGCGGAGGGCTACAAGGAGGTCGGAAAACAGCTTGATCGGCTTGGACGAATGCACCCCGACAGCGCGGACGCGAATCTGCTACAAACCTATGTGGAGTGGGCGCTTGAAACCCCCTTCGGCGAGTTTTCAAAGAGTAAGTTAAGCGTGATCGCCGTCGAGAAGCGCCTAGATCTTGATCATTACGGACTGAGCAAGCCAAAAGAGAGGATTGTGGAGTTTTTCGCGGTTAGAGAGCTGTTGGAGCGACGTAACTCAAGCTCCAAAGAGATACAGGGCACAATCCTTTGTTTTGTAGGACCGCCCGGAGTCGGCAAAACAAGCCTAGCCAACTCGATCGCCAAAGCGCTGAAACGCGAGCTGGCGCGAATCGCGCTAGGCGGCTTAGAGGATGTAAACGAGCTTCGCGGACATCGCCGCACCTATATCGGCGCAATGCCCGGGCGCATCGTGCAGGGGTTGATCAACGCAAAAAGTATGAATCCCGTTATGATTTTAGACGAGATCGACAAGGTTGGGCGCAATATGCGCGGCGATCCGACGGCGGCGCTGCTGGAAATACTCGATCCTGAGCAGAACAACCATTTTCGCGATTACTACCTAAACTTCGCGATCGATCTCAGCCGCGTGGTTTTCATTGCCACCGCGAATGATCTGGGCGCGGTTCCCGCGCCGCTACGCGATCGTATGGAGGTAATATATATCGGCAGTTACACGCCGCAGGAGAAGATGGAGATCGCAAGACGCTATCTGATTCCGCAGGAATTGAAAAAGCACGGGCTTAATAAGGAGGAGGTAAAAATATCCGCCGCCGCGTTGCGCGATATGGTTGAAAAATATACCAAAGAGGCGGGCGTGCGCAACCTAAGACGTTCAATCGCGCAGGTTTACAGAAAAGCCGCGAAAACCGTTTTGGAGGGTAAAGCCTCCGAAGTTTCAATTGGCTCCGACAATCTCAAGGAGTATCTTGAAAAAATTATCTACGACGTCGAGCGCGCGGGCAAAAAAAATCTTATCGGCGTGGTAAACGGACTCGCTTGGACTCCGGTTGGCGGCGACGTGTTAAAGATCGAAGCGATCAAGATTCGCGCCAAGGGCGTTTTACAGATAACGGGCAGTCTCGGCGACGTGATGAAAGAGTCGGCGCAAATCGCTTACAGCGTGGTTAAAAGGCTGATCGACGACGGGAAACTTCCCGTAAACGAAAAGGAGATTCCCGCAACGGACGAGGAGAAGAGCAAAGGCGTTAAGCCGATCGTCTCCGAGATATATAACCGCCACACCATTCACCTGCATGTGCCGGAGGGCGCGACTCCAAAAGACGGACCAAGCGCCGGCGTCGCTATGGCGTGCGCGATCGCCTCGATACTGAGCCTCAAACCCGCGAGAAGCGATCTCGCCATGACGGGCGAATTGACGCTCACGGGCAGGATTTTGCCGATCGGAGGACTTAAGGAGAAGCTGATCGCCGCCTTTCGCGCTAAAATCAAAACGGCGTTGATTCCGCAAAAAAATTACGAGACGGATCTCGACGAAATACCCGACGAGGTAAAAAATAGTCTCGAGATTGTCCCCGTTTCCCGCATAGAGGAAGCTATTAAATTCGCGCTGACTTAAGGGGACGTTAAGATGATAGATTACGACAAACTCGCCAAGTATTCCGCTCCAGTTCCGCGCTACACGAGTTATCCAACCGCGCCGGAGTTTCAGGAGAGCTGGACCGCCGACAATCTGCGAACGGCGATAACGCGATCGAACGAAAGCGGACGCGATCTATCGATCTACGCGCATCTGCCGTTTTGCCGTTCGGCGTGCTATTTTTGCGGCTGTAACGCGATCTACACCAACAGAGAGGAATTGAAAGATCGCTATATCGATTATCTGGCGCGCGAGATCGAGATAGCCTGTAAAACGTTAGATCGCGAGCGCAAGGTAACGCAGATTCATTTCGGCGGCGGCACGCCGACCTTTTTTAACGCGGCGCAACTTGAAAAGATCATCGGCTTGATCAGATCCGCTTTTCCAAACATAGCGAAAGAGGTCGAGTTTAGCGTAGAGATTGATCCGCGCTTTTTCACCGAAGAACAGATGGACGTTTTCGCCGAAAACAAAGTTAATCGAGTCAGCATTGGCGTGCAGGATTTCAATCCGAAAGTGCAGAAGGCGGTGCATAGAATTCAGCCGTTTTCGATAGCGCAAAACGCCGTGGCGCGCGCGCGCGCTTACGGAACGAAAAGCGTCAATATCGATCTGATCTACGGACTGCCGCATCAAAACGCCGTCGGCTTCAAAGAGACTTTGAAAATGACGTTGGATCTCGCGCCCGATCGCGTGGCGCTGTTTAGCTACGCGCACGTGCCGTGGCTGAAAAAGACGATGCGCAAACTTGACGAAACCGCTTTGCCAAGCGCGGTTGAAAAACTTAAAATGATGCGGCTTGCGATCGAAACTTTCAGCGAGGCGGGACTTGAGATGATCGGCATGGATCATTTCGCAAAGCCGAGCGACGAGCTGAATATCGCGCTAAAGGAGGGTAAACTGCGCCGTAATTTTCAGGGCTACGCCACGCGCGGACAATGCGATTTGGTTGGTTTCGGCGTTACGAGCATAAGCGAGGGCGAAGATTTTTATTCTCAAAACTTTCGCGATCTTGGCGATTACGAAAAGGCGATTGATAGCGCTTTGCCGCCGATCTTAAGAGGTATTGGATTAAACGACGACGATCGGCTAAGAAAACGGGTTATATTTTCGCTTATGGGTTCTTTCGCGTTGGATTTTGCGGCGATTGAAAAGGAGTTTGACGTTAATTTTGAAAGCTATTTCGCCTCCGATATAGCCGCGTTAGCGCCGCTCGAGGCGGACGGACTGGTTTCGATCGCAAATCGCCGCGTAGAGGTAAGCAAAACGGGCAGACTGCTAATTCGCAATATCGCTATGAATTTTGACAAGTATCTTAAAAAAACGGGCTCTTTGGAACGCCGTTTCAGTAAAAGCGTTTGACAATCGCGCTACAATATAAGAGGAAAACAAAAGAGGGAGGCTGATTATGATTTCAGCGCGTCTTCACTACGAAATTAAGAGCAATCTCAAAGCGGATCAATCGGCGCTTAAAGCCGAAAGAGAAAAGAAGTCGAGCGGGTATTACGATCTGGTCGATTCGCAGGTCGCTTTGCTGGGCGAAATCGAGACTTTCGCTAAAAAAACCGCAGGGTTTGACGCTATTGTAGCGGTCGGCATAGGCGGATCGTCGTTGGGCGCGAAAGCCGCCGATCGTTTTCTTCGCCACCTGCCGCAAAGAAATAATCGCAAGCTAATCTTTCTGGAAAACGGCGATCCGATCGCGCTAAGCGCGGAGCTTGACAAGATCAATCTGCACCGATCGTTTATCTTTATCATATCCAAAAGCGGGAGCACGATCGAGACAATCTCTATCTTCAAACTGCTGCTCTCCAAGCTGGGCAAAAGCGCGCTGGATAGTTCGTGCGCCGATCAGTTTGCCTTTATCACCGACGAGGGTTCGCCGCTGGACAAACTCGGACACAACAACTCCGTCAGTCGTTTTCACATACCTAAATCGGTTGGCGGGCGTTTTTCAGCGTTAAGCGCGGTTGGTTTAGCGCCGCTTAAACTTGTCGGCTACGACATAGAAAAAATGTTAGAAGGCGCTCAAGCGACGCGCGACGACTTTTTCAAAGACGATCCGCTTTCAATCTCCGCAAAATCGAGTTTTATCGCAAGCTGCGATAAGAGCGTCAACGCGCTGTTTGCCTATTCTAACAGCTTTGAAGAGTTTGTGAAATGGTATGTACAGCTCTGGGGCGAGAGTCTGGGCAAGCTCGACAAACAGAAAAAGCGCGTAGGCTTTACGCCGACGGGACTGATCGGCAGCGTCGATCAGCACTCCTTTTTGCAACTGATTATGGAAGGACCGCTTGATAAAACTATAACCTTCATCAAAGTCCGCGATTTCAAGCGTAATCTCTCTATTCCGTCGATCTCGTTGACGGGGCTGGAAAAAAACGACTATGTAAATAATCAGTCGTTTGAAAAGCTGATCAACGCGCAAGCCGACGCGACGCTCCAAGCGGTAAAAAGCGCGGGCGCGCCGTGCGACGAGCTTGCGATCGACAGGTTGGACGAGTATCACCTTGGCGGATTGTTTATCTATTTTGAACTGCTTACTTCGTTAGTGGGCGTTAAACTTGGCGTTAATACCTACGATCAGCCCGGCGTGGAGCTTGGCAAGCAAATTCTTGAAAAAACTTTGGGCGGCAAGGGGCAATGAGCGCGATCGCTGTTATGACAAGCGGCGGCGATAGCGCGGGAATGAATCCCGGCGTTAAGCAGTTTGTCGAGCATAGTTTGGAAAAAGGGCTAAAACCTTATCTGATCTACGACGGATTAGAGGGTATGATCGACAACCGCATCAAACCCGCTCTCCACAGAGACGTATCTGGTATTATCTACAAAGGCGGCACAATCATACGATCGTCGCGCTCTAAGAGATTTTTCGACAGGCAGTGGCGACAACGCGCCTTCGACAACCTCCGCGAGCATGACATAGACAAGATCGTAGTATTTGGCGGGGACGGCTCTTTTCGCGCGCTCGACGTTTTTTACCGCGATTTCGGCGTGCCGTTTGTCGGCGTGCCCGCTACGATCGACAACGATATTTTCGGCACAGATTATTGTCTTGGCGCGGATACGGCGCTGAACATTATTCGTCAGGCGATCGACGATGTACGCGACACGGCAAGCTCTTTTAAGCGCGCCTTCGTGATCGAAACTATGGGGCGCGACTGCGGCTATCTGGCGCTTGTTTCCGCGCTGACCAGCGGAGCCGAGATCTGCTTGATTCCAGAGTTGCCATACGATCTGGACAGCCTTGGACGGCGTTTCAAGCGCGAGGTGCAAGCGGGGCGCACCTATATTATCGCTATCGTAGCCGAAGGCGTGAAATTTGCGGCGCAACTGACCGAATGGCTTGAAAACGAAATTGGTATGGAATCGCGCCTGACGACGCTTGGACATATTCAGCGCGGCGGCAGTCCGACCGTTCACGATCGGTTGATGGCGTTTGAATTCGCCACGCTCGCCATCGACGGCTTGCTTGACGGACGAAGCGGCGACGTGGTTTGTTACAAAGATTCCAAGATGATCTATAGGTCGATCGACGAGATAACCGGCGGCAAATACAAGATCAATCCGCTCCATCTGGCGGCGGGCGCAAAACTGACGAAATGATCGATTGGCAAAAGGCGCGCGCGGCAATCTGGCGCGGCGCGGATTTCAAGACGATCAAACGACTCGATCAAATCGCGCTTGACGATCTATTTGGAATCGAACGGCAAAAAGAGCTTCTGCTAAGCAACACGCGTCGATTTCTGGACGGCAAGCCGAGCAACCACGCGTTGTTATGGGGTCAGAGAGGTTGCGGCAAAAGCTCTCTGATCAAAGCGGTTTTCAACGAGTTGCGCGACGAGGGCTTACGGCTGATCGAAGTTGAGCGCGACGATCTTGCGCGGCTGCCGCTTATCGCCGATATGATTGAAAACGAACCGTTTCAGTTTATCATTTTTTGCGACGATCTGAGTTTCGAGAACGACGAGCGCGGTTACAAGGGGCTGAAACGGATTTTGGAGGGTTCGATCGAGCTTCCGCCGGAAAATATCAAGGTGTACGCCACAAGCAACCGCCGCCACCTTGTGAGCGAGAACCTTAGCGACAACCTATCCGCGGTTGTCGCGGGCGATCGCGGCGAACTGCACTACGCCGACGTTGTAGAGGAGAAACTATCTTTGTCCGATCGATTTGGCTTGACGCTTTCGTTTTACGCCGGAAGCGAGGACGACTATCTGACTATGATTGAGGCGCGTTTGAAGGATTATCAGGGCGACAAAGAGGAGTTGAGGCTGGAGGCGAAACGTTTCGCGCAGCTACGCGCTAGCCGAAGCGGAAGAACGGCAAAACAATTTATCGGTTATTACGAGGCAACCTTAAAGCGTTAAACGTTTGCGCCGTATTGCTTGCGCGCCGCCGTCTTAGCGTCTAGCCGAGGATCGCGCCGACGCTTAAACGTTAGGATGTCATTTTATTTACGCGCTTTTGTCGTTTATAAAACGCGATCTTGCTTGCTTAAGTCGGGAGTTGACAAAATAGCGTTAATTCGCCTTGAGCTTTGAGCGCTTGCAGTTCAAACGGGATTGTTTCGCGGCGTAAAGGAGTTTATTGTTTTTACAGCCAAGTTTTGCTACAATTTCGCCCGTTTTGCGTTGGGGTATCGTCTAACGGCAGGACAGCTGGTTTTGGTCCAGTTAATCGAGGTTCGAGTCCTTGTACCCCAGAGCCGGCATGATGCGGAGTAGAGCAGTCCGGTAGCTCGTCGGGCTCATAACCCGAAGGTCGCAGGTTCAAATCCTGCCTCCGCTACCAGCATAAACCCTCTCTACGACGGCAACCGAGCAAAACGACAAACCTCAAGAAAACAAGCGAAACACGGATATATCACGAATTACGCAGAATTAAGCAAAGAAAAAACCTCATTGCTCAATATCGAACCGCGCCCCCCGCCGCTTGCGCGAGCAAAAACAAACAATAATAAATTGCAAAAGCGCGCAATCGTAACCAATCATTTTTTGATAGGGTTGCGCCATTCAAACCAATAAAGTAAAAAAGTTGAAATAACGGCGAACAAAAAACCGATTACAGCAATTGACATTAGTATGTCCTTAAGCGCTAACTATTTTTGTTTTTGGCGAGCGTATTTTGCTTTTTGGCGACAAGCATTAGAACAATATTGAGCGCTCATTATGGCTTTGAACGCTTTACCGCAAACAACGCAAAAATGATCTTGTTTTTTGTATTCGCCCCGCCTGTAAGCGGGAGATTTAACAACAGACATCAATTTTGCGCTGTTTTTTGCGGCTTAAACGCAAAATATAAAACAGTTACACAAACAATTGTAATAACAAGAGAAGTTGTAGCCGCCATCATCTTTGCTCCTTTAAATCTTTGACGTTCAGATTGTAGCGAAAAATATCAGCGCTCCGCAAAAACAAAAATAGATTCGGATTAACAAAAGCTCTTACGATTCCCAAACAAAACAATTTAGAGATTTTTTGGTTTATGGGCGTTAAAGTAGTTGATTGGAGCGCTTTTTGCTTTCGCATTTGTTTATGAAAAGCGTTCAGATTTTGTGCCTTGTTTTGCTTGCGCTGACGCGGACAATTGCCGAGGATGAGAAGGTTTCAAAGCGCGATTTTACGGATTTTTATCTTTCGAGCGCGATGAAAGACGAGATTAAAGCGGAGATCGTATCTGATCTTAACCTGACGCTTGATGCGGCTAAAACCGAATTGCTTAATCAGATCAAATCTGAAACCGAACTGCATCAACGGCTACGCAACACGCAAATTGACGAGATTAAGAGTCAATTGACTAAGCTAAAAGAAGAGATCGACTTTGCGCGCGAATTGGCGGTTGACGCGAATTATATGCGAAACTCTAACGCCGACGTTGTCGCTACCTTGCAAAAGCGCGTCGAGGAGCTTGACGAGCGATTAAAAACTTTAGAGGCGTTAATCAAAAACGAAACGCCGCAACCTGAGATTCCCGAAAGCGGGCGCAAGCTGTAGCGTTGCGTTATAATGCCGCTCACACTCATCGGGAGCGGATATTGATGAAATTGCTTACAACGACGGACGAAAACTTTGTCGGCGAGTTTAAAATTTTGCTGTCGCGCGGCGCAACGGATAGCGCGTCGGTCGCGGCAACAGTTCAAACTATTTTAGACGAGGTTAAAAAGGGCGGAGATCGCGCTTTATTAGAGCAGATCGCCTGCTTTGATCGCTGGAAGCCAAGATCGATCACAGATATTATCGCCTCGCCAAGCGACTTTAGCGCGGCGTGGAAAGCCGCTTCGCCAAAGTTGCAAACCGCGCTGGCGTTCGCCTACGATCGGATCAGAAATTTTCACGAAAAACAGCTTCCCAAAAGTTGGATTGATTTTAGCGCGCAAGGCTGGCTTGGGCAAAAAGTATCGCCCGTGGAGCGCGCGGGATTGTATATTCCGGGCGGCAAAGCCGCGTATCCCAGCAGTTTGCTGATGACCGCAATCCCCGCGATGGTAGCGAACGTAGGCGAAATAGTCGTCTGCTCGCCCGCGCCGGACAACGCGATCAACCCGCTCGCTTTGGCCGCCGCGCACCTGTGCGGAATTAAACGTATATTCAAAGTCGGCGGCGCGAGCGCAATCGCCGCTCTTGCTTACGGAACCGAAACAATCCCCAAAGCGGACGTTATCGCCGGTCCCGGCAACATCTTTGTCGCCACCGCGAAAAAGTTGGTTTTCGGCGACGCGAACATCGATATGATCGCAGGTCCAAGCGAGATAGGAATAATCGCGGACTCTTCGGCAAGCGCCGAACTGATCGCAATCGATCTGCTAAGTCAAGCCGAGCATGACGAGATGGCTTCGTCGATTCTGATCGCGTCGGATTTGGATTTGATAAAGCGCGTGATCGCGGAAGTTGAAAGACGGCTGAAAACGCTGTCTCGCGAGGCGATCGCCCGAAAATCGATTGAAGATCGCGGCGCGGCGATATTAACAAGCGATATAGACGAATCGATCGCGCTTATGAATCAAATCGCGCCCGAACATCTGGAAATTTTGACCGCGAATCCGCATGCGTTGTTGGGACGGATAAAGCATGCGGGCGCGATCTTTTTGGGCGGATACTCTCCGGAAGCGATCGGCGATTATATAGCAGGACCAAATCACACGTTGCCTACGGGCGGCACGGCGCGATTTTTCAGTCCGCTTGGAGTTGAAAATTTTCTAAAAAGAAGCTCGATTATTGGACTGGACAAAGAGGGCTTTGCCGAACTTGCCGCCGCGTGCGTCGATCTGGCGAACGCCGAAGGACTGGAAGCGCACGCTTTAAGCGTAAGCAAACGCGCCGCCGTATAAACGCTTTCAGCGGCTTCCGTTAAAGATACTAGTTTGAGCTTATAACCTTTATGGTCGCCGCGTCGCTTGCGGCGGCAGCGGTCTTTGATCCCGTAGCGCCGTCGTTGGTTACTACTACATAGTAATAAGCCGTTCCAATTGTGGCGGCATAAAACGTATAGTTTGGCTGGTTTGAGAAATTGGCGGTGTTTTATCAAATAAAAATAAAATCAATTGGGTTTTGGACGGCAAGATTGCGAAGGGTCCGTGAAAGGCGCTACTTTTTTGATGGTGATCTATAGTTGGATGTCCGCTTTCCTCCGCGCCTTGCGCTTTGACGGGAGCGCAAGGCGCGAAGGAGGGCGAGAATCTATCCATGAATATTCGGCTTTTTGGCTTGTAACAGAGTAGTAAAATCGGCGGCGCTCGCCGATTGGCGAACAAGCGGCGGGTTTTGAACGAAGCGTTTGAACGCCGCCGCTTGCGCCGAGTTTTATCACGCAACATAGCGATAAATATCAACAAAAACTCTCCGCTTTTATATTTGATTAAGCAAATCTGCTCTACGATCGCCAAATCTTATCTTTCTCAAGGAGGGTCGCAAAATGCA
>JAIRWX010000030.1 GCA_031268655.1 Helicobacteraceae bacterium | reverse complement strand
CTCTTAGGCGAAATGCCATACAATAGACTAAACATTATGAACGCCGCCAAGCAAAAGGAACGCCGATGACGCAAAACGCCCCCGTTTGGATTATCGAAAGCCGCTGTAAAGCCTGTTCGCTTTGCGTAGAGGTCTGCCCCAGCGGATCGCTTGCGATGAGAGCCGAGCCAAAAAGTTCGCTGGGCGCTATGGTATGCGTTCTCGCCGCCGAAGATTGCGTCGGCTGCGGCGAGTGCGAGCTTGCCTGTCCCGATTTTGCGATCTACGTCGCCGATCGCAAAGAGTTCAAATTCGCCAAACTAAACGACCTGCTCCGCGCCAACGCGGAAGCGATCAAAGCCAACGGCTACTACGCGCCAAAGGACAAGCGATGAGAGAGGTAATCTGCAACGGCAACGAGCTGGCGGCGCATGCGGCGATAGACGCGGGCTGTCGTTTTTTTGGCGGTTATCCCATCACGCCTTCCAGCGAAATCGCCCACGAGATGAGCGTTCTTCTACCTAAAGTCGGCGGCAGGTTTATCCAGATGGAAGACGAGATCGCGGGCGTTTTAGCGCCGATCGGCGCGTCCGCTAGCGGCGTTAAGGCTTTGACCGCGACTAGCGGTCCCGGAATGTCGCTCAAATCGGAGAGTTTCGGGCTGGCGTTTATGTACGAAACGCCGCTAGTGTGCATAGACGTTATGCGCGGCGGTCCGTCAACGGGCTTGCCCACCCGCGTCGCGCAGGGCGACGTTAGCTTTGCGCGCAATCCCTCTTTCGGCGATATTCGTTTTATCGCTCTCTGTCCAGGGACGTTGGCGGAAGCCTATACGGAGACGTTTCGCGCCTTCAATCTGGCTGAAAGGTTTATGTCCCCCGTTATTGTGCTGCTGGACGAAACGATCGGGCATATGCACTCCAAGGCGATTTTGCCCGATCTGAACTCGCTTGAGATCGTTAATCGCAAAAAATACGACGGCGACAGACAAAGCTACAAACCTTACGACGCGCCGCAAAACGAGCCGGCGGTATTAAATCCGTTTTTTACGGGCTATCGCTATCACATGACCGGACTGCATCACGGCGCGACCGGTTTTCCCACCGAGGACGCGGCGCTATGCCAAAAATTGATCGAGCGGCTGATACTAAAGATCGAGGATCGTCAGGAGGAGATTGAAAAACAAGAAAACTATCTGCTGCAGGACGCCGAGATCGCCGTGATCGCCTACGGAAGCGCGAGCCTCGCGGCGAAAGAGGCGATTAATATGGCGCGCAAAGAGGGGATAAAAGCCGGGCTGTTTCGCCCGATCACGCTTTGGCCTAGTCCGCAGGCGGCGATCAAAGCGATTGGCGATAAATATAAGAAGTTACTTGTCGTAGAGCTGAATATGGGGCAGTATTCGCTGGAGATCGAGCGCGTCGCCAAGCGCTCTTTCGCGGTTTTGAATCAGGCAAACGGCAGAGCGATAGAACCGAGCGCGATATTCAAACGAATAAAGGAGCTTTGATGGCGTTTAACTACGACGAATATCTACGAGTAGATAAACTGCCCACGCTTTGGTGCTGGGGGTGCGGCGACGGCGTGATACTGAAATCGCTGATCCGCGCGATCGCTAAAGTCGGCTGGAATATGGACGAGGTGTGCGTGGTGAGCGGGATTGGCTGTTCGGGACGCATCAGCTCTTATATCAACTGCAACACCGTTCATACGACGCACGGACGTACGATTCCCGTAGCGACGGGAATCAAGCTGGCAAATCCCGACAAGCATGTGATCGTCGTGGCGGGCGACGGCGACGCGCTCGCGATTGGCGGCAACCACGCGATCCACGGCGCGAGACGCAATATCGATCTGAATTTTATAGTGATCAATAATTTTATATACGGCTTGACCAATTCGCAGGTTTCGCCCACCACGCCGAAAGGTTTCTGGACGGTAACGACGCAGTACGGCAATATCGATCCCAGTTTCGACGCGGCGAAGCTGGCTATCGCGGCGGGGGCGACCTTTGTCGCGCGCGAGAGCGTAAACGATCCTAAGAAGATCGAGAGGGTTTTCGCAGAGGGCTTTCAGCATGAAGGTTTCAGCTTTTTTGACATTTTCAGCAACTGCCATATCAACCTTGGACGCAAAAATAAGATGGGCGAGGCGGTGCAAACGCTTAAATGGCTGGAATCAATCGTTGTCGCCAAGCAGAAATTCGACGTTTTAAGCGACGAGGAGAAAGTCGGTAAATTTCCGACGGGCGTTTTGCATAAAGACGAAACGAAAACCGAGTATTGCAAAGCCTACGAAAGCGTGATTTTAAAAGCGCGATCGGGCGAAAAATGAGATATACCGCGGATCGTTTTGCAAAAACTAAAGGAAGAGTGATGAAAGCCGATAGATTTTTGCGCGTTTTGTGTTTTTTCGCGTTTGTCTGCGCGCTTAGTTTTGCGGGAGACAAACGGTGCGAAAAACTGAGTTTTCACGACGAGGAAAGCGTTTATATGCGAGGATATAGCTGCTTTTATCCCGCGCAAACGATCGCGGGGGCTTACGCTGATTTTAGAAGCGGTCAAATAGCGGAAAACGTCGACGATCCAAGTTATAAAATCCTTCGCGTCGAACTCAAGGTCGGCAAAAATTATGAAGAGACATATAAAAATACGACCGCGATCAAATACCTATGGGACAACGACAAAACGCTGAACGTTAATATAATTGGCGAGAGCAAAGAGACAAACGTCGGATTTATACAAGAGGCTAGCGGAACGCGAATGTCCGTTATATTTTCAACGTATTAGACAGAAGGAGCGCGAATGAAACGCCAGTTACGATTTACGGGCGTAGGGGGGCAGGGCGTATTGCTTGCAGGCGAAATTTTGGCGGCTGCGAAGATCGAAAGCGGAGGCTACGGGATCAAAGCGGCGACATACACCTCGCAGGTGCGCGGCGGCGCTACCAAAGTGGATATTGTTTTAGACGACGAGGAAATTATCTATCCATACGCGAACGAGGGCGAAATCGAATATATGCTCTCTACGGCAAACGTCAGTTTCAATTTGTATAAAAACGGACTGAAAGACGGCGCGATCATCGTCGTCGATCCCAATCTTGTAACGCCGAACGACGACGACCGCAGAAGGTGGAATATCTATGAAATACCGATCATAACGATCGCTAAAGAGGAGGTTGGCAACGTGGTAACGCAAAGCGTCGTCGCGCTGGCGATCACCGTTGGTTTGACTAGCTGCCTTAAGCGCGACGAGGTGATCGAGGCGATGAGATCGCGAGTTCCAAAGAAGCTAATCGATGTCAATCTAAAAGCGTACGAGGCAGGCGAAGCCGCCGCGAAACGATAGGCGCGTCCGCTTCGTAATTTTCGCGCCTACATCTTTCTTTTTAGCAAAAACCCCGCGATTACAAGCGCGAACGCAAACGGAAGCAGGAGCGCGATTTCAGGCGATAACGCGCCGTTTTTCGCCGTCTGCGCGAGCGAATATAGCGCCCCCCATACGACCAAAACCAACAAAACGGAGAGCGAACTGTACATAGCCATATTGAAAAAACGCGGACTGATCGGCGCGTAGGCGAAAACGAGCGCCACAAACAGCGGCGCGAACAGCGGAAAAACGATCGCGGCGTATAGTATGCTGCGGATACGATACGTATTTATGTCCTGATTGGCAAACAGCGCCCATGCGCGCGCCGCGTCGATCAGGCTGTAAGAAAACTTTTGCTCGTAGATCGTATCCATAATGTCGGGGCGAAAACCATGCAGATCGATCATGTTTTCGCGCTCCTCAACCGCCATGCCCAAGCCGCCGAGCGTCAGATTAGAAGGCTTGGTTGCAATTGACGCGTCGCTAAGCAGCCACGCTCCGTCCTTGAAATTTGCTTTTTTGGCGCGTATAACGCGAGTCAGATCGCCGTCTTTGACCTCTAAAATATCGAGTCCTCTCGCTTCGTTTTGCAGCGGCAGCAACTCTTGGATATATATGAAGCGGTTGTCGTAACGAACAAACAAATTCTGCGTAATGGTTGAGAAATCGCGGTTTTGCTTGATCGCCTCGGCTTTGTCGCCAAGATAGACAAATTGCGTCGAACAGAGCGCTATATAGCCGCACGAGATTAGCGCCGAGACGACGATAAACGGCTTTAGCGCCTTATACCGCGAAGCTCCGAGGCTGTAAACCGCCACAAGCTCGTTTAGGCGAATCAGATGAATGTTGGTCGCGATCGCGCCGAAAACGAGCGAAAGCGGCAGGATAATATCCAACGCCCTAGCCGCGCGAAACAGCCCAAACAGCAAAATCAGATTCGCCGAATCAGGCAGTCTTGCCGCGTTGCTCAAAATGTCCATACCTACGAAAAACGCCGTCAAAGCGGCGGCGATTAAAACCGCGTAGCGAAAATAGAGCCAAGCCATATATCGATCAAGCATTTGATTGTCCAGCTAAATATAGGCGAATGCTATCATAAACGACAATGCGCGCGGAATTGGCGCCAAAAGATCGTTCGGGCGGTCGATTGCGCGAAACGTCTGGGATATGTCGCTATAATTTGCGCTATGAAAAAAATCGTTATCGGTTCGGATCACGCGGCGATAGAGATGAAAAGCGCGGCTATCGACTATTTGCGCAAACTCGGGCGCGAGGTTATCGACGTGGGCGCGACGGGCGGCGAGCGCGTCGATTATCCCGACTATGCGGCGAAAGTTTGCGAGGCGATCATGCAAGATAGCGAGGCGAGCGGAGCGCTAATCTGCGGCACGGGAATCGGAATGAGCATAGCGGCGAATAAGTTTAACGGCATTCGCGCCGCGCTCTGCCACGACGCTTACGCCGCTTCGATGGCAAGAGCGCACAACGACGCGAATGTACTATGTTTAGGATCGCGTTCGATCGGATTGGGCGCGATGGAATCGATTATCGACGCTTGGTTAAAGGTCGATTTCGAGGGCGGACGACATTGCCTCAGGCTTGAAAAAATCGCTAAACTGGAAACGAAGTGATCTTCTTTGAGTGGCTGTACGTAACGATCGCGCTTCTGATCGTCGGTTTTTTGTTTTTCAAGTCCTTTTACTACAAGAATTTGATGGAAAAAGAACATAAAAATAACCAAATACTCAAAGAGACGCTGAAAGAGGCTGAAATTTTTATCCGCAAATACCAGCTCCAGCTGCAACGAAGCCTAGGCAACACGGATATTCTCAACGAAGAGATGAGCCGTCTGAAAAACGACGTTAAGGCGTTCAAAGCCCGCAACGCGCAATATCGTATTGAAAACGAGCGGATTCGCTATAAAATTAAAGACCTCGAAAGTAAGATCGAAGCTCTACTATAAGACTATAAGAAGGAAAGTAATGGCTACCCTAGAACCTTGGAAAACATTTTTGCTTGAATCGATCCGCAACGTGCCTGATTTTCCAAGAAACGGCGTTCAATTCAAGGATATAACCACGCTTGTCGGCAATCCCAAAGCCTTCAAAATCGTTATCGATCACTTAGCGGAACGTTACAAAAACGCGAATATTGATTTTGTCGTCGGCTCCGAGGCGCGCGGATTTATATTTGGCGCGCCGCTCGCTCTGGCGATCGGCGCGGGTTTCACGCCGATTCGCAAGCCCGGCAAACTGCCATATACCACGGCGAGCGAAAAATACTCTCTTGAATACGGGTTTGATGAGGTGCAAATCCATATCGACGCTTTCAGCGCGGTCAAAAACGCCAGAGCGTTGTTTGTGGACGATCTGATCGCTACCGGCGGCACCGCCGAAGCCTCTATCAAGCTGATTGAGCGCGTTGGCGCGAAGTGCGTCGAGGCGGCGTTTGCGATAAATCTGTTTGAACTGAAAGGCGACGAGAAGATCAAAAAGCTAACCAACTTTTACGCTATTTTAGAGGTTGAAGGCGACTGATGTATATTCCGCGACCTTCGCAATACGATCCGGGCGACGACGGACGCTTTGGCAGATTTGGCGGACGCTTTGTGCCTGAGACCCTGATGCCGCCATTGATCGAACTGGAGGCGACCTATCTTGCGCTAAGAGGCGACGGGGAGTTTTGGCGCGAGGCGAACGATCTGCTTAAAAACTACGCCGGTCGTCCCTCGCCGCTGTATCGCGCCAGCCGCTTAAGCGACGAGCTGCAAGCGGACGTTTTCTTAAAACGCGAAGACCTAAACCACACGGGATCGCACAAGATCAACAACACCGTTTTGCAGGGCTTGATCGCCAAGCGAACGGGCAAAACCAAAGTGATCGCCGAAACGGGCGCGGGGCAGCACGGCGTGGCGGCGGCGACGATCGCCGCTCTGCTGGGGCTTGAATGCGAGGTGTTTATGGGCGCGCGCGACGCGGAGAGGCAGGCGCTCAACGTTTTCAGAATGGAGCTTCTGGGCGCGAAGGTCCATTCCGTTCATAACGGCTCGAAAACGCTTAAGGATGCGATGAACGAAGCGATACGTCATTGGGTTACCCACGCGAGAGACACGTTTTATATTATCGGCACCGTCGCCGGTCCGCACCCGTATCCTATGATGGTGCGCGATTTTCAGGCGATCATCGGCTACGAGGCGCGTAAGCAAATCCTCAAGACAAGCGGTAAACTGCCCGATTACGTGATCGCCTGCATTGGCGGCGGCAGCAACGCTATGGGCGTATTCAGCCATTTTCTTGATGATCCGCAAACGCAGTGCATAGGCGTCGAAGCGGGCGGTTTAGGGCTTGACAGCGGCAAGCACGGAGCCAGCTTGTCCAAGGGCGCGCCCGGCGTTTTGCACGGGCAGTTCAGCTATCTGTTGCAAAACGAAGAAGGACAGATTTTGGAAGCGCATTCGGTTTCCGCGGGGCTCGATTATCCGGGCGTAGGTCCCGAACACGCGGCGTTAAAGGAATCGGGCAGGGTAAAATACGATTCGATAACCGACGGCGAAGCGCTGGACGCTTTCGTATGGTTAAGCCGCAAAGAGGGCATTATTCCCGCGTTTGAGTCGGCGCACGCCGTAGCTTACCTTCGTAAACTTGATTTGAAGGGCAAAACCGTCCTTGTTAATATCTCTGGCCGCGGCGACAAAGATATGATTCAGGCGCGTGAAATGTTAAGATTTTCCGAGGAGCGAAAATGAAACGATTGCGCTTAAATAAACGTTTAACCATAGCGATTGTCGCGCACGATCAACGCAAAGCTGACATGGTGGAGTGGACTACTTTTAACGCCGAAACGCTTGCGAAACACAAGCTGGTTTGCACGGGAACTACCGGCGGATTGATTAAGCAGGCTTTCGAGGAGAAAGGCGTAGACGCGGAGATTATATGCTTGAACTCCGGTCCGCTTGGCGGCGACGCGGAGGTCGCGGCGATGGTTGTGCGCTGCGAGATCAATCTGGCGATTTTTCTGATCGACGATCTCAACCCCCAACCGCACGAAGCCGATATTCAAATGCTGCTTAGGCAGTGCAGAATTCACAACGTGCCGATCGCCTGCAACCGATACAGCGCCGATCTGATGATCACGAGCGCGCTGTGGGACGACGAGACCTATATTCCCACCGTGCCAAAGTACGTCAAGTTTTCACGCGGCGATTAATTTAGCGCGCCACCGATCTTTGCAAAGCCCTAGCGCGCTTCAAGTTTGACGTTTAGTCGCGTAATACAGCGGCGGCTTTTGAACGCCGTCGCCGCTTGCAACAGCTTTTGTTACGCGGAGCGGCGATGGGACGACGACGGGCGGAAATTTTATCACGCAACATAGCGATAAATATCAACAAAAACTCTCCGCTTTTATATTTGATTAAGCAAATCTGCTCTACGATCGCCAAATCTTATCTTTCTCAAGGAGGGTCGCAAAATGCA
>JAIRWX010000071.1 GCA_031268655.1 Helicobacteraceae bacterium | reverse complement strand
CTTTACCGCGCCTTTTTGCGCGTTGAAAGCGTCCAAAGTTGTATTTAAGGTTAAAAAGCTATTATGCGGCAAGTTCTTGTCGCTTGGCGGCGATCGTCGGCGCAAGCTCGATTCGCGGGCTGTTTGACGCATTCAAAACGCGCAAAATATCCTCCGTTACAATTAGACCCGACATTTAGGGGATTGAGACCTTTATTTTCATCCGTTTCCTTCTTTTTTTATACGGTTACAATTAGACCCGACATTTAGGGGATTGAGACTCGACGATATCCTCTTTTGAGGAATAAAAAACCGCGTTACAATTAGACCCGACATTTAGGGGATTGAGACTCCACACGACCTCCGCGCTAGGGTGATAACTCTTGAGTTACAATTAGACCCGACATTTAGGGGATTGAGACTTTTGGAAAGGGATAAAGAGCCTTAAAATAATAAGTTACAATTAGACCCGACATTTAGGGGATTGAGACTAAAGAGAGTAAACTATCGCGGGTACCACAGCAAGTTACAATTAGACCCGACATTTAGGGGATTGAGACAATACTTAATGATGTCTTCCTTAGTGAAGTCAGTTACAATTAGACCCGACATTTAGGGGATTGAGACCACGCAATCGCCGCGTATTCAAGCCATCGCCTGTGTTACAATTAGACCCGACATTTAGGGGATTGAGACCTCTTCGGGAGTAAGTTTATCCTGTTGTCTTTGCGTTACAATTAGACCCGACATTTAGGGGATTGAGACTGTTAAAAATGCGTTTTCTGTTTTCTCGCCGCGAAGTTACAATTAGACCCGACATTTAGGGGATTGAGACAATTACGACGGCTGCATTATTGAACACGCCGTAGGTTACAATTAGACCCGACATTTAGGGGATTGAGACAAATTTTAATTGTGTTTTTGACGGCTGCGACATGTTACAATTAGACCCGACATTTAGGGGATTGAGACTCCCGCGCCTATCTCTTACAATAGCTTGAAACTGCGTTACAATTAGACCCGACATTTAGGGGATTGAGACGAGTTTATCTCTGCTCTTTTGCGGTTGATCACATCAGTTACAATTAGACCCGACATTTAGGGGATTGAGACATAGCTCAAGGCGCTCATAGCCCCTCGTCGTCGGTTACAATTAGACCCGACATTTAGGGGATTGAGACCCAAATACTTAACTTTTTTCATCTCTCAACCTTTGTTACAATTAGACCCGACATTTAGGGGATTGAGACCATCCTGCAAAAACAATAAAAGTCCCTTCGCGTACGTTACAATTAGACCCGACATTTAGGGGATTGAGACCAAATAGGCGAAGGCATAGATTACGTCAAAGAACACGGTATAGCTGATATGGCTACAGATATAGCTTCTCTGGCTGGAAAAGGCGTGAATAACCTTGCCGCTAAACTCGGAGAGGCTGGTTGGACGAGCGTTGCTAAGGATATTGACACTACCACTAAAGCAGTATCTAAGGCTGTTGATTACATCAAAGATTCGCCCGTTACAGAAGCTATCGGTAAAGAACTTGAAAAGGTATGGGACGGAGTTAATAATCTTGCTTCCTCAATTAAAAAGAATGGGATTATTGGGACTACAGACGCAGGCTTCCAAAAGGTAGAACAAGAAATTCAAGACATCAAAGCTACTCTTAACGATAAAGATAAGATGAGTAAGCTAACTGAGCAAGCCAAGAACGAGCTAGCGGATAGATTATTCCAAGCGTATCAGTTCCTAGAAAAGACTACCAGAGGGGCGAGAGGAGCAATATCCGATAGATTTGGAGCCGCTATAGACGCTCTGCACAACGAAGCCGAAAATATCAGATCAACGGGTAAAGAAACTACCTTTACGGAGGATTTAGTCAGCGCGGCATCATTCCTCGCTAAGAAGGGCGGTAAAGGGCTAAATCTAGGCGCGGATCAAGTTAAGAAGCTGTTTGGCGGTAAAGATTGGTCTAAACTCAGTAAAGCGGACTTCGCTAAAGCCGCTCAGGATATCAAAGACGGCTTTAACGACGGCTATAAACAGATTAAACGAGACATTAAGGCTATCAGGGATAATCCTACGCGGGCTGTTCAGGATATTGCCGAAAGGCTTGAAAAATCGGGTTTAGCGGACAAAGTTAAAGAGTATGTCGAAGTCTTAAGAGAGTGGACAAACTCTAAGGTAAACGAGAACAAGTCCTCTGTGGAAGGGGCTGAGGAAGTCGCTAAGAATAAAGGCGTGTTCGATACTATCGTAGATTGGGTGAAAGCCAAGCTAGACAGCGAGGAGAACAAAGGCGAGGAAGGCAAACAAGATACGCCTGAAGGCAAACGGAGTACATCTGAGAACAAGCGAGACGAGGACGTTATTGATGCTGAGAGCGGAGATATTATCGAAGTAGAGGCTGCTTCTCAAAATGAAACAGACGACAGAAAGACTGAATCTAGGCGGTCTGGCAATACCGAGAGCAAGAAAAGCCAGAATGACGACTTGACTTCAGAGGACTTTGAGGATATACTAGAGGAGTCTAGAAAAAAAGATAAATCCGAAGGGGTAGATAGTGGAGAAGGAAATAGAAACGACACAACAAAATTGGGGAATACAGGAGGTACCGGGGGAATTAGGAGAGTATCTAACAAGTATGTCGTTAGCTCTAGCGCGGTCGGGGGGCAGCATCAATCAAATGTTAGCAGAACTCTCGCATGGCACGAAGAAAACGTCAGAAAACTTCACAGGGGTCTTAGAGGGAACAAAAACGTTTCAAAAGACATAGACCCAAATATAGCTAATCTAGCTCCGCTATTCACTCAATGCGTTAAGGAATTGAGGGAGTTAATCACTAGAACTTCACCAGACGAACAATTAAAAAAGGATTTAGCTGGATATATAGTTCTTTTAGAGGAAATTCCACGTTCGAAAAGTAAAGAATACGGAAAGTATCTCCAAGCAGTCGCTCAAATACTCAAACTTGATCTCAACGCAGTTTATATGGGTATTGTTAATACACTAGCTCAAGCTCCTAATAAACTAAAAATAGGAAGCATAAACGACGCGCTGACCTTAATAGCTAACTTAACTAGAATTGAGGTTCCATCTTCTTTTCATGGGGATATGGAAAAGTTTTCTCAGGGTTTAGACGTTGTTTTTGGGGAAATCACAAGTAGGTTAGAACAGGATATAAAGGGGTTAAAAGAGTTAGAAGCAATAGCTCCGTCGAGTCCATACCCAACTAAGTTTTCACTTCAATTTACTCTTTCGCGGGGCGGATTTTATTATCTAAACCCTCAGCATGGGGCAATAGGCATATATGTTGGCAAGTCTCCATACGCCGCTAACAATATATCCTATCAAGAGTCATATATTCACGAATCTACCCATCTTCGCACTGAGAGTATCATAGCTGTTGGTGGCGTTCCGCTTTACAATCGCCCAGACGCTAATCAGTTACGAAATGAGATTAACGAGCTTGCTCAGAATGTGAAGGGTTATTTCAAAGAAGAAGACCTATTTTCTGACGAAGATATAAGCAATCCCGATGCAGCAGCCGCAGCCAAAGAACAACTTAATTATATATTTGATCAAGCACATGAATTTATAGTGTATTCGAGAACGCACGCATCTATTAGAGATAAACTAAAAACAATAACAGTTAATGGTAAGAATGCTTATGAAGAAGCTACAAGATTAACTATTGAAGCGGCTAAATTAACTGAGACAATTTGGCAGAAGCTGGCTATACAGAATACGTCGGCACAAACGCCATCGACAGTAAGTAGCGCGATAGGCTCTACCTTTTCTAACTTTAGCGAATTAGAAGACTCAGAACCCACTCCTAAAGTTAAGACTTGGCATAAAGCTATCAACAATAGGCTAAAAGGCTTCTTAGACGGCAGTATAGTTCACAGAACTCCTATTAACAATCTAGAGATACCAAACGAAGTAAGAGAACGTTTGAAAGCCGTTTATGACTTGCTTACAGGAGTTCCTAAAGAGGTGCGTAAATCGTTTGTAACCAACGTTCAGAGAGCGATAACTACGCTTCCTGATATTCTAGATATTACTTCCAATTTACCAGACCAACAGGCTAGAGAAAAGGAATATGGGCAGGATATAGACAGGAATAATCCAGAAACATTTAAGAACACGGCTAAATCTAGGCATATATTGCCTATTGAGAATCCAGCTAGAGGATTGTTATTTACCAATGCCGACGAAATGATAAAAGACGGGGTAAAAGGTAAAGTCGATCCCAATGTAGCGGTAGCGTTTATTAAAGGCGTTTACGGCTATTTATTGAGACATAGATTTGCCAATATGGACGAAACTGAATGGGAATCGTTCCTTGAGGATATTCCAGAATTATCGTTTAATGATTTAAGCTCTGAAGCCATTGAGACCGCTAGAGCTAAATTCCATAGTATGGGTAAGTTTAGAAGCTCTGCGGCTGACGAGATAGGGGGCGAGGGACCAAGCGAGCGGCGCATTTAGCGATTGCGCTTGTTCTTGGCGCGATTGGCTTAGCGATATCAACAAAACAATATGAAACTAAAGCCGCTTGCTTAGCTAGAGATAAGGGTTTGGCTACAATTAAATTTGAGTTTGAGGAGCGAGACTTAAAACGCGCCTTCAAAGAACGCGCCATAGAAAAACGCAAAGCGAGGCAGTCAAAATGAAAAAGTTCTGGACGGTTTTTTTAACCGCGCTGATTGGGATACCGATTATGAATACGGCGGCGTTGGCTGAAGCCGAGATATTCGCCTTTAAGCTAGGCGATGCCGAGTTTATCTCCTTTGTTACCTCCCGCCGCAATATCAGCGACGACACCTTTACTACGCCGGAACTGCTTGAAAAATATAAGAAGACCCCAGGCTACGCGGCAAGCGCGATCAACTACTTTCTCCTCAAAGATAAAGGGGAATACACCCTTTTTGATGCTGGACTAGGCAAAAGCGCGGACGATGATATAGTCGCAAATCTCGCGAAAGTTGGAGTAAAGCCGTCTGAGATAAAGCGAATCTTCCTCACCCATATGCACGGGGATCATATCGGTGGATTGATAGATAACAACAAAGTAGTCTTTCCAAACGCGCTTCTTTATATCTCAAACGACGAAATGTCTTATTGGAGAAATCAGGGGGATAAACTTGCCGTTCAAGTTATGACGCTGTATGAAAAAAATAACGCTCTCAAAGGATTTTTCTTCGGCGATCGCCCTATAACGCCTTTTATCCAACATCACGCCCTTATCGGACACACGCCCGGACATGTCTATTATATTGTCGGCGAAACGTATGCCGCGGCAAAGAGCCCTGAGGATAGCGTAAAAAATATAATATGGGTGGTAGGGGATATTATCCATGCCGATATTCAGTTTACTGAGCCAAAGATCGCGCTCCGCTATGATGTGGATCCAGCAACGGCTTATCTTGCTAGACGAGTAACTCTAATAGGCGCCGCCGTTACGAAAGCGCGGATCGCGGGAATGCACCTTTCCGGTTCCGGCGTGGGCAAGGTGGAACGACCGGACGGAAAAGTTGAAAGCTTTCGGTTTATCCCTATAAACGGGGATTAACTGTTCGGGGCGGGAAACCCGAATACAAAAAACGGCGCGAAACAATAAAGGCAAATTAAAACAAGCGGCGATCAATTACAAGAAGCCGTCGTCTTTGCCGATCGTTTAAGATTACACCTTAACCAGCTTCCATTTGCCGCGTCTAAAGACGAGATAAAGCCAGAAGCTGCACAGCCAAGTTTCAACAAGCATCGCCAGCCACACAAACCATACGTCGTTAAATATTTTAGCCAAGACGATTGACGGGACGATTCTGAGCAGGCACATAGCGGTAAAGTTTATATAAAAGCTGGTCTTTGTGTCGCCCGCGCCGCGAAACGCTCCGCTAAGAACGAAGCTAACGCCGAGCGGAATCTGACTTAATCCCACGCAGATAAGATATTCCGTCGCCGTTTTGATCGCCTCTGGATCGTCCCCTCTGAAAATCTCCGCCAAAGGGCGCGAAAAAACGGCGATCAATACCCCTGCCGCGCCCATGACGACAGCCGCCAAAAAAGCGGTAAAGAGCGCGTCTTTCTCTGCTTCCGCGGGATTTTTCGCGCCGAGCGCGCGTCCCGTTAAGCTCATAGCGGCAATGGTAAAACCTATGCCCGCGGTGAACGCCAGACTTTCGACGCGCAACCCCACCTGATAGCCGGTCATCGCGCTGTCGCCAAATTCGGCGATGATACGCATAAAGACTAAAAACGCGCCGTAGGTGAATAGCCGCTCCGCGCCGCCAGGAACGCCAATTTTAATCCCGCGCCAAAAGAGCGATCGATCGATCGCCCAAATCAAAGCGACGGGACGTTTTTTGACAAACAGAAAATAGACGTAACAGGCGGTCTCTACGTAAAACGCGAACACGGTCGCCGCCGCCGCGCCCGCTACGCCGTAAGCGGGTATGCCGATCGCTTCCGCGCCAAATATCAAAGCGTAGCTGAGAATGACGTTTATAATGTTGCTGACGATTTTGATCGCGAGCGGCGTTTTGATGTTGGCAGAGGCGCTGAACGCGCTGAACGCGATCTGATTTATCATCATCGGCGGCAGCGCGAACGCCATAATGTACAGATAGATTCCGCCGAGCTCCGTTACGCGACCGCCGCTGTTCATCATCGCGAACGGATACTCGCACAGAGCCGTCGAGACAAAAAAGGCGGGAACGGAGAGAGCGAGCGCGGCGACCGCGAAAGTGGAAAACGTCATGCTCGCGCTATTTATATCGCCCCCGCCGAAAAATCGGCTCATCAGCGCGTTTGAACCGATGTAAAACACCCCCATAAACACGTAAAAAAGCCCCATAAACTGTACGGAGATCCCAATCGCGGCGGTGGCGGCGAACTCCAGATCGCGGACGAAGTAAAAATCCACCAGCACCTGCGCCATATCGATAAAAGCTCCGAGCGCGGCTGGCAAAGCGAGGGCGACTACGCGAAGAAATCGTTCTTTACAAAAAAAGGGCAAGAGTAAATTCCTTTGGCAAAAGTTTGATTATACTACTATCGCTTGATGACAACCGTTGCAGATTTTATCGCGTGGGGCGCGATTGGGCTTGTGTTTTTATATATCATTCGCGGTTACCACAGGAAAAAAACGGGGCTTGACGACTGATGGCAAGTAGTTCGGCGGCGGCGTTTGTTTTGCTGGATACCGAGACTACCGGCGGCGACGATCGGATCTGTCAGCTGGCGTTTTTGGAGGCGCGATCAAACGAGCCGCCGAAGTTGTACAACGATCTGTGCAAGCCGCCCGTAGCGATCGACTTCGACGCGATGACTATCCACCATATCACGTCGGAGATGGTTGCCGACAAACCGCCCTTTGCCAAGTGCGAGGCGGCGAGCGCCCTGAACGGGCTTAACTCGCCGCGAAACGTGCTGATCGCTCAAAACGCGCGGTTCGATCTGGAGGCGCTTCGGCGCGAAGGTTTTGAATGGAGGGGCGCGGTTATAGACACTTTGCGCGCGGCGCGCCACCTTCTGCCCGATCTGCCCCGCCACTCGTTGCAATATATGCGTTACGCGCTTGGACTGTATCGATCGGAAGGCGAGATCGCCTCGCAATTTGGCTTGGAGATCAAAGCGCACGATGCGGCGAGCGATTGCGTCGTTTTATATCTTCTGACGCAGTATCTGCTGGAAAAGGCGAGCGAATCCAAAAAAGAGGGCGTTTTCTCGCTGATCGATCTTTCGGATAAGCCCGTTTTGCTTAACAAGATGCGTTTTGGCAAATACCGCGATCGGAGCTTCAAAGAGATATTAAAAGCCGATCGCTCCTATCTGGAGTGGTTGTTTAACTCTGAAACGCAAAAAGCCGATCCTGATCGCGATCTGATCTACACTTTGGAGCAGGCTTTAACTTGATCAAGCTGACGCTGGTCGCGATCTGGATTATTCTGTGCGCGATTTTGTTTTTGTCGGTCAATATATACGCGATCTTTCATATCTTAGGCTTTAATCGCCGAACGCCGCCGCCAAAGCCGATCGTTGTTCCGAATATGTCGATTGACGAAATGGAGCGGATCGTTCAGCGCAAGGAGAGTTCTATCGGCGATTTGCGAAACGTCTTGGAAGCTCTGATCGCGCGCCCCGCGATAGAGCCGAAAAAAGACGGCAAGACGGGCAAAACGGCAAAGCGCGCGCTCGATCTCGTATTTACGATGGCTGGGCATAAGAGTATGACGGACGCGCTGCGCGGCGATATGTATAGCCGTTTAAGCGCGGCAAACCCAAGCTACGCCAAAGACTTCGATCGCGCTCAGGCGAGACGATAGCCGATCGTCGGAGCGGTTTTAACGCGCCGATCAAAAAAGTAAGAGCGATCTTGTTTTTTGCTATGCTTTTTGTATAAGTTTGAAAGAGAGCTATGACCAAAACGATTGCGATTGGCGGTATGACTTGCGCGAGTTGCGCGGCGCGTATCGAGCGGACGTTAAGCAAGCTGGAGGGCGTCAAAAAGGCGAGCGTTAATCTGGCGAGCGAAAAGCTGACGATCGAGTTTGACGGCGCGTCGCTCGAGACGATCAAAGCGCGGATAGCGGCGATCGGCTACAGGGCGTTGGACAAGCGCCCCGACGCGGAGGAGAGCGCAAAAATTCTGCGCGCAAAACTGCTCGCCGCGATTCTGCTCGCCGCGCCGCTTTTGTATATCGCTATGGCGACGGATATGAAAAACGCGGACAATCCGTCGTTTTACGCCGTCGTTCAGGCGCTGCTCGCGCTCGCGATTATGGGCGCGGGTTATCGTTTCTATCTCGCGGGGTTTCGCACGCTTTTCGCGCTAAGTCCGAATATGGATAGCCTGATCGCGATCGGAACTTCCGCCGCGTTTGGCTACAGCCTGTTTAGCTCCGTTCAGATCGCGCTGGGCGACGCAAGCGGCGCGGAGGGTTTGTACTACGAAAGCGCGGGCGTAATTATCGCGCTGACGCTGTTAGGCAAAATGTTGGAGGCAAAAAGCAAGGCGAAGGCGAACGAGGCGCTGGACGCATTGCTGGATCTCGCGCCGAAAACGGCGACAGTTCTTGAAAACGACGCGGAAGTCGAAAAGCCGATCGACGAGGTGGCGATAGGCGACATATTGATCGTAAGACCGGGCGGGCATATTCCAATCGACGGCGAGGTTGTCGGCGGGCGAAGCTCGGTCGATGAATCGATGTTGACGGGCGAGAGCCTGCCCGTCGGCAAAACGCTCGGCGATTTGGTGTTCGGCGGAACGCTCAATCTAAACGGCGCGCTGACTTTTCGCGCCGCCAAAAGCAGGGGCGAAACCGCGCTGATGCAGATAGCGCGAATGGTCGAGGAGGCGCAAGGCTCAAAAGCGCCTATGGCTCGCCTCGCCGATAAGATCAGCGGCGTTTTTGTTCCGTTTGTCTGCTTGATCGCGGTCGCGGCTGGCGCTACGCAATACATAATCGGCGCGGATCTCGCCTTCGCGCTGAAAGTATTTATCTCCGTTTTGGTAATCGCCTGCCCGTGCGCTCTTGGGCTTGCCGCTCCCGCCGCCGTTACGATCGCCGCAGGACTCGCCTTCAGGCGCGGCGCGCTGGTCAAATCTGGCGAGGCGCTCGAGCGGCTTGGAAAGGTTTCGGCGGTTTTTTTCGACAAAACGGGAACGCTGACAGAAGGCGACATAGGCGCAAGATTCGACGGCGACGAGAGGGTTTTGCCGCTGCTTGTCGCGGCGGAGGCGAAAAGCGAACATCCGATCGGCAAGGCGATCGCGGCGTTAGCCCCCGTTCAATTTGAAGCGGAAAGTTTTGAGGCGATCGCCGGGGTAGGCGTTAAAGCGATCGTGGAGGGCAAAACGATCGAGATCGGCGCGGAAAAAGAGGGGATAATAGCCAGAATCGACGGCAAAACGGCGGGCGTTTTTACGATAAGCGATCGGATAAAAGCCGACGCGAAATCGGCGATTAAGGCGCTAAAATCGTTGGGCTTGGAGATTACGATGCTTACGGGCGACAACGAAAAAACAGCCGAAGCGGTCGCCAAAGCGCTGGAGATCGATCGCTTCAAAGCGCGCGCGTCGCCGCAGGAGAAAGCCGCCGAAATCGCCGCCGCGCGGCAAGCGGGGAAAATATCCATATTTATGGGCGACGGGATCAACGACGCGATCGCGCTGACGCAGGCGGACGTTGGAATCGCCGTTGGCGCGGGAACGGATATTGCGATCAAAAGCGCCGATATTGTGCTAATGCGAGACGATCTGATCTGCGTTGCGGACGCTATAACGATCGGGCGCGCCGCGATCAGAAACGTCAAGCAAAATCTCTTTTGGGCGTTTTGCTACAACTCGTTAAGCGTTCCGATCGCCTGTTTTGGGTTGCTAAACCCTATGATCGCGGCGCTAGCTATGAGTTTAAGCTCCGTTTCTGTATTGGCAAACGCGCTTCGGCTGAAAAATATGAAATTTGGCGCGCCCGCAACGCCCGCCGAAACGCGAGTCGTCAAAAGGCGGTTAAACGTCGGCGCGGATTTTCGCAACCGTTCGCCGTAACTTTTTTCACGCGGCGCTTAATTGGTTTTGCGATTTGTCCGCGCCCGCGGTTTCGTCGGATCGATCCGCCGAGAGATAGATGTTGATCGCGGCAAGTTCGCTTCGCTTATCGTAGAGATCGTATTTGTCGTACTCCTTGCGCCACTCTTGCGCGCCGCGCTCGGTTGCGCGCTTGATAAACTCTTTTTCCGCGTCGTCGGCGTTTACGCGCTTGATATAATCGACGGGATTTAACAGCAGCATATTTTGCGCGGCGGCGGTTTGCGTTGGCGATCCAATCTCGCAGCGATCGTAAATATCCCGCCACTCCCCGAATGCGTTGGCGAGCGACCGCATACGCCGCATAGCGCTTAATCGCTGCCGCGATCCGTAAGGCGACAGATCGTAAACCTCTTTCCACTTGTCAAAATTATCGGCGGCGACCTTTTCAATTCGCCGCTCGCACAGTTCCACGATCCGCGCGTCGTCAAAACGCGCTTCCCGCAACTCGATCAGGTTTTGCGCGTCAAGGTCCAACGCGGCGAGTTTGAAGAACGCCAGCTCCTTAGCGGGCGAACCCTCTTTCGCGGCGGCGTAAACCTCAAGCCATTCGTCCATTCGATTAAGCCGCGCGAAATACATGGCGTAAACCTCGTCGCGGCGGTTTTCAAGCAGGTCGTAATACCACGCCGCTTCGCCCGCGTCCAGCTTAGTCGGAATTTCGTACACGCTTTTTGCCGTCTCGTTAAGAACGGCTTCGCGCGCCTCTTTGCCGTTTGTTAGAGAAGTCGATTCCTCTTCGTCGTACCAAACGCTCACGGCTTGCCCTTATATGGTTTGTTTTCCTTTAAGGCGATACGCGAACGCAAATACCTCCGCCACCGCGGCGAACAATTTTTCGGGTATCGCTTCTCCTATATCGACAAGTTTGTAGAGTTCTCGCGCCAGCGGCGGGTTTTCCACGATCGGAATATCGTATTGTCTCGCGATCTCTTTGATCCTAATCGCCGTCAAGTCCGCGCCTTTCGCCACCACGACGGGAGATCGATCCTTGTCGGCTCTGTAGCGAAGCGCGACGGCGTAGTGCGAGGGGTTGGCGACCACCGCGTCGGCGGTTGGAATATCCGCCATCATTCGCTTGCGGCTCATCTCCGTCTGAATACGGCGAATTCGCGCTTTGACTTCGGGGCTGCCCTCGATGTTTTTATATTCGTCGCGGATCTCTTGCTTGCTCATTCTCAGGCGTTTGAAATGAAAATAGCGGACGATCGCCAGATCGGCGATCGCGAAAACAAAAAAAACTCCCAGCATAGCTAACGCGACGATCAGCGCTTTGTCTATAAGCCATTCGATCTGCGAGCCAAGCGGCAGCGTCTGCACGCGAGGCAGTTCGTCCGCGCAATCCCACAGCAGCTTCGCCGCCGCCGCCATCGCGGTCAATACTTTCGCCGTGATTTTGAAACCGTCCAAAAAACGTTGCGCCGAGAACAGATTGCCCAGACCTTTGATCGGATCGAGCTTTTTGAAATTCGGCTGCAGCGGCTTTGGCGAAAATATAAAGCCAAATTGGACGATATAGCCGATCGCGCCGAAAACCGCCGTCAAAACGGCGATTGGCAGGGCGAGTTTCAAGGTCTCAAGCGCGCTCGCAATTCCTAAATTCGCCATCGCGCCCATGCCAAGCGCTTCGCCCGCGAGCGATAGACTGCGGCGAAAAAACGCGGTTAAACCGCTTGCGATAAAACCGAAAAAAGCCGCAAAGCCAAGCGTGGCGGCGGTTAGCGCGACAAAGCCCGCCATATCGACGCTTTTGGGAACGTTGCCCTCTTTTCTAGCGTCGTCCAGCCGTTTGAGAGTGGCTTCTTCGGTTTTTTCCCCGCTGGTATCCTCCGCCATTTTCGATAAACCTTAAATCCGATTCGCCTCGCGCGTCGTTTGCCCCATAATAACCTCTTTTTTTTCTTGTAAATAATTCTAGCGAATACTATAATGCCCAAATCGTTAAAAAAGAGGGATACACAATGCGTTCGGTGTGGGTTGCAATGATTATTACTCTGACGCTGGGCTGCGGCGGCGGCGGGGGGGGGGGGGCGATAACGGAGACGGAGGCGGTTTCTCCGTAGCGCAAACCTATTCGGCTTTTCCAAGTTTTAACGGCGGCGGGTTAAGCGTTCAACAGGGACACGCGCTGAAAATGTATTACTACGCCTCAAAAGCGGCGGTTTCGGAATATGGGAGCGCGCTACAGGGCAGGGGCTTTAGCGCAGGAAGCGTGTGCGGAAGCTCTTACGATTATTATAAAAACGGCAGCAATACGCTGGCGTGCGCTGAAACAAACGAAGACGGCGATTTTGACCTCGCGTTGCTGAAGGCTGGCGGCGCGCCAAACGACTCGGAGTTAAGCGGCGCTTTCGGCTCGGTTCCCGGAGACGCATATTATGTCGAGCGCAATATCATAGCGACCTATAATTCCGCTTTTACAAGCGCGCTGAGCGCGTATCGCAACGCCCTTAGCGGCGGCGGCTTTACGTGCGCCAACGCGAGCTATACTTCTTGTTACAAAACAAGCGGCAATCTTAAATACGAAGTTTTTGGGGGGCAGTCGAGCGGCGACGGAGTCGTATATTGGAGCATTTACGGCGGCGGCGGCAAAGGAAACGCCGAACCCGCTTCTTGCGCGGTCGCAACCAATACTAGTTATTTTGAAGCGAACGACTATGCAGGTAATTCCAGCGCCGCTTTTGCCGCCGCCGATCCGCTGGCGGTATATCAGTGGCATCTGAAAAACTTTCAGCAGAAAAGCGGCTCCGCTAGCTCGGCGAAAACAAGCGGCGAGGACGTAAGAGCTACGGAAGCTTGGGGCGTTGCAAAGGGCGCGGGAGTAACGATCGGTATTGTCGATAACGGAACGGATTTTACGCACCCCGATCTCGCGCCCGCTTATCGACAAGACCTTAGCTTCAACTACTTCAGTTATTTGAACAACCCATATCCCGTTATAACGGCGGGCGACTGCGCGCACGGCACAATGACGGCGGGAATAGCGGGCGCAAGAGGATTTAACGGGATCGGCGTTATGGGAGTCGCGCCGAACGCTCAATTGGCTGGATTAAATATCGGACTCGGATGCGGTTTTCAGTCGTCCTATTCAGAGACAGCCGGCGCGCTGGGCAAAGCCGTCGATATATCCTCAAATTCGTGGGGACATACCACGCCGGGCGCGGTCGTGGCGGAACTGGACCAAGCGATAATCGAAGGCGCGAGCGCTGGGCGCGGCGCCAAAGGCAGAATTTACGTTATCTCGGCGGGCAACGATCGCGCTCATAACGGCAACGGCAACTACGATTCGACGCAGAGTCTGTTTCAATCGATCAGCGTCGCCGCGCTCGCGTCCGACGGGACCTACGCGAGATACTCCAACAAGGGCGCAAACCTGCTGGTCGGCGCCTACGGCGCTTCCCAAACTTCGACGGCAAGCGGCAATACGGCTAACGACGCTTGGATATTTACCACGGATATATACGGCTGCGCGAAAGGTAATAGTCTCAATGGTTATCCAACGTATCATAGGCTAAACGATCGCGGAGGATATACCGCCTATATGAATGGCACAAGCGCCGCCGCTCCGATGGTTTCGGGCGTAGCGGCGCTAATGCTGGAGGCAAATCCAAATCTGACCTGGCGCGACGTTCGCTATATATTGGCGACGACGGCGAGAAAAAACGATACTTCCGATTCCGACTGGACGACCAACAACGCGGGTTATCCTATCAACCATAACTACGGCTTTGGCGCCGTGAACGCCGCCGCCGCGGTTACCAAAGCGAAAACCTTCCCTTCGCTTGGAGCGCTAATACCGAAAGAGTATTCCGTTACGCTAAGCTCAAGCGAGAATTTTTCCTCGTCAGTCGAAAAGACGATCAACGTCTCGTCCAGCGGTATAACTAAGATTGAGTTTGTCGAGGTTTGGGTCGATATCGACGACTCCGCCAATCCGTTAAAGCTCAATATTACGTTAGAGTCGGCGAAAGGGACGAAATCGGAGCTTACCTATAACGATTTCATCGATTCGAGCGGCGGTTCATGGACGAAAAACATATTTAACGGCGGGTATCGCTTCGGGACGGCGCGTAATCTGGACGAAAGCGCCGACGGGAATTGGAAACTGACGATTAACGGCGGTAATCAAACCAGAACGTTCAGAAGCTGGAAGATCAAAATCTATGGAAGGAGCGCCTGATGAAACGTTATCTTTTACCTCTGATAGGAGCCGTCGTATTATGCGCGGAACCGATCGCGATTAAAGAGTCGCCGAACAGAACGGGTTATTACGAGATCGCGCCGCAAAGCGCTCAAATCGCCGCGCCGCAGACGCAAAATAATCAGCCGATCGGTTTTGTTAAGCCAGATCGCAATCGGATAAGCGGCGCTAAGGCAAACAGCTACTACAAAAACGGCGATCCCTCTCAGGAGTACGTCTCTACGGGATCGGTGATTATTAGTTTCGACTCGGAGAAAACGCAAAGCGATATAGAGGCTTTCGCCTCAAAATGGCAACTTTCAAACGCCAAGCAGATCAGCCAAATGTTCCATACGTGGACATTCTCAAACGATTCGAGCGACGACGATCTGACGCTTGTAAGCAAGATTGGTCGAGCCGAAAGCGATATCAGTTTTGCAAAGCCCGATTTTATAGCAAAGGTAAAAATAAGATAGTTCGCCTATAGCTATAATAGCGACGATGAGACAGGCTATGTTGCGCGATCCGCGCTCGTTCGCGAAAGGCGTTAGATGAGATCCGTTTTTGCGGGCGCGGTTATGTTTGCGCTGTTTGGTTGCGGAGGCGGCGGCGAGCGCGATCCGTATGGCGATCTCTCCTGCGCAAACTTGCCGACCAACCCACATCTCTTTGATATAAGCGATTACGAGTCGCGAAGAATTTCGAGCGGCGACAGGCTTTCGGCGTATCAGTGGCATCTGAACAACTTTAAGCAAAAAACGGGCGCGGGCAAAAACGATTACAGCTCGTCGGCTATCAAAGAGGGCGCGGATATCAACGTCAAGCCCGCGTGGGATTCAGGCTATAGCGGAAATAATGTCGTGATCGCCATAGTGGATAACGGAACGGATATTACGCACCCCGATCTTGCGCCGAACTACGACGCAAACCTGAGCTGGAACTATATGACGAATCAGAGCGCTCCCTATCCCGTTGCGACGACGGTAAAATGCGCGCACGGCACCGCCACGGCAGGCATCGCCGCGGCAAAAGGCGGCAACGACGGAGCGATCGGAGTCGCGCCGAACGCGAAGATCGCCGCGCTCAATCTTTCGTGGGACTGCGGCGATCCCGACCAAATTTTGGACGCGGACGTAGCCGACGCGCTTTCGACCGCGGGTACCAGAACGCGCGGAAATCCGCCGATAGACGTTTTTTCCAACTCGTGGGGGTGCAGATCGCCCGTAGGCTGTTTAGATCAAACCTCTGAGGATAAAATTATCGAAGGCGCGAATAGCGGGCGCGGCGGCAAAGGCGCGATCTATCTGTTCGCGGCGGGCAACGATCGCGCCGCAAATTTTCGATCGGATTACGCGCCGCATTTAAGCCTGTTTGAAGTTCTGCCGATCGCCGCGCTGGACGCGGAGGATAACTACGCCTACTACTCCAATCCGGGCGCCAACCTGCTGGTTAGCGCTTACGGGGGCTACGGCGACGGCGAGAAGCCCGGCATAATGACGACGGATATAGTCGGGTGCAATACGGGATTTAACGGCGGCTATTTTATGCCCCACCAAAGGAATAATTTCGGCGGTTTTACGGCGCGAATGAACGGAACAAGCGCGGCAACTCCGATGGCGGCGGGCGCGGCGGCGCTAATGCTGGAGGCAAATCCAAACCTGACTTGGCGCGAAGTTCGCTATATATTGGCGACGACGGCGAGAAAAAACGATACTTCCGATTCCGACTGGAAGCAAAACGGCGCGAATCCGAAATTATGGGTGAATCATAACTACGGCTTTGGCGCGATCGACGTTTTCAAAGCGGTACAAAAGGCGAGCGGTTTCGCCCCTTTCGGAATGTTGTGGGAGGAGGGCTTTGCCTCGCTGATGAATACTAATAAAATTAACTTTACCGCGCCGTCGATCAGACTGATTGAATATACGAGCGTCAATGTAAAGTTTAACGCAATCGCCGCCAATTGCCGGTTTGATCTAAAATTAACCTCGCCGTCGGGAACGCATGCGTTGTTTGTCAAGAACGATTTCGACGCGCCGTCGCCGATGCTATTAATGCTTACAAGCGGCGGCTACGAATTTGGCACGCCGCGCTTTTTGGATGAAGATCCAAACGGAGAGTGGACGCTTACGACGGAAAATCCTACCCCTTGCTCGGTCGCGCCAAGCGTTAAACAATGGACGATTATCGTAAAGGGGAGAAGTTGAAGCGGTTGTTGATATTAGCCGTCGCGCTTACGTCTTACGCGCAGACCATTACGATCAAAGAGTCGCCCGATCAGAGCCGTTTTTACACTATCGCGCCGCCAAACGAGAGCGTTTCGGCAAAAAGCGCCGCTTCTAAGCGACTCAAAAACAGGTACTATCTTTTTGGCGATCCAAGCCTTGAAAGAGTTTCGATGGGCGAGATTATCGTTAGCTTCGCAAAGGAGACGGATATAACGGCGTTTGGCGAGCGTTACCATCTGAAAAACCCGCGCAGAATAAGCGTAAAGTTTCATTCGTGGATCTTTGAAAACGCGAGCGAGCTTGACGATCTAAGTTTGGCGGCGCAGATCGGCGCGAACGAACCAAATATTCGCTACGCCAAACCCAACTGGCTTTCGACGGCGATTACGCAATGAATCGTCGCGCCGTCGCGTTGCTGATCGCGCTTGTTTTTATAGCCGCGATGCTGGGCTTCGCCGCGCTGTTTTTTCAGCGGACAAATCGGGCGTTTGCCCGCGTTGCGCAACGCGACGCGGCGATACAAACAAACTCGATTTTGTTTCATCTTTCAAACTCCGTCCTGGGCGAGCTGGTTCAAGCCGCAAAGAGCGAAGCGAACGCGATCTGCGCTCTCGCGGAGGACAAGAACGACTGCCGCGAAAAGGCGTTGATCGAGATTTACAAGGTTTTTTATTCGCTGCCGCTCGCGTTTGAGACGGGCGGCGCTTACACAAACGTAAAATGCTCGCCAGCAGGTCTTAAACTGAATATCAACTCGCTTAAAATCCCCGACGGCATAGATGACAACAACCGCAATCAGCCCGTTTTTCGCATCCGCGATCGCGTCGATCGGTTTTTGCGGGATCGTTACGGGCTTTACGCTTCGTGGCAGTTGTTTGAGTTGATGGATTTTGTCTTTGACGCGAACGGGACAAAAAACGTCTATCTTGGAAAAGATACGCGCCTGAACGTTGCCAAACCTAATATGGAGCGCGGGCGGATCGGCTCTCTGCAAAAGCTTCGCGCAATCGCGGAGGATTATGTCGCGCTCGCCAAAGACGAATCGGTTTTCGCAATCCCGTGGGATCAGTTTTTCGAGTTTGAATCGCCTGTCGCGGCGCTCGATTACAACTATATGGATCAAAAAGCGTGCGAACTCGCGTTTTACGATACGCCCGGCGCGTGCGATCGGCGCGACGAATGGACGTACGAAGCCGATCTGATCGCTCGCTTTAGCGACGCGAATCAGACGATCAACGATTTTTCGGTGAAATTTGGATTCAACCCGTCGATGTCGTGCAGGGTCAATTACACAAGCGGCGCCAATGTGTTCGGCTACGCTTTTTACTACGACGCGAACAGTCGGAAGTTATCGGGTTTTCGCGTAATCGATTAGTTTTCGTTTGCGCCGACGGACGATCGCGCGGCGCGAAACAAGCCGCATCGTCGCTAAAACGCCCGCGCCAGATCGGAATCCGGATGGTTGCCGCAGCGTCGATAGTCGTCGAAATCAATTTCAAGTTTATGCCGCCTCCTAATCTCCTGCAAACCGATCGCGAGCTTGACGTAATACTCCAAAGAGCCGTTTCTCTCGTTTGCGAACGGGCTTTTTGGGCGCGGAATCCAGACCATATTCACCACGCTTACGCCGTTTGAAGCCAGATCGTCGGCTTCCTTCAGAGCGCAGTCCAGCGCCTCGTCCTCGCTGGTAAAGCGCGTGTCGCCCGCCAGCTCCGAGCCTGAAACGATACCCGTATTGACGCGGTTTGCGCCAAATATCTCCGTCGCGTCGATCAAACGTTTTTTCCACTCCTTGTAACCAATCCATCTCGCTTTGCCCGGACATACGCGATTAAACTCGGTCTCGTCTAAGGTCTCTATATCGTAGGTGAGACTGCTGACGCCAGTGTTGTCGTACAGCCGCTTGATCTGCTCTTTCGTAACCGCCGTGCAGATTAGCTGCGCAGGAAATCGCGCCGTCTCGAAGCATTCGCCGATAGCCTGCAAAATCTCTATATAGTAGTCGATCTCCTTGTCAAACGGCTTTTCGCCGTGAAAGTCCGAACCCGCGGTCAGGCAGATCGCCGTAAAACGTCCTTTTTCTTTCAGCGCCTCCTTGACGGTTTCGCGCACGTCGTCGGGTTTCAACCTAGCGGGCATAGCGATCTCCTCTTTTTGCTGTTTGAGGTTGTTTACGATATCGCAAAACTTACACCCTTCGCCGTCGCTCCAGAAGTGGCAGTAACGATTTGGCGCGATATAGAGTCTCTGCGGGCGGGCGCTCGCCACATTTTGCATAATCGCGCCGCTTGGAAGGCGCTTGTCGTAATAGTCGGGCTTATCCCAGAAAAACGCCTCGTCGATCGCCTCGTTTTGATCCGTAATCATCAGTTTGCCGTCGATCAGATCGACGATATACGGATTATGCTCGATTGGCGCGGGCTGGCTTAACACGCTCGTGCCGTCGCGCAAGGTAAGCGCTTCGGGACGCGCCGTCAGTTTGCCGTCTCGAGTTCCAAAAATATGCGTGCCGCCCTGCTGGTGGCGCGTCGGATCAAAAATGGACAGCGCCTTGGAGGTATAGTATAGTCCGCGTCTGTGCATATCGATTTTCAGCGCGATTAGTTTTGGAAAATTCGGATACTTCGCCAACACCTCGTTAAAACTCAAATCGCTTCTTTTGACGCTCATATATTCTCCTTTTTTGCAAGCCGATCGAGATGATTAAAATAGGGGCGCTCTTCGCGCTCTTGTTGCAGCCTTGTTTCGATTGATTCGTCGCGCAGAGCCGTTACCTCAAAAAACCACGCGGCGGCAACGTCCAGATCGCCGTATTTTGCTCTCGCCTTTTCGTAGCGGCTTGTAAACAGCTTGCCGCTTACGACCGATCGCGCCGCTTTAAGCGAAATTTTGTATGTTTTGCGATCGGCGCATATCAGTAGCAGCGCGATCGGCTTGTCAAACCATATAGCGCGGGTTAAATTGCGGTTTGTTTGCGAGGATTCCAAAATCTCTATCAGCGCGATCCGCCCGTTGTCATACTCTATCGATCCCTTCACCACAGGGTGCGGCGCGCCGTTTTCGTCGATTGTAACCAGAACTTTGATCGCGTCCGTTTCGTTGACGCGCTCCAAAATCGCGCCGTCTATCGCCTCATTCCCCATTTGATCACCGTCCTTTTTTCTATGGTTTTGAAAATAACGTTTTCCACCAGAATCCCAATGATAATGACCGTCAGCAGTCCCGCGAAAGCTAGGTCTATATCGAGTTGATTGCGCTTTTCGTAGATAAACCAGCCAAGCCCGCCCTTGCCGCCCGCCACGCCAAAAACAAGCTCGGCGGCGATCAGCGTCCGCCAGCCGAAAGCCCAGCTAATTTTCAGTCCTGTGAGTATGTCGCCAAACGCGGCGGGAATCAAGGTCTTGAACACAAAGCCAAAACCGCTCAAGCCATAGTTGCGTCCCACCATTCGCAAGGTCTCGCTCACGCTTGTAAAGCCGTGATAGGCGTTCAGCGCGACGGGCCATATCACCGCGTGGCAGATCACGAAGGTAATGCTCGGCGCGCCGAGACCAAACCAGAGCAAAGCCATAGGCAAAAGCGCGATCGGGGCGAGAGGATTTAGCATAGCGGTTAAGACCTCCAGAAAATCCGCGCCGATTTTGGTAACGATCGCCCCGATCGTAAGACTTAGCGCTATAACAACCCCGCAGCTATAGGCGATCAGAAGCGCTTTGAGCGAAAAGGCGATTCTCAAAAGCAGCTCGCCGCTTGCGATCGCCCCCCAGAGACCTTTAACTACGTCGCTTAAGGTTGGAAAGATAAGCGCGTTATCGAGAATCGTCGCGTAGGTCTGCCAGATACAGGCGAGGGCGATAATGATCAGCGTTTTTCTAAACCAAGAGCGGGAAAACAGCTTTTCGGCAAAACCCAGCGCGACCTTTTCGTCCGTCTGCTCAATCGCCGAATTCAGCTTGTTTTCAAGAACGCTTTTATATGACATACTCGACTCTATCTTTGAACAATATCGCGTTGATCTTCTCTTTGAGCGCGCCGCTCGCCGCGGAACTATTCAGCTTGATGGTTTCTATCACCTCGCCCGGATGCGGACTAAGCATTACGATTTTGCTGCCTAAAATCAGCGCCTCGTCGATTGAGTGCGTTACAAACGCGAGCGTAAAACCTTCCTCTTGGTAGAGCCGCAAAAGCTCCTCCTGCATTTGCGATCGCGTCAGCGCGTCAAGCGCGGCAAACGGCTCGTCCATCAATAGCGCTTTTGCCTGCGCCGCTAAAGCTCTCGCGATCGCCACGCGCTGTTTCATACCGCCCGATAGCTGATGCGGATAGCTGTCGCCAAACTTTTCAAGCCCGACCTTTTTCAGATAGCGCCGCGCTTCGACTTTTGCCTCTTTTCCGCCGAGTTTGCGCGCGTTGCGGATTGCAAAGGCTATATTTTCCAGCGCGGTTTTCCACGGCATAAGCTGATCAAACTCCTGAAATACCATCGCCCGATCGCTGTCCGGCTTTTCGATCGGCTTGCCGTCAAGTCGGATCGAGCCGCTTGTCGGCTTGATAAAACCGCCGATCGCCTTCAGTATGGTCGATTTGCCGCAACCCGATCGTCCAAGCAGAATCAGCCTCTCGCCTTTGGCGGCGCTAAAGCCGACCCGCTTTACGGCGGCGATCAGATAACCTTCCGATTTGTAGTGAACGGTTAGATTATCGACCGCCAAAAAATCCTCGGCGTTGCGATCCTCTTGCGATCGCCCGTTTTGATCGCGCCGAAGCGTCGGATCAGTGAACCGCGTCAAAAAATAGCTCTTTCCAATCTTTGGCTTTATGTTTTGTCGCGCCCGTTTCGTAGAGAAAGTCGCTGAAAACCGTAACGTTAGGCAGCGGTTTGATTTGATAGGCAAGCTCTTGTTTAAGTATCCGCTCGATTAACTCCGGCGATTCTTTTGAGCCGTATGATGCGAGATATACTTTCGTCGCCTCTTTCGGATTTTTCTTGATCCACTCGTCCGCCTCGTTCAGCGCCTCTACAATCGATCGCGCCAGCTTCGGATTTTCGTTGTAGAACTTCTCCGTCGTCCAGACGATATTTGTCGTGTGCGCGCCGCCAAAGTAGTCGTACGAGCTAAATACCTTATGCAGTTTGGGGTTTTCCAACTCTAGCGAGGCGTACGGCTCCAAACCGATATGCCCCGTTATCTCGCTCTTACCGCTTGTCAGCGCCGTGAACGCGTCGGGGTGCTTAAGCGTAACCGTAAGGTGGTCGAACTTGTCGTAGTTTTCAATCCCGAACTCTTTTGCGGCGGCGATCTGAAGCGCCAGCGCCTGAATAGAAACCTTTACGCTGGGCAGCGCGATCCTGTCTTTATCGGTCAAATCTTTGATCGATTTGATCTTTGGATTGCTCGTAACCAGCGTGATCGGCGCGTCGTTCAGCGCCGCGAGCGCCTTGACCTTGCCGTCGGTTTTGTCCCATAGACGCACAAGCGGAGCTACGCCGCCGCTTACCAGATCCGCGGTGCCGCTTAGGAGCGCGTCGTTAGCCGTCGAGCCGCCGCCAAAGGTCGCCCATTCGATCTTAATATCGCCAAGCCCCGCAAGTTTGGCGCGGTTTTCGATCAGCTTTTGCTCCTCGGCGATAATCAGGGGCAGATAGCCCAAACCATACTGCTTGCTGATGACAAGCGAACTTTTTTCAGCGAATAGATTCAGCGCGATCGCCAAAAACGCCGCCGCGACAACGATAACTCTCATTGTCAGCTCCTTACAATGTTTATTTTTCAAATCGACATACTACACATAATAGCTTAAAGTAAGTTTAGTTTGTTGATTGTATTACTTAAGATTATTGGGGGACGAAAAAAGCCCGCCAAACAATTTGCGTTGCGATATGATCTTGCAGGCTTTGCCCTTAAAGGAAGCAAATGGTGTTTTTGGATTTCAGCTCGCTGTTTATTCAGGTGGCGTTCGGTTTGAAAAAACGCGAGCTAATGTACTCGAAAAATCATCTAAGAACCGCGTTTCTAAGCCGTTTGTTCGCGCTTCTCAAGCGGTTTAGGAGATACGGCAAACTGCAAATTCTAGCCGATTCGGGCAAGTATTGGCGCGCGGAAATTTTTGCCGGATATAAGAAAAAACGCGCCGTAAGACGTTTGCAAGACGACGTGGACTGGGACGCGCTTCACGCCGCGCAGGATTCAATCGCGGCGGAGATGCGAGAAAATCTGCCTTACGCGCTTATCTCCGTGGACGGAATGGAAGCCGACGATCTGATCGCGCTCTCGTGTCGTTTTCACGCGCCCAAAAACAAGCGCCATTTAATTATCTCCTCCGACAAGGATTTGACGCAACTTCTGCGCGAGCCGAATTTCAGTCAGTGGAGCGTGGGCAAGCGCAGTTTTCTCGAATACGATCCCGACGCTTTCAAGGCGCATATTTTGCGCGGCGACAGCTCCGACAGCGTGCCGAGCATCTATTTTGACGACGATCGCCTGATAAAAAGTAACGGCAGGCGAAGGCTCACCGACGCGAAATTAAAAGAGGTCGATATTTCAAGCGTCGAGAAATTCAGAGAGAGCTACAAAAACGATCCAGAGCTTGAAAGGATCACCGCCAACTATAGGCGAAACCGCGCTTTGATCGATCTTAGAAACATTCCGTACAGGTTTCTGCCGCTTTTTCGCAAAGCCGCGAAAGAGGCGCAACGAAACGCGAAGGCGGCGGAGGCAAACGCCGAAACATATCTTGCGAAAAATAATCTGCTGAGAAAGTTTCAGGCTATCGGCGAGCGCAAAGAGCCAAATCGCCCAAACGGGTCAAAACCGCGGCAAACGGATCAGAACTGTGCCAAGCGGCGCAAAGAGGATTTTGGCGATCGAAAGCGTCGGTCGTTTGCGCCGCGCCGCGATTTGCCGCCCGCGCAATCCGATACGAAAAGCGAAAGCTAGTATTCAGCCGCTTGAGTCGCTAGGCGTAATTCAGTATGGGCGGGATTCGCCCGCCCGCATAGCCGCGCAAGCGACGTTCTTGTATCGGTCCGTTGCCGCCGCAGGAGACTTGTCCTTAAAAGCGGGGGAGGGCGTTTGCGAATTTGGATTATCCCATAGCTCTAAGTCGGGAGACTTGTCCTTAAAAGCGGGGGAGGGCGTTTGCGCTATCTTGACGCGCTCGCCTTCGCAAATGAAAAGGGGAGGAGACCATTTAGCCTTTTCTGAAAAAGAAAAAGCGTAAAAATGGTCGCCCCCTCGGTTATTTATTTACGAAATACGTTACCACCGTATATTTCTGGCTTTTGTCCGCTACGGGGTAAGCCATGAGCCCCCACCTGAAGTCGTCGCCCTGATGAGCCGCCCAGTATGCCCTCCCGATCGCGGGAACCGAGCCTTGGATAAAGGTTTCGGAGGATATAGAGGCGGTCGTGCTTCCTTCATATTCGATTTTAGCGTAGGCTCCCACCTCCACCTTGCCGAACGTCCCGCCGCTCGCCTCTATTTCTATTCCTACCGCCGCGTTCCAATCCCAAGCGCTACCGCTTCCTATCTCCTCGCTTAAACCGATAGTGGTAGTCGCCGTGTCGCTGGAAGTTCCGACCTGTTGTATATGTTCGTTACGGGTGAAAAACGCCGTCCCGCCGTCATCCGAGATCTTAGACTGAAAAGTGTTTCTGTCGGCTAAGCTGGGGTAGGTTAAGGGATCTCCGATTGTATGACCGAGTCCGATGTTTTTAGCGGCGTTGCCGGTGGGGATAAGATAGTATTCCTCCGCGTTCACGCCGTGATCCGCAACATTCTTCGCGTTGCTCTTCGCTATCCACTCGTTGTAGTCGTCCTTTTCCATACGATAGATTCTCATCTCTCTCGGAAAGCCCACGGATACGGCTTGACCTTTGAAGTTGGGATCGCTGGAATCCGTTACCTCGTAGTAATACATTTCGTAGGCGGTGGAACTGAATATCACCAAATCTTCGCCCAGCCCGACCTCGTCGCTTATGGATACGGTTTTCGTTATGCTGTCGGTCCACCCTTTGTGAAAGCCGCCCTCCACCGTAATCATCGTTTTCAGGTGTCCGAATATGGAAAAGTCAACGCTGCTTCCCACCGACGCGCCTACGCTCGCTCCGACGGCGTGAGTGGTCTCGCTTCCGTTGCCATAGGATTTGCCGAAGGATGTTCCGCCGTTCAGATTGGCGCTCCCTTCCCAATATGGCGGAGATACCAGCACAGTTACAATCTGCGGTTTGGTAAAGAGAAGTTCGCGACCCACCAGTTTTTTGGACTTTAATACGATAGCGTCCACGTTCTGATATGGTCCCGCCGAGTCCACGTTTGGAAGAGCAATGGCGAGGGCGGAAGACGGATAAGCCGAATCAAACGCGTTAGCTTCACGAATAGGGGTATTATCCCACCTTGACCATACTGTGGAATAACCATAACCCGTGACATTAGCGGGATCGGTAGTTATGCCGCTAAGTTTCCAAAGTGATCTTAAATAAGCAATAGGACTATAATAGGTATCGCTAGTAAACGGTTTTGTAACCATAAGGAGATCGTCATATCCGTCTCCGTCAATATCGCCCATAAACGGACCGGCTTCCACGATTGCATCTCCAAAATCAGCCCACTGCAGAGTGGTGCCGCTATCGCCGTATCGGCTGAATACGCCGTAGTTGGTGGCTATGCGAAGCGCCGTCGTTCCCGCGCTATGATAAAGGGGAGGAGCCAATGCTTTGCCGACCGCTACTCGCGTCATCGTATTTTTGCAATCCATAGGGTTTGTAAATAGGGTATAGTTTCTTGGAGTATCCCGAACAGGGGAACCGAATGTCGGCTTATGGGCGGCGGCATCGGCTCCGGTTGTCAGTATCTCTATTTGGGGGACAAGAGAATAATAGTCGGAATTCGCTTTTTTGCAATATGCGAATACGGTGTCCGGCAGTCCATCATTGTTGACATCGTATGTCGCCACACCGGGTAAAATCCGATTGTTGGAACTGGGTTCTGAGTAAGCAAAGTCCGGGTTAAGCCAGCCTAGCGCCAGCACGCCGGGGGTGTCGCCGGGATTTCCGCCTGCCGCGTCATATTTATTATATATGCGGTAATAGGGCGCGAATTGAACTTGAGTTCTAGTGGGATCCGACACCACCTCCACATAATCGTCTATCCCGTCAAGGTCGTAATCGGCGACCGCCAGCTTTACCGCCGCGGTTGGAGAATAAAACCGTATCGGGGTCTTTTGATAGGTCGCGTCGCTCGCGCCCTCTATAAAGTAAAGAAGAGGCGCGACATAGATCAGAATCTCTTTCTCTCCGTTATCGTCCGTTTCGCTCTTCTTGAAATCTCCCGCAGCCAGATCGACATATTTATCAAACCAGTCGGCGTTGATAGCTAACCCCTCCGCGCTGTCGCTGCGCCATGAAGTAATTGTTTGCGCAAGCAGAGGGGTCAATCCGCCGCTTCCGTCCGATTTATTCACAACGACGTCCAGATAAGTATTTCCGCCGCTTGCCGCGTCTATAAATACGGCGACAATCTCGTCGTAGCCGTCTCCGTCAATATCGGCGGCTATGCTCTTGATTAACGGCGTATCGGCGTAGTGCGTGCGCGGTAATTCGTCGCTAATATAAATTTCGCCGCTCGTAAGATTTGCGTTGCGGTTTATCTGAACGTTGCGGGAATACGAGCGGCAATTTTGCTTATTAGAGGGATTTGTGCAGTCGTCCCCTGTGGCGGCGGAAACTATACCATAGGTGAATACCTCTTTAACCGCTCTCGCCAGAACCTCTTTATTTACGGGATCGTAATCGTCGGGTAAAGCCGCTCCAAGAGCGTTATAGCGGGTAACGGGGGATATGTCGGAAGCTGTGAAAAGCTCTTCGGGCATTAAGTCGGAATCGACTTGTCGGGCTTTTTCGACTAAGTCTTTATCGTCGCCCCCCCCCCCCCCCCGGGGGGGGCACCCCCCCACAAAAACACCCCAAAACGCGGCCCCCCCGCCCCCGGCGCACCGAGTGTTA
>JAIRWX010000065.1 GCA_031268655.1 Helicobacteraceae bacterium | reverse complement strand
TCTCGGGCATCTTTAACGGAAACGGATATAAGGTAAGCGGCTTATGGATCGACAGATCGGCGACCAGTTATATCGGTCTTTTCGGATCTACCGAAGGCGCTCAAATCAAAAATCTTGGCGTTGCGATCGATAACGCCAAAGGCGGGATAAAAGGAGAGAGCTCCGTCGGCGGTATCGCGGGAGGCGTTTATCATTTCTCCTCAATCAACAACGCCTACTCCGAGGGACGCATTTATATAGAATCGCATATGAGGGCGAAGGCGATACTCCCAGCGATGTCGGCGGCATTGCGGGGATGCTTCACGACTCCTCAATCAACAACGGCGCCGCGATTAACTCCGCGATCGGCGGCAGCGGCGCAAACATATCCCGCGTAGTTGGGTACAACAGTTCCGCAACCATATCCAATAACTTTGCGTTAGAGACTATGCGCGTAAACCGCGATCCTTACGACGGCGCAACCAACGATCTTAATGGTACAAGCGAGAGTATTGGCGTCGACGGGTTTACAGCGCCGACTACTCTTTACGACGGCGCGATCAATGGCGACGGATTGGGAGGTTTAGTCCGGCAGTTTGGAGAAAACGACGATCATCCTTGGAAGATCGATTCAAACAAGAACGACGGCTGTCCTTATCTCTATTGGCGGGAGTAGGCGATCAGAAATAGATCGCGGGAGACGTTATACGGCGGCGAAAAGCCGCGGTATTTTCAATTTAATATACTAAGCCCTCTTGCGACAATCGGCTGCGGATCAGGTTCATTGCGCCGTTTTTGTTTTTGCACCATATTGGCGCGATCAAGGTTTCGTTGTCCACGCCCGCGCTGACGCGCTGATATATGATATTTTTTGGCAGCCGCCTGATCGCCTCGATCAACAGATCCAGATACCTCTCGATTGACGGCGGTTCGGGATTTATCTTTGCGATCGCGGAGTTTTTAACAATATAGAGCGGGTGAATTTTGATCGCGTCTATATTAAGCGCGGCTACGCGATCGATCGTCTGCATAATCATCTCGTCCGTTTCGTTTGGCAGCCCAAAGATCAGATGAGCGCAGACGTTGATCTCCCGCTCTTTGAGCTTTACGATTGTTTCGGCGACCGTTTCAAAGGTTTCGCGGCGGTTTATCGCATCCAACGTCTGATTATGCGAGCTTTGCGCGCCGATTTCGATCCACAGATACGATCGCGCGCGCAGTTCGCTCAGATAGTCCAGCATTTTGCCGTCTATGCAGTCGGCTCTCGTACCGACGCTGATCCCGACGCAATCTTTTTGTCTTAAGGCGCAATTGTGCAGAGCGCGCAGTCTCTCTATCGGAGCGTAGGTGTTGGAAAAGGATTGAAAGTAAGCCAAAAAACCTCTGTATCCCAGAACGCGGAGCGCTTTGGCGTTTGAGCGATACTGCGTTTGAAGCGCGGATATTTGCCGATCGATCGCGGCGCTGTCGGCGGATTTGACAAAGTTTGGGCTGAACGATTCATTTACGCAGTAGGCGCAGCCGCCGCGTCCGTATTTGCCGTCGATGTTGGGGCAGGTAAAGGCTGGAATGGCGAGGGGGATTTTACATACGCGAAAGCCAAAGCGTCGCCGCAAATGCCGCCCAAAAGTGGGCAAAACTCTCATTGTTGGTGAAAATACCGCCCGTCAAAGCAGCTTAGGCAGAAGTCGCTGTGATCGTGCACCGCTTTTTTGAGCGCGTCGATCGACAAAAAGCGCAAGGAGTCGGCTTTAAGATATGCGCAAATTTCTTCGGGATTCATCTTGTAGCTGATCAGTTCGCTTTGGTGCGGCGTGTCTATGCCGTAAAAACAGGGGAACGCGATCGCGGGCGAGGCGATTCGCATATGCGTCTCTTTAGCGCCATACTCTTTGAGCAAGGAAACGATCTTGCGGCTAGTCGTGCCGCGCACAATGCTGTCGTCCACGATCACAAGCCGTTTGCCGCGAATTAGCTCTCTGATCGGGCTTAGTTTTCTTTTTACCTTTAGATCGCGAATCTCCTGAAGCGGTTCGATAAACGTTCTGCCTACATAGTGGTTGCGGATAATACCAAGCTCGAAAGGCAGTCCGCTCTCCTGAGCGTAGCCGATTGCGTGCGGAATGCTGGAATCGGGAACGGGGATAACCATATCCGCGTCGATCGGATTTTCGCGCCACAATAGTCTGCCAAGCTCCTTGCGCACCGCGTACACGCTCTCGCCGCATAAAAAGCTATCCGGTCTGGCGAAATAAACATGCTCAAAAATACAGTGTTTCGGTTCGCTTTTGGCGAATCTGATCGATTCGGGTTCTTTGCCCGTTTCGAACGAGATCATTTCGCCCGGCTCAACGTCGCGTATATAGGTCGCGCCCGCCAGATCAAACGCGCAGGTTTCGCTCGCGATCATATATCCGCCGCCGATTTTTGCGAGCGAGAGCGGACGGAAACCGTGCGGATCGCGGGCGACAAATAGCTTTGCGCGGCTTAGAAACAGCAGCGAATAAGCGCCGTTTACCTGTTTGAGCGCGTCTAGTATTCTAAGACGCAGGCGCGATTCTTTGCTCTGCGCGATCAGGTGGATCAAGTTTTCAGTATCCATAGAGCTGCTGAATATCGCGCCGTTTTCAATCAGTTTCTTACGTACTTCCAGTCCGTTTGGGAAGTTGCCGTTGTGAGCGATTGCCATCTCTCCAAGCGAATAGCGGGCGAAAATGGGCTGCGCGTCAAGAATGGAATCCTCGCCCGCCGTCGAATAGCGGTTATGTCCGATCGCGTTTGCGCCGCTTAGTCTGCCGAGCGCCTGCTCTTCGTACACCATCGAGACCAGCCCGCGATCTTTTATCGTGGAGATTTTTTCGCCGTTGCTGACCGATATGCCCGTCGCCTCCTGTCCGCGATGCTGCATAGCGTACAGTCCGAGATAGGCGATTTTCGCCGCGCTTTCTACGCCAAAAACGCCGACTACGGCGCACTTCTCCTGAAGTTCTCGCACAAGAATTCTCCTCTTAGAGCTGGAAGTAGTCCTTTATAGAGTACAGCCCGTTTGGTTGCGCCAGCAACCACGCTCCGGCTTTGATCGCGCTTACCGCGAAAGCCGATCGGCTCGTGGCGGTATGGCTTAAGCGGATATATTCGCCTTCGCCGTAAAAGCCGATCGTGTGTTCGCCGACAATATCGCCTCCTCTTAAACTAAGCACGCCAATCTCGTCGGGCGAGCGTTCCCCGATCGCGCCGTTTCGTCCGCTGACCATCGTTTTGTCAAGCTCCGTCTCTCGCGCTTTGGCGACGCTTGCCGCCAGCGTCAAAGCGGTGCCGCTTGGCGCGTCTTTTTTGCGGTTGTGGTGCATTTCGGTAATCTCCACGTCGAAATCCCTTAACGCTTTTGAGGCGATAAAAACAAGATTGTCCAGAAGCGCGATCCCAAGCGACATATTAGTCGCGTACAGTATGGGCGCGTTTTCGGCGGCTTGTTTGAGCAGATTTTGCTGATGCGAATTTAGACCCGTAGTGCCTATGACAAGCGCGCGCCGCTTACCGCCCAAAACCGCCTCTAGCAAAGTTTCCGTTCCGCCGGGAGCGCTAAAATCCACCGCGATCTCCGCGTCGTTAAGAAAAGCGCGCAGATCGTTTGTAACAAGCGTTTGCGGCGGCGGCGAAAAACTAAGCTCTTTGCGAACAAACACGGTCGATAACGTATGATCCTCTCGCCGCGAGAGATAATCCGACAGCAGCTTGCCCATTCGCCCGTTTGCGCCGTATATGCCAAAACGCGCCATATTTAACCTCTTTTGCGCTCTAGGTATTCTATTGCGCTTAACGCGGCCGTTGCGCCGTCCCCCGCCGCGCAAACCACCTGTCTGGACGCTTCGGCGCGAATGTCTCCCGCCGCGAAAAGCCCCTCTAAACTGGAGCGCATTTTCAAATCGATCAGCGCTTCGCCCCGATCGTTCATCGCGCAGATAAAGCCGCCCTTGCCGTCTCGGAGAGGTTCGTTTTTGGGGTCTCTGCCTACGAAAACAAATATGCCCGGGACGTTTATATCGGTTTCGCCTTTGGAATCGATCGCTACTCTTATCCCCGTTACGCCGTTTTGAGCGTCGCCTAAAATTTTGACCGGTTTGGCGTTCAGCACAAACTCCAGATTTGCTTCGGCTTTCGCCCTTTCAACCGCCGACGGCGTGGCGCGAAAGCCGTCTTTTCGGTGGATCAGATAAACTTTTTTGCAGATTTTGGCAAGATAGATCGCCTCCTCCAAAGCCGCGTTACCGCCGCCGATAACCGCCGTTTCTTTGCCTCTGTAAAAAAAGCCGTCGCATGTGGCGCATACGCTTACGCCGCGTCCAAAAAACTCCTCCTCGCCTTCAAATCCCGCTTTTTTAGGCGTTGAGCCGGTTGCGAAGATTACGGCTTTTGCCGTTATCTTTTCTTTCTCGGCTGTTAATAGATCAAAAAATCCGTCCGCGTTTTTGGCGACGCTCGCTATCTCGGCGCTCTCCAGTGCCAAGCCGAACTTTTGCGCCTGCGGCGCCCAGCTTTCCATAAACTCCAGACCGCTCTTAATTTCCGTTAGCCCGGGGTAGTTCTCTATTTCGCCCGACTGGGTAATCTGTCCGCCCGTTACGGCGGATTCAAATAACACGACTTTTTTAACGCCGCCTCTTGCGGCGTATAAACCGGCTGCAAGTCCCGCCGGTCCGCCGCCTACAATAACTAAATCCCACATAATAAACCTCTTAATCGTTCAATTTTTATCTATTATCATAGCAAAAGCGACGCTAGAGTTCCTCCCTAAGCGTTCCTTGCTTATACAGAGCGCCCTTTTGCCGCTCGATCAGCAGCGCGCTCGGCGATCTGACGATATGAAATCTATGCACGACGTTTAACAACGAGTTCATGCCGGCGGTTAAGTAGATTACGCCGTTCTCGCTTGGCTTGCGACCTTGCGCGAGATCGACGGCGAGGACGGTCAGATTGTTTTTGTTTCTAACGCGCCTGATGATGGACGTCGCCTCTTCTTGCATACCGCTGTAAACGAGCAATACGTAGGCTTCCTCTTTGGGCGCAAAAATCTCGTTGTCGCCCGTGTAGAAGATCCATTCGCTAAAATCGATAAAGTTAAAACGCGAAAACTTATAGTTGAAATAAGCAAAACTCGCCGCGACCATAACGGCGACGATAAACGACGAGAACATTACGCCTTTTAGACGGAAGGTCTGAAAGCGCGAAGTCAAGCGCTTTCCTTGCGTCTGTCAAGCGTCCAGCAGAGCGTTGATCTTCTCTTCAAATTTCTGTTTTGGCTGAAGACCCAGTATGCTATCGACCTGAACGCCCTCTTTGAAAAACAGAATCGTCGGGATTGATCGCACGCTAAAACGCGTCGCCAGCTCTTGGTTTTCGTCCACGTTTACCTTGCCGATCGTAACTTTGCCTTCATAAGTTTTGGCAAGCTCCTCGATTGTGGGGGCAACCATTCGGCACGGACCGCACCAAGGCGCCCAGAAATCTACTACGCTTACGCCATCTTTGGTTTTTACGTCAAAACTTTCCGCCGTAATATCAAGCGTCTGTCCCATTAAAAAACTCCTTACATTATTTGTGTTTATGCGTTAGTAATTCTCGCTAAAAGGGGCTTAAGGGCGAAACATTCTATGGCGCTTCGCGTCGTCGCGTCGATAATCGCGTCGATCGGCGCGTTTTTGATCTCGGCGAGTTTCGCGGCGACAAGCGGCAGAAAACCGCTCTCGTTGCGCTTGCCTCTGTGCGGCGCGGGCGCGAGATAGGGCGCGTCGGTTTCAAGCGCGACGCGTTCAATCGGAATCTTTGCCGCCGCCTCGCGCAGTTTTTCGGCGTTTGCGAAGGTCAGCGCGCCGCCGATCCCAAAATAAAAGCCGCGATCCATTAAGCCTAACAGCCGCTCGTCGCCCGTAAAGCAGTGCAAAATCCCGCCCGTTTCAGCCGCTAAGAGCGCCTCGACGCTATCGCTCGCCGCGTCGCGGACATGAACGATCAGCGGCAGTTTGCGCTCGTTTGCGATCGCTATGTGGCGCTTGAAAACCGTTTTCTGCCCGTCTTTAATCTCGGCGGCCTCATCCGGATTCTTTGGCAAACGAAAATAGTCCAGCCCGCACTCGCCGATCGCCACGCACTTTGGATCGTCGAGAAACGGCGACATAGCCGCTTCGTCGAAGCGATCTATATCATGCGGGTGCGCGCCTACGGCAAAAAAAACGTTGTCGTAAGCGTAGGCGATCGCTTTTGCTCTGCTTAGGTTACGCGGATCCGCGCCCGGAATAATAAACGCGCCGACGTTTGAAGCCCGCGCTCTTGCTATAACGGCGTTCAGATCGTCGTTGTAATCGGCGTGATCTAAGTGAACGTGCGTGTCGATGATCATCATATTCGACCTTAAAAAAATATGTTTGTTATAAGCGATCTAAAACTCTCCCGCGACAGCGCCAAAGCGATCAGCGCGATTGTTAAGCCAATTTTAAGCCAGATAAACCCTCGCATATTCGCGCTCCAAAAATCGTTTCAAAATGACCAGCGCCGCAAGCGAATCAAGCCGTCCGTCTTTGGTTTTGCCAAGACGACCTTCGGCTAGCTCGAGCGCCTCTTTCGAGCTGTTTGTCTCGTCTTGATAAACAATCGGAATCGCCAAGCCCATAAGAGCGGCAAAGCGTTCGGCGCGTCGGCGCATCTCGCCTTCGGACGCGCCGCCGATCGGAACGCCGATAACAATCTTATCGATATTGCGCTCGGCGGCGGCGGCAAGCGCGGCTTTAGCGGCTTGATCGCGGTTTTTACGGATAATCGCCCTAAGCGGCAGCGCCAGCCTGTCGTCGGGCGAATAGGCGAGTCCGATTCGCTTTAAGCCCAGATCAATAGCGAGCGTCGGCAAGTTCGATCCTTCCGTCTTTCACGACGATTTTTCCGCCAAGTTCGTATTCGTAAACCAACGCGCCGAATTTTTCCATCGCCGCCTCTAGCGGCGGGCGATCGGCGGCAAACAGCAGCAGGGGATCGTTCTCCTTCGGCGCGGCGCGCAGTCCCAGATCGTTTAACAGCGTCTCCTCGCTCCAGATCGCTTTCGCCTTGCCGCTCGCAAGCAGTTCGTTGGTAGCCTCGCTTTCGCCAAGTCTGTGCGGCAGAACATAGAGCCGTTTTGATTGTTTCAAAGCGAGGCGGCAGCTAGCGTCAGAGCCGCTTTTAGCTTCGGCTTGCGTAACCAGGACCGCCGCGGCTAAACCCGTAATCAGGCGATTGCGATGCACAAAGCTCCAGTTGCGCGGAGTCGTCTCTTTTTCATATTCGCTGAGTATCAGCGCGTTTTTCCCGATCGACTCTATATGTTTTCGCTTATCCGTATCGATCGAGCCGGCTAATATGGCGATCGTATTTGGAAAAGCGGCTTCATGCGCGGCGTTATCCACGCCGCTCGCGCCGCCGCTGACGACGACCGCTCCGGCTTTGGCGAGCGCGGAGGCGATTTTTTTCGTCTGCGCTTTAGCGTAATTCGACGCTATTCTCGATCCCACGATCGCAGCCAGCGGACGCTCTAGCAGAGACGGATCGCCTTTGTAATAGAGCGCTTTCGGCGGATTGTCTATGGCAAGAAGAGGGGCTGGGATTTCGATCAGGCGCGTCATAGCGCTTATTTTTTCAGATTGACGAGCTTATAAAAAAGCCCGTCGGTATTTTTGTAGCCGAAGAGTCTGGATTTAAGCGATCGCAAATTATCGATCGTGAGCGCGTCGGTCTCAAAGTGCGAAAACTTATTGCGCATATTTACGACCGCTTTCAGCTCGTAGTAGTCTATTTTGTGCGGCGCGTACGCCTTGCGAAGAATTTTAATCGCCTCGCCGAGCAACAGATGTTTTTTGTTTCTGTTCCAGAATGGTTCGGCGTGCTTTTTGACGAGATAGTCAAACCCGTTGAACCACGCATGCATAATCTGCGACGTATATTCCGGGCTTCTTTCATAAAGATAAAAACCTTCGGATATTTGATCGATCAGCGCGTTTGGCATTTTGGCGCCGAATAGTTGCGAAAATTCGACTCGTATATCCGCGATTCTCGCGTCGATCTGCGTGTCTTGTATATTTTCTCGCTCTCCGACAAGACTCTCGTTGATCGCTACAAACTCGCGCTCAAGCCGATCGCGTTCAGAGCTAAGAGCGATAATCTCTTTGTTTATAGCGTCGATCGATTCTGGCGTCGAGATATGATGTTGTCCGCTCTGCTTGAGCCTGTCGCTTGCCGCGGATAGCTCCCGTTTTTTCAGCCCTATGGTTTTGTTAATTTCGCGCAGCGCGGATTTATGGGTTTCAAGTCTGCTCGCGCCAACCTCTATGCGCTTCATTTCCTCGCTTAGCGTTTCGTAGGCGATCTCGCGTTTTTCATCGTAGCTTAAGCGCCTGATCGACCACGCAAAAAACGTGATAAACGACGCGCAGAACATTCCGTAATATACAAAGCTCCTCGCCCAGAAATGATCGATAAACTCCTCTTTCCACGCGGCAAAACTAAACCGCTTATCGCGCAGACGATCGGGAAGTATTGAAAAGGTGATCGCCCTTAAAAACGAGACGTGAAATCGCGGAATCGCGTAGTAGGCGTAAATATAAGAGTAGTTTTCGTAGGTTTTAACGTAGGTCGATCGTAAGTAATATCCGTTGCAGCACCGATATTGCCATCTTTGGGCGTTCGCGTATGTATAGATTATTTTATCGTCGCTTGCGATCGTCAAATCAAAGACGGCAGGCAATTGAATATAGCTCATATACTGCCGAATAGCCAGCGGCTCGTTTATATTTTCTCCGAGAGCGGTTCTAAATTGGCGATCAAAAGCGTCGATTTCTCCTTTAGCGCTCTGCTCGTACGCGCCGCCGTAATAGGTCAGATAATCGAACACGCACCAGACCACGAAGGCGGTAAACGCCGAAACGGTAAGCGATACGGCGACTGTTCGGAGATATTTGCGACCGACGGGAAATTTCATTGTTTATTTTCTAAATCAATTTTAATCTCCAAACGATCAATGTTATGAGTTTTATCGGCGACAATGCGTATATCTACCACCTGCGCGTATCGTTGTATAACGGACATAATCTCGTCGCGCATCTGATCAATAAAACAGGAAGGGGCGTTGGCGCGCTCGCGCGTAAGCGTAACGAGCAGACGATCTTTGGCGATACTCGCGCTTTTCCCAGACTTAAAAAGCGAGCCGAACAGACTCATTTGAACAGCCCTTTGATAAAGCCGCCAATGCTTTTGGGGTCTTCCAAAGAGGCGAACGCGACCTCCTCGCCTAGAATGCGTCTCGATATGCGTCTGTACGCGTTTCCGCTTTCGGATTTTTGGTTTCTTACGACGACCTCGCCCGTATTTGTAGCCACGACGACCATCTCGTCGTCCGGCACAAGTCCAATCAGATCGATCGCGAGTATCTGCAATACGTCCTCGGCGCTAAGCATTTGACCCTTTTTAACCATATCGGGTCTGACGCGGTTGACGATAAGTTTTTTAACCACCTCGTCGCCCTCTTTGGCTTTTTTGCTTTTCGCGTCGATAATGCCGATTACGCGATCCGCGTCGCGCACCGCCGAAACTTCGGGCGTGGTAACGATCAGCGCGACGTCTGCCAGATAGATCGCGTGCTCAAAGCCGCTCTCGATTCCGGCGGGCGAGTCGATAAATACGTATTCAAACTCGTTTTTAAGCTCCGCAATCAGCGCCTCGACCTTTTTCGTTTCCAGCACGCTCTTGTCCCGCGTTTGCGACGCGGGCAGAAAAAACAGCGTCTTGACGCGCTTGTCGTTGATAAGCGCTTGATGCAGCTTGCAACGTCCCTCCATCGCGTCGATCGAGTCGTACACGATGCGGTTTTCAAGCCCTAAAATCATGTCGAGATTGCGAAGCCCTATATCGAAATCGACCGCGACGACCTTTTTGCCCGCTTCGGCTATCGCCGTCGCTATATTAGCCGTCGCGGTGCTTTTGCCTACCCCGCCTTTGCCGCTTGTGATCGTTAAAACCAGACCCACGCTTTTGCTCTAGTTTTTGTTTTGATCGACCAGCTTGCCGGAGGCGATCCACGGCATCATAGCGCGCAGCCTGCGTCCCGTAGCCTCGATCGAACTGTCAAAAAGGCTGCGCCGCTCGGCCTGCATTCTCGGATAACCAAGTTCGCCTTCGGCGATAAAGTCCTTGGCGAAAGAGCCGTTTTGTATCTCTTTCAGAATTTGTCTCATTGCTTTGCGGCTTTCGTCGTTGATTACGCGAGGACCGCTGACCATATCGCCGTATTCGGCGGTATTGGAGACGGAGTAGCGCATATCGGACAGACCGCCCTGATAGATCAGATCGACAATCAGCTTAAGCTCGTGCAGGCACTCAAAATACGCCATCTCCGGCGGATAACCCGCTTCGGTAAGCGTTTCAAAGCCCGCCTGCACCAGCGCGCTAACGCCGCCGCACAGCACCGCCTGCTCGCCGAACAGATCGGTTTCCGTTTCGTCTTTGAACGTGGTAACGATAATGCCCGTGCGTCCGCCGCCGATCGCGCTCGCGTAGCTTTTTGCGATCTCCAGCGCGTTGCCGGACGGATCTTGTTCCACGGCGATCAGATCGGGAATGCCGCCGCCCTTGACAAACTCGCTCCGCACGGTGTGTCCGGGCGCTTTGGGCGCGATCATCGCCACATTTACGTCCGCCGCGGGCGCGATGCGCTTAAAGTGAATGTTGAAGCCGTGTCCGAAGGCGATCGTCGCGCCTTTTTTCAGGTTTGGCGCGATTTCCGCGTCGTAAACCGCCTTTTGTTTCTCGTCGGGCAGCAAAATCATCACAAAGTCGGCTTGCTTAACCGCCTCGCCAACCTCGAAAACCTTGAAATTTTTCGCTTCGGCTTTTTTCCAGCTACCGCCGCCTTTTTTCAGGCCGATAATTACATCCGCGCCGCTGTCGCGCAGATTTTCCGCGTGCGCGTGCCCTTGCGAACCAAAGCCGATAACGGCCGTTTTCTTGGAGCGGATCAAACTTATGTCGCAATCTTTGTCGTAGTATATGGTCAATGCCATTGTCGTCCTTCGGAGTGGTTTTAACGTTACGATTTTACGCTTGCGGCGCTGAAAAGGGAAATTGATTACAATTAGCGTATATTACTTGCTTAATATGGAGCCTCTAAATTGAACGAAGAGATTATTAAGAGCGTCAAGAATCTCCCGCCGTTGCCCGAGACGGCGTTAAAGGTTCATCAGGCATGCGCGAATCCTTTGGGAGGCGTCGCGGAGCTAACGAAAGTAATAGAGCAAGATCCCATGCTTACCGCCAATCTGCTGAAGGCGGCAAATTCGCCGCTGTACGGATTTGCGAGAGAGATAAAAACCTTGTCGCAGGCGATTTCGCTGTTTGGTTTTGCCACCGTGCGCGGCTTTGCGATCGCCTCGGCGGCGAGAAACGCTATCGCGCCGAATCTCTCGCCCTACGGCGTTAGCGCGGAGCTGTTTGTGGAGTTGTGCCAACTGCAAAACGCCCTGATGGTTCGCTGGTACGGCATATTTGATCGCGCAAAGTTAGAGGAGCTTTCTCCCGCGTCGTTTCTCTTTTCTATGGGCAGATTAGTTATGGCGAACGAGATCGTAAAGCAGAACCAAGTCAAAGAGTTTAAGGATCTGGCGCGGCAAAACGGGTTTGAGAGCGCCGAGCGGACGCTGCTGGACGCGAGCTATCAGGAGGTCAGCGCCGAGATTTTCACGCGCTGGCGCTTCGAGCGGACGCTGATCGACGCGATCAGGTATTCGGAAGATCCGTCGCTGGCGCGATCCGGCGCGCTTTTGCAGGCGCGGGCTTTGCGCGTGGTGCAGATCGCCGTGGAGTTTCCAAGCGGCGTAAACGAAAACAGTTTGGCGCACGCGGTCAAAACCGCCGCCGATTACAAAATGCCCGCGCAGGCGCTGGAGAACGTGGCGAAAACGTTTATAAACCGTATTTCGGACAGAAACCTCGAGACGCGACGATAATCGACGATCGTAACAGCAAAACGGCTATATAATGCTACGCTATCGCTATTAAGGAGCTATGATGAACGACGCGCTATATATGCACGTTAAAAGTCTTCCGCCTCTGCCGGAATCAGTCGTCAAGATACAACGGATATGCAACGATCCAAACTCGAGCATATCGGACTTAACAAAAATAATCGAACTCGATCCTATGCTTACGGCTAATATTCTGAAAGCCGCGAACTCGCCGCTGTACGGCTTTTCTCGCGCCATTAAAACGTTGGGTCAGGCGGTGAGTCTGTTTGGAATGGCGACGGTGCGCGGATTCGCGCTTTCGGGCGCGGTGAAAAGCACGTTTAAGATCGATATGACTCCTTACAGAATCACTCCGGAGCGGTTTGCCGATATATCGTTGCTGCAGAACGCGCTTATGATGCGGTGGTATTCGCAAATCAGCCGCAACATGCTCGACGTGCTTTCTCCCGCGGCGTTTTTATCGGGCGTGGGACGGCTTATCATAGCGCGCGAAGCGGTCGGGCTTGGCAAGAGCGAGGCTTTCGCAAACAAAGCTTTGGTCAACGGTTTAGCCGCCGCGGAAGCGGAATTTTTTGGCGTTAACTATCAAGAGGTGAGCGCCGCAGTGTTTAGTCATTGGCTGTTCGAGCCGGAGCTGGTCGAGGCGATCGGCGGATCGATAGACCCTTCGACGGTAAGCGAAGCCATGCGACCATACGCTTTCGCGCTTCAAGTGGTACAGACGGCGGTCGAAACGCCGGGCGGCATTAGCGCGGCGAGCGCGGAGACGGCGGCGAAATTGGTGTTAAGCGGCGGCGGATCAAGCGAGGCGTTTTTGAAAGCGGCTAACTACTTTGTAAAATGAAGGATCTTCTTCAGAAGCTGTCAGTCGGAGTTCCAAGCGCGTCGCTTGACAAACGCGAGCTTAAATTGGCGCATACGCTTATCAAAGCCAAACTGCTTTCAGATCGTCCTCTTTTGCGTCTCGAGGGCGATCTGATAGTAGGCGCGTATCTACAATCCAAAGTCGTAAAAAAAGGCAAAAAAAGCGCGGGCTACCTGCAACCGCTCGGCGCTAAAGGGCGCGACTATCTGGTTCAGCCCGGCGACAGCCTGAACGCGGCTCACCGCGATCTGGTTATAGGCAGAACGATCGGCGTCAGACGGGGCAGGGCGGCGGCTAAGATCGTCTATATCGCCGAAGAGAGCGGCGAAAAGCTGATCGGCTACGTAAACGTTATAAACAATAGAGCCGTACTGTTTGACATAAACTCCGCGCTACCGATAGAGATTAACGTTAAACAAAAAGCGCTGAAGGAGCTTCAAGAGGGCGCGGTCGTTCTGATCGATCGTAAAGATGGCGAAATAACCGAGGTTCTTGGCGTTTTGAGCGACCCTAAAGTCGACGAAGCGATCGTTCTGGCGCGTTACAATCGCGCAGATCGTTTCAGCGCGGAACAGATTATGGAGGCGAAAGCGCGCGGCGACGAAGTGGATCTTTCGCTCTATCCAGATCGCGTAGATCTAACCAATCTGGCTTTTATCACGATCGATCCGATCGACGCCAAAGATTTTGACGATTCGATCTATTACGACGTTGAAAAGCGCGTTCTATATGTTGCGATCGCCGACGTAACCGCGTATGTAGACGAGTTTAGCGAGATTGACAAAGAGGCGAAAAAACGCGGCTTTTCGATCTATCTGCCTCACAAATCGATCCCGATGCTACCCAGAGAACTTAGCGAAAATCTCTGCTCGCTTCAGCCAAACGTAGTTCGGCTGGCTTTTACCTTTAGACTAGAGCTGGACGAAAACCTGAACGTCAAACAATACGATCTGTATGAAAGCGCGATCAAATCGGTACGCCGCTATCACTACGATCGCATAGACGAACTCATGGACGGCGCGAAGCCCGACGAGGGCGATCGCGTCGTTATGCGGTGGCTCTCGCCGCTGAAAGATTTAGCCGTCGCGCTTAGGCGAAAGCGGCTCAAAAGAGGTTTCAGCTTTTCCAATCCGGAGATAAAACTAACGCTCGATCAAGATCTGCGGCTTGAAAAGACGATCAAGGCGAAAGAGACGATTTCGCATCAATTGATCGAGGAGTGTATGCTGCTTGCCAACTGCGCGGCGGCGGACTATTTTCGATTTGGTATTTTTCGCACGCACGAAACGCCGAGCGATCGCTCTTTGGACGATCTGTTAAACGATTTAAGCGAGATCGGCGTGATCGTAAAGAAGACCAAAAGCGTTCATTCGACCGTAGACGCGATACAAAAAAGAGCGGCGGAGCTCGGCGTTGGCGAACAGGTCGATCGCATGCTGATCAGATCGCTCAAAAGGGCGCAGTACACATACGACAATATTGGACATTTCGGGCTTGGATTCGACAAGTACGCGCATTTTACCTCGCCGATTCGCAGATATTCCGATCTGGCGCTTCACAGATTTTTGAAGGCTATTATCCATAACGACGCGAAGGGCAAAGAGCGTATTGTAAGCGGCCTGCAAAGGCTCGCGCCGATCATTACGCTGCTGGAGTCGGAGACGGCTCAAATCGAATGGCAGTACGCCGATCGCGCCTACGCCAGATGGGCGGCGGAGCGAGTCGGGCTGATCTTGGAGGGCGAAGTCGTGGAGGAGGAGGGTAAACGCGGCGGTTTGATAATTCTGATCGACGATCCGCTTATTCAGGGTATGCGCGCCTATATGCCGATTTACCGCGGGCGTTTCTTTGAACGTATGCGTAAGTTTGAGCGGGTTAAGGTATCCATTGCCTCCGCGAGTTTGGCTACCGCCAGAATCATAGTCAATTTGGCGTGAAACAGCGGGACTTTGATCGGAGGCTGTCAAGCTCGCCGCCTCTTAAAGCGGCGATTTTATGGGGCGATCCCTCGTTAACCGAGATATACGCGGATCGCTATCTTAAGAGGCTCCCCGGCGATCTAAGCGTCGTTAAACTCTACTACGACGAGTTTGATCTAAGCGCGGCGCTAACGCATCTTTCTTCGCCCGGACTATTTAACGAGGGCAATCTGCTGATCGCCAGAATCGAGAAAAAGATCGATTTGAAAGTCGTGTCCTCGCTGCTGGAGGCAATCAGGAAAAACAAAGCCTCGTATATGCTGCTGATCTATGAAGCCGAGGACGCAAAGGCTAAATCGGCGGCGCTTGAAAAGGGCGAAAAAGGGGGCGAGTTTTACGCCGTCGTCAGATTTTATCCGCCAAAAACGCCGGAGGCGGCTAAAGCGCTGATCGACGCGGCGGCGAAAAAAGGCTTAGAGCTAAGCGACGCGCAGGCGCGTCGTCTGTTAAGCGTAAACGACGACAACCTGTCGTTCGCGCTTACCGATCTCGATAAGCTCGCGGTATACGGCGAAACTACGTCGGCGCTGATCGATTTCGTCGGCGCGGGCTATAGCGACGGAGACTGTTTTCGCCTGATCTCGGCGCTGATCGACAAGCGACCTTTTTACGCCGAGCTGGAGCGGCTGTTTTTGCAAACCGATAACGAAATGGAGATTTTGCTGGAGCTAAATCGCGCCTTTCGTCAGCTATTCGCCTTCTTTTGCGCGATGCGGCTCGGCAAAGAGATAAGAGATTTTTTAGGGTACGTTTTGCCCAAAGATATAGACGAGGCGCGTCGAGAACTCGCGTCGAGATTTCGCAGATCGCGGTGGGTAAACGTTTTTGAGGCGTTAAGCGCGCTCGAGCTTAGCTTCAAGCAAAGCGACGTTCGAGAGAAACGCTCGTTGCTTTACGCGCTTTTAATCAGGTTTCAAACAAATTTATTATAAAATTCGCGCCTTATTTTAACCTTCCTCGTTTTGGACGAAAACGGGGCGCAAAGACCGAAAGGAGCAATATGTCCAGACGATACGAAACGGCGTTTATTCTGAAGCCTACGCTTAACGAGGAGGAGATTAACGCCAAGATAGAGTTTTTCAGCGAGATAATCTCAAAAAACGGCGGCGAAGTAGTTGCGGTAGAGCGGCTTGGCGCTAAAAAATTAGCCTACAAAATCAAAAAGTTTGAGCGCGGCTTTTACGCCGTCGTTTATTTTATCGCCGACGGACTGGTCGTCAATAGAGAGCTTGAGCGCGTCTATGGCATTACGGAAGACGTTTTGCGCTTTATCGTAATAAAATACGAAACAAAAGTCGAAAACGAGGCGTGGGAAAATATGGTAAACCGCGCCAAAGGGTTGCCTTTCAAAGAGTACAAACTCAGCGAAACGGTCCGAGAGTATCGCCCGCGCTCCTCGCGCGCTCCTCGCGCGGAAGCCGACGGCGAAAGACGCGAACGCGCTCCGCGCCGCGAAGAGAGCGTCGAAGAAAATAAGGAAGCTAAAGTTGCTGAATAAAATCTTGCTAATTGGCAATCTGACTCGCGACGTGGAGATTCGCTACACTCAAGGCGGCACCGCGATCGCGAAGTTTGGACTGGCGGTCAATCGCCGCTGGAAGGATCGCAACGCCGGAGAGGATCGCGAGGAGACGATGTTTATCGACGTAAACGTGTTTGGTCGAAGCGCCGAGATCGCCCATCAATATCTATCCAAAGGGCGGCAGGTGCTTGTCGAGGGGCGGCTTGTTTTGGAGCAGTGGACGGATCAGAACGGACAGAAGCGATCGCGCCACTCCGTCTCCGCCGACAATTTGCAGTTTCTTGGCGGCGCGAGAAGCGACGGCGGCGATCAAAGCCAAAGCGGCGACTATCAGACGCCAAAAGAGAGCGCGCCGCAACGACAAACGGAGGCGCGTCCTCAGTCGTCGGCGACTAGCGTCAATATCGAAGACGAAGAAATACCATTTTAAGGAACGACAATGGCGGAAAAAGGCAAATTTTTTAAGCGGCACTGCAAGTACAGCGAAGCCAAGATAGTTTTTATCGACTACAAAGACATTCATTTGCTTAAGCACTCTTTAAGCGAAAGATTCAAAATTATGCCGCGTCGTTTGACAGGCAACGGCAAGGTTGCGCAGGACATAGTTCGTTTGGCGATTAAACGCGCGCGCCACATGGCTTTGATTCCATACGCCGCGGGACGCGATTCGATCAGCGAAAGCCGCTCGTAGTTTTTGCGCGATCAAGACGCGGACTCTTAAAACGCGCCGCGTTCTTGTTTCGTCCCTAAGGTTCTGATCGCAAAACCGCGCCCAAATATCGGCTTTTGCCGTTTCGCGGGCTTTGGTTTGCCGATAAGCCGTTTGCGCGAAAAAAACAAACAAGCCTATAATACGATCAGTTAAATCCAAGCGGCGGCGGCGCGCGCGGGTACTTTAGAAGGCGAGGGACGAACATATATGCTGTTTACCAAGGCGAGCGAGTACGCGCTATCGGCGATCATAGCCATCAGCAAGCAGGACGGCGCAACCGACGCGGTAAAACTTTCGTCCGACCTGAGGCTGTCGTATAGCTTCCTCGCTAAAGTGCTGCAATCGTTAGCCAAAGCGGGCATTCTGGCTTCGCGCAAAGGCGCGGGCGGCGGATTTGTCCTGACAAAAGCGCCAAGCGAGATTACCATCGAGGCGTTGCTTCGCGCCGTGGACGATCACTGCGCTATGGTTTTCACCTGCTCCGCCGAGCTGGGCGACTGCCCAAGCGGCGAAACCAAAAGCTCGCTATGTCTTATCTGGCCTTTTCTCAATCGCCTGCAAGCCAAGATTGACGATATGCTGGCTACGACAAGCATAGCCGATCTGATCAGCGACTGATGGCGCGCGCCACGACTCTCGGCTTATTAAACCGCGTCTTTCCGTTTGTCGGAAAGCTGTTCGCGCTCAAAGACCTGACGATCGTCCTGTTCGTCGTAGGCATTATGGCGATCATTATCGTCCCATTGCCAAGCTGGGTTTTGGATCTGCTTTTGACGATCTCGCTTTCGATCGCCACTTTGATTATTTTGATCTCGATCTTTATCGCCAAGCCGACCGACTTTTCCACCTATCCCACGATGATCCTGCTGGTAACGCTTTTTCGGCTCGCGCTGAATATCGCCACCACGCGTATGATTCTAAGCGAAGGGCATAACGGCGCTGAGGCGGTCAGCGAAATTATCGCCAGCTTTGGCGCGTTTGTCGTGGGCGGCAACTACGTTATAGGCGTTATTGTGTTCGTGATTCTGGTGCTGGTTAATTTTATGGTGGTAACCAACGGTTCGACGCGCGTCGCGGAGGTGGCTGCGCGGTTCAGCTTGGACGCTATGCCGGGCAAACAGATGGCGATCGACGCGGATTTGAACGCGGGGCTGATCGATGAAAACGAAGCCAAAAAGCGCCGTCAGGATATTGTCCGCGAAGCGGACTTTTACGGCGCGATGGACGGCGCGAGCAAATTTGTCAAAGGCGACGCGATCGCGGGCATTATCATCACGATCATCAATATCGTCGGCGGCATACTGATCGGCGCGTTTCAAAACGATCTCTCTATCGCCCAAAGCGTGGAGACCTACACCCTGCTAACGATCGGCGACGGGCTTGTGGCGCAGATTCCTGCGTTACTGATCGCCACCGCCACGGGCATCATCATCACCCGCGCCAGCAACGAGGAGTCGTCTAACTTTGCGAGCGGCGCGATCGCTCAACTCGGACGCGACTATAAAACGCTTACGATTGTGGGGTTGATTTTGCTCTTATTCGCGGCGGTGCCGGGGTTGCCGACTCTGCCGCTGGGATTTATCGGGCTAAGTTTTCTGCTGACTTCGCTGTTAATCCGCGATTCGCAAGACGGCGCGATCAGCGGCTGGTTGAAAACGAAAGCTCCGTGGCTGCGCGAGCTTTCAAGCGGCGCGGGCGGCGCGCCGCCAAAGCTCAAAAGAGGCGATAGCGCAAAAGAATCCGCGCCCAAAGCCAAAGAGAAAACGCCCGAAGAGCGCGCCAAAGAGGAAGAGGTCGCTCTGGAGCGCGTCTTGAAGGTGGAACTTCTGGAGCTGGATATGGGCTATCAGTTGATCAAACTCGCCGACGATAAGCAGGGCGGCGATCTGAGCGATCGTATTCGCGCTATGCGGCGCAAAGTGGCGAGCGAGCTTGGTTTTCTGATGCCGCAGGTCTATATTTGCGATAACCTGCAGCTTGAGCCAAATAGCTACGAGATACTGCTAAAGGGCGTTTCGATCGGAGGCGGACGGGTTTATCCGGGGCAGTTTCTGGCGATCAACAGCGGACTGGCGATCGACGAGATCGACGGCGTAGCGGCTAAAGAGCCGGCTTTCGGATTGGACGCGATATGGATTCACGCCGATAAAAAAAGCGACGCGATCGTCAAAGGTTACACGGTCGTCGATCCCTCCACGGTTATCGCCACGCATCTTGTCGAGCTTGTCAAAAAACACGCCGAGGAGATGCTAACCCGTCAGGATACGCAAAAGCTGATCGATTCGCTGAAAAAAGAGTATCCAACCGTGGCGGACGACGCGCTGAAAGCCGCCGGAAGCGTCGGCTTGATTCAAAGCGTACTGAAAAATCTTCTCCACGAGAGAATCCCCATAAAAGATATGCTTACTATTATGGAGTGCATAGCGGATTGCGCGGGCGCTACGAGAAATCCGGATATTTTAACCGAGCAGACGCGATCGAGACTGGCGCGAACGATTACCAGCCTCTATAAATCCGAAAGCGGCGTTATGCGCATTCTTACTTTGGATTTTGCTACCGAGCAAAAGCTGCTGGACAAGCTGAAAGATCAAAACGGCGCGCGCAATCTGCTTCTGAGCGTCAGAGAGATTACCGCGCTGATAGACGCGGCGCGAAACAAAAAAGAGGAGCTGATCTCCAAAGGCGTTTCGCCCGCAATACTGATCGTCGATCCATTGCTGCGCCGATCGGTCGCGCAGATATTCGAACGCTTCAATCTCAATATAGTCGTCCTAAGCCATGCGGAGATCGACCCCAACGCGGCGTTTGAGGCGCTAGGAAGCGTAGCGATCGAGGAGTAAAAAGGCGCGCCGTTACGCGCTTGACCCAAGCATAGCGCAACGGCTGACGCGAGGCGCAATATATTCGTATATCAAAAAGGCAAAGCGATAGCCGCGCCGATCCCAAAGAGTCGCGTACGCTACGACGGTCTCGGCGCACAACGGATTTTGCCCGCGCCGAGCGGCTGTTTTTTTGCGCGAAATTGATACAATGCCCCATCTTAACGTCGGAAGGAAGTTAGTATGCGTAAATTGTTGTCGGCGGCGCTTGGATCGATCTTCGCCGTTTCTCTCTCCGCTCAGGAGGTCGCGGTTTGTATCTTGGCTAATACCCCCGCTAAACCCCAGTATTCGCTTGCCTGCGAGGGCGATAAGCTTAATGGCAATATAAAATTTAAGGATATTTTCGCCAAGGGCTGGACGCTGGTTTCGGTGGATTTCAGATTCCCCGACAATAGGGACTCTAATGCGTATTACCATTATATTTTCGTGAAATAACCGACCGCTCCCGCTGGCGGGATTTGGGTCGCCAAGCGGCGTAACGATGAATGAAAATTGATGTAAGCCGTCAAACGAGCGCCGTTACGAAGTTATAATAAACCAAACGACAAGGAGGACGGCAAAAGGCAACCTAGTTGCCGATTCTAATAGCTGTATAACGATCGTCGCTCAACGCGGCGTTTGGATTCTCTTTGGCGCTATCGCAAAGAAAGAGAGGGGTTTTCGACGCGCTTCGTCCCACAAGGGCGCAGTTGGCAATCGACGCGACGAAGCCAGAAGTTTCGCTCGCGCCGCTGCAAAAGTCGTATTCGTCGCTATCGACGGGTAAAACGGAACGAAAAAGCAAGGAAGAAAAGTGGAAAACTTAATTCTAGAGTCGGTGAAGGTAATGATTGTCGGCATGTCGACAGTCTTTGCGTTTTTGTGTTTTATGATCTGGTTTCTCAAAGCGCAAGGTTGGCTTTTAACGCGCTTTTTTCCGCAAGCAAAGCATACGACGACCGCCGTCGCCGATCTGAAAATATCGGACGCGACGCTAACAAAAGTCGTGCTCGCCGCTATCGACGAGTACAAGAAAAAACGTTAATAAAGGGGCGTCTATGGCTAACAGAAAAATTATCGAGGCGATGGACACCAGCTATCGCGACGGCTTCCAGTCGGTTTTTGGCGCGAGGGTCTTTATGAAAGACTTCCTGCCCACCGTGCAATCGGCGATCGACGCGGGTATAAAACATTTCGAGATGGGCGGCGGCGCGCGATTTCAGGCGCTGTTTTTCTATCTGAACGAGAACGCTTTCGATATGATGGACAAATTCCGCGAGATCGCGGGCAAAGAGTGCGTCCTGCAAACGCTTTCGCGGGGAGTCAACTATATAGGCTTGGACACAGGATCGCGCGAGATTATAGATTTGCACGCAAGATTGTTCAAAAAACACGGCGTTACCACGATCCGCAACTTTGACGCGCTCAACGACGCGCGTAATATGGAGTATTCGGCGAAGGCGATCAAAGACGCGGGGTTAAATCACGAGTTGACCGTTACCGTTATGGATCTGCCCCCGGGTTGCGTAGGCGCGCACGACGCGGCGTTTTACGAACGAACGCTCAAGAGCTTTTTAGACGCGGGCGTTCCCTATGATTCGGTCGTATTCAAGGACGCTTCCGGCACCGCAAATCCGCGCAAGGTTTACGATACAATCTCCGCCGCGCGAAAACTGCTGGGCAAAAAGACGCATATTCGTTATCACACGCATGAAACGGCGGGCATAGGTTTGGCGTGTTATCTGGCGGCGATCGAGGCGGACGCGGACGGCGTGGATCTTGATCGCGAGCCTGTTAGCGGCGGTACGGCGCACACCGATATTCTCGTTATGGCGCACGCGCTTAAAGGCTCGCGGTTTGTTCTGGGCAATCATCTGGGCGACGAGCTTAATCTGGACAAGGTGCTAATAAGCGAAACGATTTTAAAAGAGGCGCTTAAGGACTACTTTATACCGCCGGAGGCGACGCAGGTTTCCGCGATCATCCAATACTCGCCTATGCCCGGCGGCGCGCTTACGGCAAACACGCAAATGATGCGCGATAATAAGTGTCTGGATAAATTTCCCGCGGTTATCGCCGAGATGCGCGAGGTGGTGGAGAAGGGCGGTTTTGGCACTTCGGTAACGCCCGTCAGCCAATTTTATTTTCAACAGGCGTTCAACAACGTGATGTTCGGCAAGTGGAAAAAGATCGCCGAGGGCTACGGCAGAATGGCTCTGGGCTACTTCGGCAAAACGCCCGTCGCGCCCGATCCCGAAATCGTCAAACTAGCTTCAGAACAGCTCAAACTGCCGACAACGACGGAAAACGCGATCGACATAGCCGATCGCGACGAGAAAAAATCAAGCAAATGGGCTAAAGAGCGTCTTAGGGATAACAACATCAAGATTAGCGACGAGAATATCTTTATCGTCCTTGCCTGCGGCTATAAAGGAATTACGTTCCTGAGCGGCAAGGCGAAAGGAAGCGTGCGCCTTAAATCCGACGTTCCTCCGACGGTGACTAGCGGCGCGGACGGCGAAACGAAAGCGAACGCGAGTTCCAAATCCGGCGGCGTTGAAGAGTTTACCGTCGTCGTCGAGGGACAAACTTACTTCGTCAAGATCGCCGAAGGCAAAATTGCGGAGTTAATCGCGGCAAACGGCGTTAAGAGCGCCGTTGAAAACGCGAGCGCTCCTCCTTTGGGCGACAAAACGCATATCATCGCCGCTCCTATGCCCGGAACCATAACGAAAACCGTCAAAAGCGCGGGCGATCGCGTCAAGCGCGACGAGCTTGTGCTAACCATGGAAGCGATGAAGATGGAAAACGAGATATTTGCCGACGTCGACGGCGTTATCGTCATAATCAACGCGTCCGTTGGAACGAAAGTACAAACGGGACAGCCGCTTGTTACGATCGCCGTTTAAGGGTCGGCGATGAAAAAGATATGTTTATCGCTGCTGATAAGCGCGTTTGCTTTCTCAATTCATGCGTTTGCCGCCGCCGTCGAAATCAACGCGACGGCGCAGCAAAGCGGCGAAAAGGTTTACGAGTCAAAGCCCCTGGGCGATATGTTTTTAGGTTTGATCGACAGCACGGGCGTTAAAGCGCTGCTTTCTCCCAAAGAGAACGTGAAAAACGAGTTTGGCAAAGACGTAGGCTCGTTTGCGCAAACCTGGGGGCGGATTGTGATGTTTGTAATTTGTTTTGCGCTGATCTATCTGGGGATCGCAAAGCAGTACGAGCCGCTATTGCTGCTTCCGATCGCCTTTGGCGGTCTGCTGGCAAATATCCCGATCGCGGATATGGCGGGCCCCGACGGATTCCTTGGCGTTTTGTACAATATGGGCATAGCCAGCGGTCTCTTTCCATTGCTTATTTTTATGGGCGTGGGCGCGATGACCGATTTCGGACCGCTGCTCGCCAATCCAAAAACCTCGCTGCTTGGCGGCGCGGCTCAATTTGGCATTTTTGGCACTTTTGTTTTAGCCGTGGCGGTCGGGCAATATACCGATTTGTTCGCCTTCGATCTGAAACAGGCGGGGGCGATCAGCATCATAGGCGGCGCGGACGGACCAACCTCGATTTTCGTAGCCTCGCGTCTCGCGCCGGAGTTACTCGGAGCGATTGCCGTGGCGGCGTACTCCTATATGGCGCTCGTACCTCTGATCCAGCCGCCGATTATGCGCGCTCTTACGACGAAAAAAGAGCGCGAGATCAAGATGTCTCAGTTGCGCGAGGTTAGCAAGTTGGAGAAGATTCTGTTTCCAATATCTCTCGTCCTGCTGTGCGCGCTGTTTTTGCCCGACGCGGCGCCGCTGATCGGCGCGCTCTGCTTTGGCAATCTTGCGCGCGAATGCGGCGTGATCGAGCGCATAAACGACACTTTGCAAAACTCGCTGATCAATATCGTTACGATATTTTTAGGGCTTTCGGTAGGATCGAAGTTAGCGGCGGATAAGTTCCTGATTCCGGAGACTCTGGCGATTGTCGTACTTGGACTGATCGCGTTTTCGTTTGGCACGGCGGCGGGCGTGATTATGGCTAAAATTATGAACAAGATGAGCAAAGATCCGATCAATCCGCTGATCGGAAGCGCGGGCGTTTCAGCCGTGCCTATGGCGGCAAGAGTGTCGCAAAAAGAGGCGCAAAAGGCGAATCCGCAGAACTTTGTTCTGATGCACGCGATGGGACCGAACGTGTCGGGCGTGATCGGCTCGGCGGTTGCCGCGGGGGTGTTGCTATCGTTGTTTTAGGCTCGGTTCGCAACGGCGCGATCCGCCGTTGCGAGCGCTTGCGCTAAGTCGTCGAACTAAACCCCAAACGAGCGGGCGCTAAAGCGCCGACGGGGCTTTTTAGGATATAATCGGCGAAAATTACGCGGGATAACAAATTATGAATTATAAAGCCAGATTAAACGCTATCGGGCTTAAGGCTACGTCGCAGCGACTGACGTTGATGCGCCAGTTGGCTATGCAAGGGCATTTGACGATCGACGCTATCTATCTCGCGCTCAAAAACGAGCGGCCCCTGCTTTCGCTTTCGACGGTTTATAACAATCTCTCCGCGCTTGTCAAACGCGGAATCGTAAAAGAGGTGGCGATCGCGGGCGAGCGTCAGGTTTTTGAGCTGACGCAACAGAAGCACGCTCATTTAATATGTCGCAAATGCGGCGCTATTACGGACGTGGCGGCTGATTTTGCGGCGATAAGACGCGCCGCGGTCGTTCCAAATGGCGCGGAAATTGAAGAAGGCGATCTGATTTTCAACGGATTTTGCGCGCGCTGCGCCGCCGCCGAACATAGCGATGTCGCCTGAGGCTTACAAAGGGGCGGTAAAAACGCTTAATCGCTGGGCAAGAGCCTACTATCTTTTAGACGCGCCCGAAGCGCCCGATAGCGATTATGACGCGCTATATAAAGAGATCGTAGCCTATGAGACGGCAAATCCGGACGACGTTTTGCCAGATTCGCCGACAAGAAGAGTCGGCGACGCGCTGCTGGAGGGATTTGAAAAAGCGGCTCATCTGGAGAGAATGTGGTCGCTGGAGGACATATTTGATTCTTTAGAGCTTGAAGCGTGGATTAAACGGGCGGTTAAACTCGCCGATACGAGCGATCTTCAATTTGTCTGCGAACCAAAATTTGACGGCGCGAGTCTATCGCTGGTCTATGAAAACGGCGCTCTTGCGCGCGCCGTTACGCGCGGCAACGGGATCGAAGGCGAAAACGTTGTGAATAACGCCAAAGCTATTCGGTCGATTCCGCTTTCGATCGACTGCGAAAAAACGATTGAGATTCGCGGAGAGACGATGATCTATAAAAACGAATTCGAGGCGATCAATCTGGCGCGATCAAAAAACGGCGAACAGCTTTTCGCCAATCCGCGCAACGCCGCGAGCGGAAGTTTGCGACAGCTCGATCCAAGAATCGTCTCGGAGCGCAATCTCGCGTTTCTGCCGTGGGGGATTGGACGCGGCGATCTGGGCGTACGAAGCGGTTACGACGAGATGAACGCCGTGGAATCGCTGGGTTTTTCGCCAAATCCCATGCGGCGACTGTGCGCTAGCGCCAAAGAGATTGAAGCGATCTACGAGGAGATGCGATCGCGGCGCGACGATCTGGACATGGAGCTTGACGGAATGGTGATAAAGCTGGACAGTCTCTCTCTGCGCGATCGGCTTGGCTGGACTATCAAAGCTCCAAGGTGGGCGGCGGCGTACAAGTTTCCCGCTATGGAAAAGAAAACGCGGCTGATTGGCGTGGATTGGCAGGTTGGGCGCACGGGCGCGCTGACGCCCGTAGGCGCCGTAGAGGCGGTTAACATCAACGGCGCGACGATCGAGCGGGTCACCTTGCACAATTTCGACGAGATAACGAGGCTGGATATTCATATTGGCGATACGATCTCGCTGATTAGAAGCGGCGACGTAATTCCAAAAGTAACGCGGGTTTTGACGGCGTTCAGAGACGGAAGTCAGACGGCGATAGAAAAGCCCTACGGCTGTCCCTCCTGCGGCGAAAAACTGTTCGAGGACGGCGCGGCGTTAAGATGCCAAAATCTTGACTGCCCGTCGCGGATAGTGAACAATTTGATCCATTTTGCCTCAAAACGCGCTATGAATATCGAGGGGTTGGGCAGAGAGATTATTTTGCGGCTATACAACGCGGGCAAAATTCGCGCCGTCGAGGATATTTACGCGCTTGATAAGCAAAGTTTTGAGAACTTAGAGGGGTTCAAAGAGCGCAAAATCTCTCAAACGTTGAGGGCGATAGAAAACAGCAAACGCGGCGAGTTACGGCGTTTTATCCACGCGCTTGGAATCGAGCGAGTCGGCGAGGCGGCGGCGAAAAGGCTGGCGCGAGTTTTCGGCGATTCTTGGGATCAAAAAACGCAAGCCGACTACGAGGCGCTCGAGGGCTTTGGCAAAGAGACGAGCGAATCAATCGCGGAGTTTCTGCGCGTCAACCGATCGCGAATAGACGGGTTAAAGGCGCTTGCTCAACCGGTAGCGCCGAAAGTTTGCGCGTCAACCGAGTCGCGCTTTCACGGCAAAACAATCGTTATAACCGGCGGTTTTTCCGTTTCGCGCGAGATCATCAAAGCCAAGCTAGAGGAGCGCGGCGCGATCGTAAGCTCGAGCGCCTCCAAAAACGTCGATTTTGTATTTGCGGGCGAAAGCGCCGGCGGCAAACTGCAGAAGGCGAATAAACTGCAAATAGCCGTACTGAGCTGGGACGAATTTAGCGCGGAGCTTGGATTGTGAGACGAGCGTCCGCTTTGCTTTTGCTGTTTGCCGTTGGCTTATTTGGCGCGGTTGACGAAAACTATCTAAACGATCGCAATATCTGGATTGCAACTTATAAAAACCATCTGGAATATGAAAAGGTCAGACTGAAAATCGACGAGGTAAACAAAGAGATCGCTATAAAACGGCGGCAATCAAAAGACGTTAAGGAGCTAAACGACGAGCTGGCGCTATTGGAGGCGCAGTTCGCTTCGTACGACTCGCTGCCAAAAAATTTTCCCGATCTGCTCGGTTTCGGCGCGCTGGATACGGATAAAATACGACTGAATCTCGCCAGTTTTATCGCCAATACCTACCAAAGAGAGCTGGAGTCTTCAAAGGCGAGGCTAAGATCGCTCGAGCAGGATTATCTATCCGCGATCGCTTACCTCGACGAATATGAGACGACCGCGACAGCGGCGGGCGACGCGGATTTTATCGATAGGGCGCGATCGGACAGGCGATATTTCGAGCTTGCGCGCGGGCTGATCGAGCAAAAAAAACGCGCTTTGGAGACGATCGGCGGATTTATAGAGATACAGACGAAAAATTACCGCGAGCGGGATCTTGTTCGCATTCTCGCTACCGTCGCGGTCGTGCTGGCGATTTTCGTAGCGCTGTGGATTGCGCGTCGCGCCATTCGCCGATACGCGAGCGATACGGAGGTTTCGGCGTTTTGGATCAGGCTGTTAAACATTGTGACGGGCTTGCTCGCCGCGCTGTTTTTAATCTTCAACTATATAGACAATCTTCTGTACGCGCTAACCTTCGTGGGTTTTGTGGCGGCGGGGCTTACGATTGTGATGAAAGAGGCGGCGCTGAATTTTGTCGGCTGGCTGCGGCTGGTTGTCGGCGGCGCGATCACGATTGGCGATCGGATACTAATCTACGATTCGCAACCCGTGATCGGCGACGTGATCGATATTTCGCCCATGTGTCTGACGCTGTACGAAAACATCACGCACAACAGCGCGGCGGAGATTAAGCGGGCGGGTCGAGTCGTTTTCATTCCTAACAATTTTATATTTACCAAAACATTTTACAACTACACGCACGACTCGATGAAGACGCTGTATGATCTTATTGAGATGCCTTTTGAGATTAAAAGCGATTTTGACAAGATTCGCTTAGTTACCGAGGAGACCGTTTACGCGCTGACGGAAAGATATATCGATATGGCTAAGTTGCAATACGACAAACTGCGCGAGCGTTACACGATGCGCGGCAAAAAGATGCGACCAAAAATTCAGTTTATGATGCAAGACGACGGCAAGGCGGTACGAATGTATCTCTGGTATGTAGCGCCATACCGCGATATCCTGAACGTTAGAAGCGCCGTAACGCTTGAATTGTTGCGCCGTTTCAAGGCGGAATCAAATATCCTGCTTGCGGGCGAAGAGCGATGAAAGCGGCGGTTTTCGACAGCGGAGTGGGCGGGTTGAGCGTCGTTAAATCGCTTGCGGCGCGCAAGCTGTTCGACGAGATCGTCTATTATGGCGACACGGCGCGCGTGCCTTATGGAACGAAAGACAAAAACACGATCGAGCGCTACTCTATGGAAGCGTTGGAGTTTTTGAGCGGATTCGAGCCTAATTTGATGATCGTCGCCTGCAATACCGCGAGCGCTTACGCGCTGGACAAGCTGGAACGAAAAGCCGCCTTTCCCGTCGTCGGCGTAATCGAGCCGGGCGTTTTGGCGTTAAAAAACGTCGGCGTTAAACAAAACGATCGAGTCCTCGTCATCGGAACGCAAGCGACTATAAATTCGCAAATCTACCAGAATCTGCTTGTTTCGCAAGGTTTCAACAACGTTACCGCAATCGCTACGCCGCTTCTTGTTCCGCTTGTCGAGGAGGGCATTACAAGCGGCGCGATCGTGGACGAGGTCTTTAACTACTACTTCAAAACGGCCGAACCTTTTGACGCGGTGATAATGGGTTGTACGCACTATCCTTTGATGCAAGAGGCGCTTGGCGGACGTTTCGAGGGCGCGAAGCTGGTCCACAGCGGCGAAGCGATCGTGGAGTATCTGCAGGCGAAAGGTCTCGCCTTCAGCGGCGATAAAGAGACGCAAATCAGCTTTTTTGCTTCAGAAAACGTCAACCGCCTGAAAGAGGTCGCGTCAAAATGGCTGAATTTACCGCCCAAGGACAACGCGTGATCGCGCTGATCGACAACTATGACAGTTTTACCTATAACATCGCGCAGTACTGCATGGAACTTGGCGCGCAAATTAAGGTGGTCAGAAACGACGAGTTGAGCGTTGGCGAACTCGCCGCTTTGAAGCCTGAAAAACTGATTGTGTCGCCGGGACCCGGCGCGCCCGACGAAGCGGGCGTAACGCTCGCGGCGATCGGCTATTTTGGCGATAAAACGCCTATTTTAGGCGTATGTTTGGGGCATCAGGCGATCGGACAGGCTTTTGGAGGCAGGGTTGTCCGCGCAAAAAAACTGATGCACGGCAAGGTAGACGCAATCAAGGTTACAAAACCGAGCAGCGCGATCTTTAACGGCGTTCCGTACGAGTTCAAAGCCACGCGCTACCATTCGCTGGCGATTGAACGCGGCGAAGTAAACGAGAATATCGTCGTTACCGCCGAAGCGCGAGAGGATCGCGAGATTATGGCAATCGAGATCAGAAACCGCCCTGTTTTTGGCGTTCAATTTCATCCCGAAAGCGTTATGAGCGAGTATGGACGCAAGATTCTGGACAACTTTTTGCGCCTCTAAAAAAACGCTCGCGCTTTTTCTGGCGCTGGACGCGGCTTTTTTATTGCTCTACGCGCCGACGCTGGGCGTAAACGCGCACGAGGCGAGGCTTTTTTTTGGGGACGACGACGCGCTCGGAGCTTTGCTGCGCTTCAGCGTTTCGACGCTGGGGCAAAACAATCTGGCTATTCGCGCCCCGTTTATTCTTGTCCATATTTTCAACGCGGCGATGATCTATATCGTTTCGCGCCGTTCTATGCGATCCTGCGACGCTTTGGCGGCGACGGTTGTTTTCGCGTTGCTGCCGGGCGTAAACAGCGCCGCTTTGCTGCCTAGCATGGCGCCTTTTGCTATGGGCGCGGCGTTGATCTACGTTTGGCTCGACGATCGCCATAAGCCTTTGGCGATCGCCGTTTTATTATTAGCCGCGATCGCGGACAATCTTTTTATCGCGTTGATTTTCGCCGTTATCTGCCAAAAACTCTATCTGAAACGTTACAAAACGGCGGTCTTGCTCTTAACGTTTATCGCGCTTTCGTACGCGTTGCATGGATTTGATTTTGGCGGCAGACCGCGAGGTTATTTTATAGATATATTTGGATTGTACGGCGCGATCTTTTCGCCGCTTATACTCTGCTGTTTTCTCTATTCGCTCTATTGGTATCTTTTCAAAAATTCTGAAAAATTACCCTCCCTCTGGTTTATCTCTTTTGCGCCTTTCGCGCTGTCTGTTATCTTAAGTTTGCGCCAAAACCCGCCGATCGAAGATTACGCTCCGTTTGCCGTAATTTCAACGCCGCTTATGATACGCGCTTTTATGAACTCGCTCCGCGTCAGACTGCCGCAATTTCGCAAAACCTATATAGCGATCGCAAGCGTTTTAGTAGCCTCGCTTCTGCTTATCGCTATCCCAACATTCTTTCACAAGCCGCTTTTTGCGATCGCGGGCGATTCGGGCAGACATTTCGCGCGCGATCACCACTTTGCTTTGGAGCTTTCGGAGTATCTTAAGGCAAAAGGCGTTTACGCCGTTAAATGCGCGTCAAAGAGTCTCGCCGCGCGATTACGTTTTTACGGAATCGAGAGCGGCGGAGATTATCTTCTGTCCGCTAAAAAACCTCCGAACGATCAAGGTATGGAAACAATCGAGTTTTTTGCGTTTAACGCGCGGGCGGCAGTTTTCTATCTTAGCTATAAGCCAAGCAAAGAGACGAGCGGCGCCGTAATAGAAAACGAAACGGATTTGATAGAATAGAGAGCGGCAGACGTCCGCCTCTCGTCAAAACTTCAAGTATCGTAGCTTTTCATCCAACCCGCTCTTATCGTTTATCTTGATCGTCTTGCGTTAGATCGCCAGCCTTCGTAAAACACGCCCGCTCCTAACCCTCAGTTTACTATTTGGCGCTTCTTAATCAAGAAGATTCGGCAGAATGCCCTCAATTTACTTTCCGTTAAGCGAAA
>JAIRWX010000064.1 GCA_031268655.1 Helicobacteraceae bacterium | reverse complement strand
TTTCGCTTAACGGAAAGTAAATTGAGGGCATTCTGCCGAATCTTCTTGATTAAGAAGCGCCAAATAGTAAACTGAGGGTTAGGAGCGGGCGTGTTTTACGAAGGCTGGCGATCTAACGCGAGACGATCAAGATAAACGATAAGAGCGGGTTGGATGAAAAGCCGCGTTGAAATTATGGCGAACGGAGCGTAATCTTCGATCGGCGGGTTTTGGCGCAAACTTAAGATAACAGACAGCACGAAAGGCGCGAAAGAGATAAACCAGAGGGAGGGCAACTCTGGCTTTTGCCTTTGACGTAAACTGCGTTAAAAAGAGTTACCGAACTTTTTGGCGCAACCGGTTGGCTCAAGCGAGGCAAACTCATTGCGGTTTACGTTATCGTCTAAGCCTAGCTGTCCATAGTAGTTTTGTCCGCTCGCCCATATTCTACCTCCGCCGCTCAGCAAAATGGAGTGCTTCTCGCCCGCCGCGATCGCTACGACCGCGCCCCCGCCAAATTTTCGCGGCGCAATAAAGGATAATCGATCGTTTTGATCGCCAAGCCCCAACTGACCCGCGTCGTTTAGCCCTGTCGCGTATATTTTGCCGTCGCCGTCCAGCGCAAGGGCGTGCCGATCGCCGACGGCAATCGCCGTTATAAATGCGCCGCTCAAACTTGTAACGCGCGTAAAGGTTGTCTGCTTCGTTTTGTTCGACCCCAACCCTAGCTGTCCGTCGTCGTTCGCGCCGCTCGCCCAAACCGCGCCGTTACTATCCAGCGCCAGCGAAAAATTTTCGCCCGCCGCGATCGCGACAATCGTTTTGCCGCTCAAACTCTTTACTTCCGTAAATCTCGCTCTATCCGCGTCGCCGCCAAGTCCTAGCTGTCCGTCGTCGTTCGCGCCGCTTGCCCAAACGCCGCCGTTATCGTCCAACGCCAAGCTGTGGTATGCGCCCGCCGCGATTTTGACGATCGTTTTGCCGCTCAAGCTTTGCGCCTCGCTGAAAGTCGCGCGATCGTAAGCGTCGTCAAAACCTAACTGCCCGCGATTATTGCGTCCGCTCGCCCAAACGCCGCCGTTATCGTCCAGCGCGAAAGTGTGATGAGCGCCCGCCGCGATCGCTACTATGCGCTTGCCGCTAAGATCGGTTTGTTCTACGAAAACGGCTCTGTTTCCAGCGTCGTCCAAACCTAATTGATTATAGCCGTTAAAACCGCTCGTCCAAACGCCGCCCTCGCTATCGATCGCAAAGCTGTGATAAGCTCCGACGGCTATCGCGGCTATCTTTCTGCCTTTCGGCGCGGCTATCGCGGCAAAGCCGTTTCGATTGTCTATGTCGCCCAGACCAAGCTGTCCGTATTCGTTATGCCCGCTTGATAACAGCCTGCCGTTTTCGTCCAAAGCAATCGCGTGCGAATCGCCGGCCGCTACCGAGACGATCGCATAGTCGCTTATATTGGGCTTTGTCGCGGTTTTATCGCATATCTTCTCGAAGCCTCTGTCGTAGAGATACTGCAAATCGCCCGTATCGACGCTAAAGGTTTTGACCTCGCTTATAGCCGCGCTCAGGTAAGCCGAGGCGACGCCGTTGACCTTAGCGCCGCCGTTATCGTCTATAAATATCGTATGGTTTTCGCCCGCGACGATCGCGACGATCGCGCCGCTTGATTTGGCAAACGCTCCGACATAACCGCCGCCGTTTGAAAAGCCGAGCCGATCGTTTCCGTTGTCGCCGCTCGCCCAAACCGCGCCGACGCGATCCAGCGCCAGCGAGTAGTCCTCGCTCGCCGCGATCGCCGCGAACTTGACGCTTGCGGGGTATTTTTCAAAAACATAGCGATCGGCCGAATCGCCCAGACCTAGTTGCCCGCTCCTGTTTCGTCCGCTGACCCAAACGTCGCCTTCGCTGTCAAGAGCGATCGAGTGGTTTGCGCCGGCCGCTACCGCGATGATTTTGCCGTCGCCGATTTTCGTTTGCGTAAACTGATCGGCAATCGCGCCCTCGCCGCCATAATTTACTCCAAGCTGACCGTAAGCGTTTGCTCCGCTAACCCAAACGTCGCCTTCGCTATCAAGAGCGATCGAGTGGTAACATCCCGCCGCGATCGCCTTAATTTTTCTAGGCGCTTTAACCTTCACAAACAGGCTTCTTGCGTCCAGATCGCCAAGACCAAGCTGTCCAAGCGAGTTGCCGCCGACAACCCAAACGTCGCCTTCGCTATCAAGCGCGATTGTATGCTGCCTACCCGAAGCGATCGCCGTAACGCGAACGCCGCTTAGACTTTCAACCTTGAAGAACGTCGTTTTATCGTTCGAGTCGCCCAAACCAAGCTGTCCATAAGCGTTGTTGCCGCTTGCCCAAACGCCGCCTTCGCTATCAATCGCAAAGGTACTATCGTAGCCGACAAACGCATCGGCAATCGTCGCGCCGTCTAAGCCGTCGGCCCGCGCGAAAGAGGACGGCGATTTCTCGCCGCCTAGCCGTTCTTTACCGTTATCTCCCGCCGTCCATAACCTTCCGTTACGATCAAGCGCGACGATGCGCTTTGAACCGATCGCAAAACGTTTAATAACGCCGATCGTCGCCTTGATCGTCGTTTCCGGGGGGTTTGCGCTCGCGTTACTCTCCGTTATGGACGCGCCGTCATCTCGATTTGCGTCGCGCTCCAATACGACGACGTCGTTTTTTTGATATGAAGCGATCTCGCCATTTTTTACCGCGCAGCCGATCAACGTTAAATAAAATATAAATATACTAAAAAGAAATAGCTTTTCTCTCACCATAACTCCTTCGATAAAAGCTTGCGATCATATCAAACGCGACTAAGCCGCCCGTATCAGGACGAGCCGTCGATATAGTTTTTGAACGGGCGGCCCACTTTGGGATGCTTAAGTTTTTTAATGGCGCTCGCCTCGATCTGTCGCACCCGCTCTCTGGTAACGTTCAGCACTTTGGCGATCTCCTCTAGCGTGCGATCGCTCTCGTCGTCCAAAAGCCCAAAACGCATAGAGATCACGATTCTCTCTCGATCGTTTAGCTGATCAAGAAGCGAGGAGACCTGCTTTGTCAGATCGTCTTTCAAAACAACGTTGATCGGATTGGTCGAATGAGGGTCCTCTATAAAATCGCCGAATTTGCCGTCGTCGTCGTTGCCAACGGGCGCTTCGAGACTGATCGGCTCTTTGGTGATTTTGATCACGCTTTTTAATTTCTCCACCGACAAACCGACCTCCGCGGCTATAGTCGGCTCGTCAGGTTCTCTGCCGTGATCCTGTACGTGTTTACGCGAGGCTTTATTGATTCGATTGATGGTCTCGATCATGTGGATCGGAATGCGAATTGTGCGCGCCTGATCCGCGATCGCGCGACTGATCGCCTGCCTGATCCACCATGTGGCGTAGGTGGAAAATTTGAAGCCGCGTTTATACTCAAACTTATCGACCGCCTTCATAAGCCCGATATTGCCCTCTTGAATCAGATCCAAAAAAGGCAGTCCGCGATTGGTGTAACGTTTGGCGATCGACACGACAAGCCGTAGGTTTGATTTCGACATTCTCGCCTTCGCCGCGTCGCTGATCCGTTTACCCCGCTTAATCTGCTCCAGCACGGCTTTTAGCCACTCTTCGTCCAGCTCGAAACGCGATCTGCCCGCCTCTTTTGTCCATATCAGTTTTTTGATATCCATATAAACGTTTACCATCGTCGCTTCCGGCACGACGGAAGCGATCTCCTCCTTGTTCATATTGGCGATCTTTTTCAGTAGTTGTTGGTGCAAAATGCGGTGATTGTCGTTAAAAAGCGGTAAACGATACTCAAGTTTTTTTAGCTCGCGCTCAAAATGCGCTTCGCTTTTCAGACTTGTTTCCATAGCGCGAACAAGCTCGTTAATCAGCTTGCTAGTGGGACCAAGCTCTAAGAGCTTGTCCTTGACCGCGTTCTTCTTAAACGCGCTCGCAAGACACGCCAAGGTTCTGGCGACTTCGTCCGTTTGCGTAAGCAGATCTTTGCGAATGGTCTTTTCCCACTCTTTTTTAGCTTTCTCCAGCGCGTTAAAACTTTCAAACACCTTTTCAACGCGTTTGTTGTCCTTTTTGTTCGCCGGTTTTTCGATCGACTCCTCGCTTTCAAGCTGCTCCTCGCTATCGCTTTCGCTCTCCTCCTCGGGCAGTTCGTCCTCATCGTCAAAACTCTTGAACAGCTCTTTTACGCGCCGCTCGCGGTTGATCAACGCATCCTTATAATCGAGAATAAAATCCAGCAGATACGAGACGGAACAAACCGCGTCGATAATCATATCCTCGCCGTTTTTGATCTGCTTGGATATTTCAATCTCCTCGTCCTTGGTCAAAAGCGGAATCTGTCCCATCTCGCGCAGATACATTCTAACGGGCGAGTCCGATCGACTCCACTCCAACAATTCGCGCTCTCGTAAGACGTCGATCTCGTCGCCTCTGCCAGATTCCTGAAGTTTTTTCAGCTTATCCTGGCGACGTTTAGCGTCTTGGCGGTTTTTATGCCCGACAACCTCGACGTTAGTCAGCAGCGAAACGTTGTATTTGCGCGCGTATTCCAGAATTTTTTTGGCGAGCGCGGCGTTTGGCTGTTTGGGGCTTATATTTGTAATCTGTTCATAGGTTACCATCGCGCCTTTGTTGGCTTCAAATATATCTTTTAACGGGTCGTTTTTAGCTTTTTTTTCCGACATCAAGATTCCTTTGTCAACGCGGGGAGTATTCGCGGTTTTTTTGAGCATAACCGTGTACATTATACCGAAATTTTGCGTTCGCGATTTTTCGCCGCATCCGCGCGATCGCCGCCAAAGCAAGCGAAGAAAAACTCAAACTCGCGCCGATCGCAAACAAGCGAAAGCCGCTTAAGAGCGACAAATTCTTTGTCGCCGTTTCGTCTAAATCTCGCCGCGCAAGATCGCGCCATCTCTTTTTTGCGCTCGCCGCAATGCTCGTTCTTGGCGCTTAAAAGCAGAATAGGGACGAAAGTCCGATTTTAGGAGTTTAGGTCGCAACGCCTTGGAGCCGTAGGTAGGAACGACTCGTCTTTAGCGCGTCAAGTTTGCCCTGCGCCTCCAAGACCAGATCGATAACCTCGCGGATTGCGCCGCGACCGCCGCGCTTTGTTAGCGTGAAATCGGCTTGCGATTTAATATAGCTTGGCGCGTCGGCGACCGCGCAGCTAACGCCGCAAGTTTCAAACGCGGCAAGATCGGGCGAATCGTCTCCTAAAAATAAGGTTTCGTCCGCGTTCGCGCCAACGTCGGACATAATCTTTCGGCACGCCGCGCCCTTATCCTTCACGCCAAAAAGCGCGATCCGTATCTTTAGAATTTCAAGTCGCTTGCGAAGCGCGGGAGAATCGCGTCCCGTAACCGCGCCGATCTCCAATCCGAGCTTGAGCGCCGCTTCCACGCCAAGTCCGTCGCGCACGTCAAACGCCTTTAGCCGCTCCCCGCTCTCGTCGAAAATCAGCGTCGGCGGACTTAACGCGCCGTCCACGTCGGTTAAAATCAGCTTGATTTTCGCCAAACTAGGCGCAAACGAAGATTCGCCTTTTAAGTACGCCTCAGCTCGACGCAGATCTTTTACGGTATCGATCGCAAGCGGCGGCGCGACTGATTTGGCGGCGTAGACGGCGTAACCTGCTTGCAAATAACGCAACTGTTCTAACTTCTCGATCTCTTCTAGCGGCGATCTCGGCAAGTCTTCGTAAGCTAGCAACGCCTCTTTTCTGTAAGCGTATAGACCGATATGTCTTAAGTATTCCGCGCGCGAACCGTCGCGTGAATAGGGAATTCTGGCGCGGCTAAAATAGAGCGCGCGCCCGAAAGAATCCAGCGCGATCTTCGTCGCGTTTGGATTTAGCGCCTCGTTTTCATTAATCGTATGATACAAGGTGGCGATCCGCGCCTTTTCATTGCGCGTTAAAACCTCGATCGCCGCGTCGATCGACGCGGGATCGATAAACGGTTCGTCGCCCTGAACATTGACGTAAATATCGGCGCTGATCTGTTTGGCGACCTCTACAAGCCGCGCCGTTCCGTTCTCGCACTTCGCGCTCGTCATAACCGCTTCGCCTCCGATCTCTCGCACGGCGTTGGCGATGCGTTCGTCGTCCGTCGCCGCCACTACGCGATCGGCAAGTTTTGATTGTTTTGCCCGCTCGTAAGTTCGCGCGATCATAGGCTTGCCGCCGATAAGCGCCAGCGGTTTGCCCAAAAATCTTGTCGAGCCGTATCGCGCCGGAATGACGATCAACGTTTTCATAGGCGCGCTTTGACGATCTCGTCGATGGCTTTAAGCCGTCTTAACAGCGTCGGCAATTCGGCAAACGGGATCATATTGGGACCGTCGCAAGGCGCTAAATCGGGATCGGGATGGGTTTCGATAAACACGCCCGCCACCCCTACCGCCACCGCCGCGCGCGCGAGAATCGGCGCAAACTCTCTCTGTCCGTCGCTGCTAGTCCCGTTTGCGCCCGGCAACTGAACGGAGTGCGTAGCGTCAAATATCACGGGGTGGGTAGTCTGCGCCATCACCGCTAACGATCGCATATCGACCACAAGATTGTTGTAGCCAAAACTAGAACCGCGCTCGCACAGCGCGATCGCCGTATTGCCCGTGGCGACGGCTTTGGCTAGCACGTTTTTCATATCCCACGGCGATAAAAACTGCCCCTTTTTGATATTTACGGGTTTATTCGTCGCCGCGACCGCTTGAATAAAATCGGTTTGACGGCACAAAAACGCGGGCGTTTGCAACATATCCACCACTTCGCTTACGGGTTTCGCCTGATCGCTGGTATGCGCGTCGGTAAGCGTCGCCACGCCAATCTCGCGGCGCGTTTTTTCTAAAATCTTCAAACCCTCGTCGATCCCCACGCCGCGAAAACTGCCGGCGGAGCTTCTGTTTGCCTTATCAAAGCTGGATTTATAGACAAACGGGATTTTAAGCTCGTCAAAGATCGCTTTGAGCTTCTCGGCTGTTCGCAGGGCAAACTCCTCGCCCTCTATTACGCATGGTCCCGCTATGACGGCGAGCGGCAGATCGTTTGAAAAAAGCGTTCCGCCGCTTGGCGAAGCTACGCGAATATGTCTCACCTTGATTCCTTTTTGCCGAATAGTCGTCCGCTTGAGCCGACTTTTGTAATGCCCGTTCTGTACGGCAGCAAGCCGACAATCTTGCCCTGATCGTCAAGCACGATTAGTTGATGCACGCCAAGCCTGTCCATCGTCTCTTCCGCCTCGATCAGCCGCGTTTTCGGCGCGATCGTTTTGGGATTTTTCGTCATTATCTCTTCCGCTCTCGTCGTAAAAAAACGTTCGCGTTTCTGTTCCATAGCGCGTCTTAGATCGCCGTCGGTAATCACGCCTAGCAGCGCGCCCTTTTCGTCCGCGACGATCGCCGCGCCGAGTCTGCCCGCGCTCATCGCGCTCATCGCGTCAAGCGCGTTCGCGGCGGGCGAAACGATCGGCAGATTTTCCGCGTCGATCATTTCGTGTTCGACCAGCGCGAGCAGTTTGCGTCCAAGCGACCCGCCCGGGTGAAACCGAGCAAAGTGTTCGGCGGCAAATCCGCGCGCCTGCATCAGCGCGATCGCCAGCGCGTCGCCCATAACGAGCGCCGCCGTGGTAGAGCTGGTAGGCGCGAGCGAGAGCGGGCAGGCTTCCTTTGCCACGGAGCAGTCGATATGAAAATCCGCCGCCCTGGCGAGCGTCGATTGCGGAGCGCCCGTAAAGGCGACAATTACGTTGCGCTGATCGATCAAGAACGGCGCGATTTTGAGCGCCTCGTCCGTCTCGCCGGAGTTTGACACGATCAGCGCCACGTCGCTAGGCGACACCATGCCTAGATCGCCGTGATAGGCTTCCGCAGGATGCATAAAAAAACTAGGCGTTCCCGTGCTGGCGAGCGTCGCGGCAATTTTTTGCCCGATCAGCCCCGATTTGCCCATGCCGCTGACAATCACTTTGCCCTTGCACGCCAAAATCGCTTTTACCGCGCCCTCAAACGCCTCGCCGACGCGATCAGCGAGGTTTGCGATCTCTTTTGCCTCGATCGCGATCGCCTCTTTTGCGACTTTAACGATCACGTATATCCTTCATTACCCTGTCGATCATCGCCGTTACGTCGTCCTTTGAAATCTCTTTCATCGCCTCTTTATAGCGCGCCCGCCGCCCGAACTTGACCTGTTCGGGAGTTCTGCCGCAGTATTTTAGCAGAGCCTCGCGGTAGCGATCGACCGCGTAGCTCGGCGTCTGATACGGCGCGGCGCGGCGCGGATCGGCTGCCGCGAGCAACGCGATCGCGGGGGTGTTCAACGCGGCGGCAAAATGACCGGGTCCGCTGTCTGGCGCAAGCGCAAAAGCGGCGTTTTTAATAAGCGCGAGCAATGTTTTGATCGACGTTTTTCCAATCGCGTCGATCGGCTTATGCTTGGCGATCGCGGCGATCGCGGCGAACGTCTCGCGGCTTGGCGCGTCGTCGGCGCCCGTAACGATTGCCTTTAGCCCGTGCTTTTCATAAGCGTGATCTATCGCCGCCGCGTAACCTTCGGCGTTCCAGTTGCGCCAGTTCATACGCACCGCGTTGGCAATCGGACTTACAACGCAGTAAGGTTCGTTTTGGACGATCGCCGCCGCGGCGTTAAACGCTTCGCTTGGAATAAACAAGTTGTATTCGATCGCGGATACGTCGGCGCCCAGAAATCGCGCGAAATCAAGATAGTTTTCGATCATATGGCAGTTGGGATTCGGCGCGACGCGAGCGTTAGTAAAAAACGTCTGAAAATCTTTGGCGCGAAAACGATCAAAGCCTAAGCGAACGTCGGCGCGAATAAACAGCGATAAAATACTTGCGCGCAACGCCTCCTGCGCCATCAGCAGATAGTCAAAACGACGGGTTTTAAGCGTTTGCCCCAGCCTGAACATGCCGCTTAGACCACTTTTTTTATCATAGACAACCGTCTCTACGCCGCTCGTTCCCGCGATTAGTTCCGCTTCGGCTTTGCCTGCGATCCAGACGATTTTCGCGTTTGGATAGGCGCGAACGATCGCGTTCAACGCGGGAAGAAAGAGGCAGACGTCGCCGAGCGCGCTGAGACGGATAATGCAGATTGAGTTGACGTTCACAAAACGCTTTCGGATAAACTTACGCCATTATACAATATGCGAGAAGCCTTATATTGCGATCTCGCGTAGGCGACCGCGCAATGTAAGCGGGCAAATAAATAGACTTTTGGAAAAGCCAAATAAATATAGCGGCGGGCCGCCGTGTTAGGGGATTGAGGAGTATCCCCCTCTTCAAAGCTCTCTCCCCATTTCTGCAAAAATAGGGTAGGGCGACAAAAAATTGGGAGAAGGCTTGTATTTTCTAAATGGATATGATTTAATTGCAAGCTAACTTATTGTTCGCTGTTCGGGGGGGGGGGGGGTTATGTCAAAACATTTTATTTCTTTTTTTGGGACCGGTAAATACGTTGAATTTGTATATAAAT
>JAIRWX010000055.1 GCA_031268655.1 Helicobacteraceae bacterium | reverse complement strand
GATCGCCAAATCTTATCTTTCTCAAGGAGGGTCGCAAAATGCAAGCGGCAACAACAATTAGTTCGGCTATTTCAACTTCGTTTAAGTTGAAAAGTCCTCTCTCTCTCTCTCTCTCTCTGCTTAATTAGCTTTCTCTTCGCTTTTACGTTGATCGGCTGCGGAAGTAGCGGTAGCGGCGATCAGAAAAAAGAAAGCGGTTATGTCGTTAAGTTCTACGACGCTAATCTTGATCTTAACCACTCGCTAAACTTAGCGGCGGCTGGATCAATCGATCTTTCGGAGTTGAGAGGCGAGTACGATCTGCCCATTGCTCTATATGCGGCGAGTAGCTCCGATAGTATAGAAGGCGCCTCAAGCTACCCTATAACGCATAGCGTAAATTTTTACGGCGTTCCGAACGTTATAGAGATACGAACCGAGCTTGAGTTGAACGATATTCGTTTTAATATCGGCGAAATTTACTCGTATTTGGATACGAACATGTCTCGGATAACCGGCGCCTATATTCTGATGAACGATATAGCGCTTACCAGCGCGACGTTAGACGATACGGAGGGCTGGAGTCCGATCGGTACCTACGACGACATCTTTAACATCTATACGTTTACGGGTATTCTTAACGGCAACGGATATAAAGTCAGCGGTCTATGGAACAACGGATCTTCGACCGAGAACATTGGTCTTTTCGGGTATATCAGCGGCGCACAAATCAAAAACCTTGGCGTTGCGATCGATAACGCAAAGGGCGGGATAACAGGAAACAACCAAGTCGCTGGTGGTTCTGTCGGCGCTATCGCGGGATACATTGATAATGGCTCCTCGATCAACAACAGCTATTCCACTGGAAACATTAGCATGTGCGAAGGCGACGACGGTTCTGTCGGCGCTATCGCGGGGAAAGTTGAAAACTCCTCAATCAACAACAGCTACTCTACGGGAAACATTAGCGGAGGTCGGGACGTCGGCGGTATCGCGGGGAGTGTTTACAAATCCTTAATCAGCGCCAGCTACTCAACGGGAAACGTGAGCGGAGAAGCCTATTCTGTCGGCGGTATCGCGGGGTGGGTTTATAGCGGCTCCGCAATCAACGGTAGCCACTCCACGGGAACTATTAGCGGCGCTGTCTCTACAGGAGGTATCGCAGGCATTGCTGACGAAACTTCAATCACAAATAGTTACGCTACGGGGGACGTTAGCAGCAGAAGCGACGCTTTTGTCGGCGGTATCGCGGGGTATCTTCGGTACGACTCCTCAATCAGTGCCAGCTACTCAACGGGAAACATTAGCGGAGGTCGGTACGTCGGCGGTATCGCGGGATATGTTGTTAGTGCGTCAATCAACAACAGCTACTCCACGGGAAACATTAGCGAAGACTGCTATGACCAAGAAGACTTTAATGGAGGATGCTATTACGTCGGCGGTATCGCGGGGGAAGTTGAAAACTCCTCAATCAGCGCCAGCTACTCCACGGGAAACATTAGCGGAAGCGCGCATGACGACGAAGGCGATTCCGCTGGCGGCATCGCGGGGAGCGTTAATGCCGGCCAATCAATCGGCAACGCCAGCTCAATCGAAAACAACGCCGCGATTAATTCCAAGATCGTTAGCGGCGACTCTCCTAGCGTATCCCGCGTAGTTGGGCGCATCGACTCTACGTTTGGTACTGTCACGGTATCAAATAACTTTGCGTTGGATACTATGATCATAAAAGGCGTTGTTTACGAAGGCTCAACCAGCGATCTTAATGGTACAAGCAAGAGTAATGAAGACCTTAAAACGTCAACGATTTACTCGGACGCGGTATCGGGCGACGGATTGGGCGGCTTAGGTTGGAAGTTTGGCGACGACGACGCTAACCCTTGGCAGATGCGAGAGGGCAACGATTACCCAGTTCTCTACTGGCAGCAGTAGATCGGTAACGTTATACGGCGACTTTAGCCGCCGTATTTGCTCCAATTAACCGATTAACCGCCTTCGCTTTATTGGCGCGACATTGTTTTTTCTTTGATTCTAAACGAGTTGCCCACGACCAGAAGCGAGCTTACGCTCATCGATAGAGCCGCGATCAGCGGGACAATATACCCCATGCAGGCAAGCGGGATAAAACAGAGGTTGTAGATAATGCTTATGGCGATATTTTGTTTGATGATTCGGTAGGTTTTTTTGCCGAGTTTCACCGCGAAAGCCAGATCGTTCAGGCTGTTTGTCAGCAGCACAAGATCGCTCGCGCCGATAGATATATCCGCGCCGCCGCGCATAGCGATAGCGACGTTGGCTCTAGCCAGCGCGATCGCGTCGTTAATCCCGTCGCCGACCATCGCGGTAACGCCTTTTTCGCGGTAGCGATCAACGAGAGCGGCTTTATCGGTCGGCAGCAGCGAGCAATGCAGATCGTCTATGTTCAGTTTTTCCGCGATCGCTTTGGTCGCGTCAAACGAGTCGCCCGTCAGCACAGCCAGACGAAGCCCCATTCGCTTAAGCGACGCGACCGCCTCAAAAGCCTCTTCCTTGAGCTTGTCCGCAAGCAGAAACTCGGCTCTTAACGCGCCGTTCTCGGCGAAATAAAAGCGCGATCCCTCGCCGATCAAGCCGTCTATCTTTACGCCGTTTTCTCTCATTAAAGCTTCATTGCCGCCAAGCAGAACGTTTGTCGCCACGCCGCGCCCGGCGATCGTTTTTACGTCGTCGATCGTCGCTCCGTCCGAGTCTATATTGAGATACTCCGCCACGCCTTTTGAAACGGGGTGCGATCCCGCGCTTACTAATTTAGCCAGTTTGGAGGGATCGAAGCCCTTGTGCAGATTGGCTTTGATCACCTGCGGTTTGCCGATCGTCAACGTTCCCGTTTTGTCCAGCAGCGCGAATTTTGTTTTGGCGAGCGTCTCTACAACGTTCGCGCTTCTAAAGAGAATGCGCCGTTTCGCGCCCTCGAGCGTCCCTATCACGCTGGCGATCGGCGTGGCGAGAGCCAAAGCGCACGGGCAGGCGATAACAATAACGCTGATCGCTACCATCAGAGCGCGATCAAACCCTGCGCCAAGCGCGAAAAACCACGCGCAAAAGGTCAGCGCGGCGATCGTAAGGATCGTCGAGGAAAAATAGCGCGACAGGCGGTTTGCCAGACTTGCGATTGACGGGCGGTTCTCAAGCGACTCTTCAAGCGCCGTATAGACGACGCGGAAAGTTGAATGCGCATAATCTTTTTCAACGCGAATCAGTAAAACGCCGTCGGTATTGATCGCGCCGCCAATAACGTTATCGCCCGCCGCCGCGATTTTCGGCTCGCTTTCGCCCGTCAAACTCGCCGTGTCGAGCGCGGCTGTTCCGCTCAAAATCTTGCCGTCAAAGACGATCTTTTCGCCCGCCGTCGATTCGATAATATCGCCTACCGCGATAGCTTCGGGCGCGACGCGCTCTTTGCGACCGTCTTTCTCGACGCGGGTAATCTCGCTTGGCGCGGAGTCGATAATGGAATCTAACGTATCGACGGCGCTTTTTTTGGCGCGTATCTCAAGAAACTTGCCGATCAGCACGAAGGCGATAATCATCGTTACCGAGTCGAAGTATGGCTCCGCGCCGCTAACGAGCGCGGCGTAAATCGAATAACAATAGGTCAGGCTCGCGCCGGTGGCGACAAGCAAATCCATCGTAACAAAGCCGTTTTTCAACCCGTAGTAACCGCCGCGAAAGAAAATCCAGCCGCTGAAAAAGAGCGTCGGCGTGGCGAGGCAGAACTCGGCGAAGTAGATTACCCTCGCCAGCGCCTCGTCCATTCCGCTAAACAGCCCCAGATAACGCGCCACCGCCAGCCACATAACGTTCATCGAGGCGAATATAGCGACGATCAGGCGGGTGTAGTACTCTTTGCGCTCCTTGTTTGCCTTATATTCGGCGAGCTTTGGATCGTATGGCGCCGCGTCGTAGCCGATGGATCGTATCGTTTCTACGATCCTGCTTAGTTTGATTTTCGCGGGATCAAATAGTATTTTCGCCTTGTTGGTGGTGAAGTTGACGTTCGCGTCGATCACGCCCTCCAAGCGGTTGACGACCTTTTCGTTCAACCAGACGCATGCGGCGCAGTGAACGCCCTCGATTACAAGCCCGACTTCGCAAAGATTGTCTTTTACGGAAACAAAACGCTCGGCGAAACTTTTCGCGTTAAAGCGTTCCAAATCGCTTCGCGTTTCCTTTGGACGATCAAGCGTATTTGCGCCCCTCAATTCGTAAAATCCGCCCAGATTCAGATCGTTTAGCAGGCGAAAAACTCCTTGACACCCCTTACAGCAGAAACTATGATCGCCCTCTTTGATCAGCGCGTTCGGCGCGATTTCAAGCCCGCAATGATCGCATTTCATTTCAGCTCCTTAAGCCGCCAAAATCGCGTCGCGTTACGGCTTTCAGGCTGGTTTGCTCGCCAATATAGGCGATATATCCTTTGGCGTTTCGCCCCGTGGTAGCTTTTAGCGCGTCGAGATATTTTTTGACCTGCTCGTCATGAGACGAATGCGGTTTGCCGCTTTTGTAATCGATTACAATCCACCCGTCCGCCGCGTCAATCAGCAGATCGACGCGCATCGTTTCGCCGTTTGCGATCAGGTGCGCCTCTTTGAAAATTTTCGCTCTCCTCGTCAAGTCCTTGAAGGTCGCATTTTCAAGCAGCGAGTATACGCGTTTTTTTACTTCGTCGATCGGCGCGTATAAGCCGTAGAGGTTTCGCGCGCCCTCGATCGCGGGGTCGATATTCGCGGCGTTGAAATTGCCCGTCGTCTCCAGCGCGTAGTGCAGCGCCAAGCCAAAATCGCGCGCTTTTAGATCGCCGTAAGGCTTCTCGTCGTTTTTTACAAAAAACTTTTGCGCTCCCAACTTGCGCGCGCGAACCGATATAATTTCCGTCGCCGCCTTCGCCCGCCGCATCGCTTGCTTTGCGTCCAACCCGCCCAATTCCAGCGCTTCTAAATTTAGCGGCTCGAAAATAGAGCGCTCGGTTTTTTGAACGACAAAAAGCGAATCGCGCGCTCGCGTAAGCGCCACGTAGAGCGAGTTGAGCCGATCGCGCTTCTCGTCTTTGATCTGCCTTTCCAGCGCGGCGGCGTAAGATTCGTCAGCGTACTCTCTGCCGCGCTGTCGCCAGCGAATCGGCATAGACTGCGCTCCGTCGCGGTCAAAAATCAGCCGTTCCGCGCGCTTTCTTGGGGCGCTCAACCGATCTATCACAATCGCATGCTCAAACTCCAAGCCCTTCGCTTTATGCACCGTCAGCGCCCGAAGTCCCTTTTGCGCGTTTGGCGACGCGTTTAGATCAAGAGCGTCAAAGCCGTATAAAATATCCTCCGCGCAGTTTAACGTCGCCGTCCACGCTAAAAAACCGAGCGCGTTCGGATCGCTTAAATCAAGGCGGTCGGCGATCGCGGCGCACGTCTCAAAGGGCGCGTCGTCGATATCTATGCCGTTTAACTCCGCGAGCAGATCGCGGTCTTCGCCCAAAAGCGCGTTCAGATTGGCGGCGTACAGCGGATTTTTGTTGAAGTAGAGATATTTTATCGCCTCAAATATCGCCCGTACCTCGCGGCAGCGATTTAGCTTTTGCGTCGTTTCGGTTACCACTTCGAGATCGCTAAATCGTTCTCGTAAACTATCCGCGATCGTCTCGCCGTCGCCGTTCTTCCAAACCAAAACGGCGATCGATTCGGGCGCGACGTTCGCGTCCAACAGTTCGCCTACGATTTGCAAGACCGCGCCTATAACGTCGTCGTCGCTTACTACTCTGACCAGCCCTTGTTCGGCGCGGTTTGATCGCTGCGGCGTAAAGTCGGGAAACAGCGGCGCGAAAATTTGATTGGTAAACTCGACGACGGCGCGCCGACTTCGATAATTGACCTCCAGCGTCTGCTTCGTTATGTTGGCGTACTGCGAGGCGACGAAGTCAAACAGGTAGGGCGCGCCGCCGCGAAAGCGATAGATCGACTGCTTCTGATCGCCTACGTAGAAAAACGATTTCAGCCTCGCCGTCCCTGACCCCGCGGTAAACTCCTCGATGATCGGGCGCAAAATCTCAAATTGAGTCGGCGAGGTGTCCTGAAACTCGTCGATCAGCAGATGCTCTATGCGCCCGTCCAGCCTGAAGTAGAAAAACTCTTTGTCCAGATCGCCGGTTAGCAGAGCGCGCGCGAAATGCGTTATGTCCGCGAAATCGAGCAGCCGTTTTCGCTTTTTGATCGCCGATTGGCTCTGCGCGAAGCAGTCGTATAGGGTTTGAAGCCTAGAGAGCGCGTTTTGCTCTTGCAGATCAAAATAATTTTTTAGCGCGGCTTTGAACTCGCAAAACGCCTCGTCCATCGCGGGCGAAAAGATTTTCGTAAAGAACTTGTATTCTTTCAGGCTGGATTTCGCAAGCCACGATCTATCCAGCGTCTGCGTTATATGCTCGGCGTTTAGCGCATTTACGCCGCTTGGGCTTATTTCGCCGCTTGCCAGCGCCAGATCTCGTATGCGCTTATGCGCTTCCATCGCCGCGCTTTCCGCGCTTTCGATCGCCTTGTAATCGACGTTTTCGTAGTTTTCAAGCGTTCTATTTTCGACGTATAACCGCGAAAAAACCTCAAAGCCGCCTGGCGTATTTTGATCGCTTTCTAGCAAAAAGCGTAAAAAGCCGTCGATCAGCCCGCGCTTGCGCGCTTCGCTCAAAAAAGCGTCAATCGCCTCGTTTTCGTCGATCGCGCCGATTTCAAACAACGGCGACAGCCCGCAATAGAGCGAAAAACGGCGCAGGATTTGATTAAAAAACGAATCAAGCGTCATAATTTTTGCGTCGGCGCGCAAAAACTCTTTATACGCTTTGGACGCTCGCGCGGACAGTTCGTTACGATCGCAATCAAGCTGTGCGGCGATCGCGTTTAGCTCCGTCCGCGCGCCTTTTTTGGCAAGGTTTTCCAGCAGCTTTGCGATTCGATCTAACATCTCGTTAGCCGCTTTGTTGGTAAAGGTAAGGCAGAGGATTTTTTCGCACGGCGCGCCCATTAACAGCAGCGCGACGTAACGGAGGCTGAGTTGGTAGGTTTTGCCGCTGCCGGCGCTCGCCTCGCATGCAAGATAAGGCTGGAACATGCCGCGCTACCTTCTTCCGCACAGCGCGGCATAGTCGCAATACGCGCACGGCTTGCGGCTTGGCGCCAGATCAAACGATTGATTGGGCGACTTAAACGCCTTGATATGCGCCGCAAACGTCTCTTCGTATTTTTCAAAATCGATATAGCTAATCTTTCCGCTTTCAAGCGAATAGTAGCCCGCGCTTATACGTTTATCCGCGTAACCGGCGGCGACTGCAAGCTCGCGGTATATGGTAAGCTGAAAATCCGTCTGATCCTCCGCTCTGTTGGCAAAGACGGGTACTGCGCCGCTTTTGTAATCTAAAATTTCAGCGCGATCATTGTTCAGATCGAGCCGATCGATACGTCCGTTTAAGGTTACGCCGCGAAAAACGGCGCTCGCCTCTCTTTCCGTCTCCGCCGTTTTCCACCCCTCTTTGAAGCGGCGCTTTTCGTTTTCATAAAAGGGTTCGATCTTGCGCGCCCATATAAGCGCGTCAAAACTAAGCCGTTCGTCCCCTTCGGTTTTTTGCCGCAATTTTGAGGCGATCGTCTCGCGCAGTCTCTCAACGTCCGTTTTCTCCCGCGCAATCTCCGCGAGAACTTCGTGAAGCGCCGCGCCCATTTTGCGCGCCTCGCTTGCGCCGCCGATCGGTTCGTCAGGTTTAAGACGCTCGACGTATTTGTGATAAAACTGCCGCTTGCAGGTTATATAGCTCTTCAGTTTTGACGGGCTTAGGCTGTTTTGCGAAAAGGGCGTTTTGATCTCTTTGGGAGTAAAAACGCCTAAGCTCGTTCGCGCCGAAAATAGTTTACGATCAAGCGGATAGACTTTCGGCTCGTCTTTTGCGCCAAGCTCCTTGATAAAGCGGCTCGGTTCGCGCTTGTCGTTTTGCGTACAGAGGATCGTTTTGTATCGCGCTCTGGCAAACAGCCGCCAATAGAGCGATCGCTCGTTGTCCTCGCGATCCGAGTAGGCGGGCAGTCCCGCTCTTGCGCGGACGGCGGCGTTCAAAAAAAGGTCTTTTTGGCTTCGGCGCGGAACGATGTTGTCGTTAAAATCGACGGCTATAACCGCGTCAAAGCAAACGGCGCGGGTTTCAAGCGCGCCCAAAACGGTGATTTTACCGCCGCGGTTATCGTCAATCGATTTTGATTCTAGGATTTGGACGAATAAGCCTAGTTTTTCGCGTCTTGTTAAATTCCGCGTCGTTAAAATCGGCGATAGCTCTTGCAGAGCCTCTTTGGCGATCTCTTTTTCCGCGTCGCTTTCAGCCAGCGCCAGCAGCGCGTCAAGCTCGCCGAAATCGATCTGTTTACGATCGATATAGGTTTTAGCCGCTTTATCGTCGTCGTAACGCAACAGCGCGCGGAGCGTTCTGCAAAAGCGGCTTTCGCCAAAAGGCGCTCCCATAGCGAAATTGAACAGATCGTAGCGATCAAAGCGGCGCAAAATCGACGCGAAACTTTCGTCGGGCAGCGCCACGGCGATTTTTTCAGGCTCCACTCCCAGATCAAGGTAGCGAAAAACTTCGCTCGCGATTGCAAACGCCTGCTCCACGCGCTCTCCGACGCTAAACAGGCGAAAATTGTCGGTCAGTTCCAGCGCGGTCTCTTGAATGTCGGCGCGATCCGCCAAAGGCGATAGCGCCGTTTTCAGCGCGCCGTCAAACGGCGCGGGGCAGATTGATATGGTAAGCGGCAAAACCTCCGCCGCCGCTTCAAACAGCTTTACCTCGAACGGCGTAGGCACGCCCTCGATCGTTATCGTTAAAGCGTTGAACTCTTTTAGCCAGCCAAGATTCAGAGCGCGGTTTTTGGCGATATACCCGCGATCGGCGTACGCGGCTTTATCAAGCTCCTCGCCGTAGAGTCCTTGCAGCTCCGTTAAGACGGCTATATGCTCGTCGTATTCCGCGTAGCTGTCGCCGCTTAACAGATCGTTCGGCTCCGCGCCGTATTGCGACATCTCGTCAAACAGCTTGAGAAAAAAGGGCGCGTGATCCAGAAAAACCAGAAACTCGTCGGACACGCCAAGTTTTTCGGCGTTTTTCAGCCGCTCGCTCGCCGTCGTCAGCGCTAATCTTCGCCCGACGTCGCCAATTACGGCGCGTTTTGGCGCGTAGGCTATTCTCTCCTCAAACTCTTTGATCGTCAGTATTTTGGGCGCGAGTCCCGTAACGTTGGCAAATCGATCGCGGCGGGCGCGACTTGTGGGAACTACGAGCAGCTCAACGGGCATAAAGCTCGCGTTGCAGATATGCGGAGGCTTTTGGCGCGGCGACACGAACCGTTACGCGATAACGTCCCTCTTTTGCTATATCGAACTCGTCAAAATGATACGCGGACGCTTCGTAGCGAGCGCCGATCGTTTGATCAAACGCGCCGTCCACGCTGCTGATTAGCGCGGTGATATTCGCATCCTCGATCGGCGAGCCGTCCGCGCCCCGCAGAACGATACTGAAGCCGTTTTTGCCAATGGTAAGATTGTTTGGATATAAGTTTGTTTCGCCCCGAACGTCGGTTACGCCGATTGGCTGATCAGAGTAGCTTGCAAAGTTAAACTCGACGTCGTAGAGGCTTTCAAACAGCTCGCGCTCTTCTGATAGCCGATTAAAGCGCTTATCTACCTCTTGATAGTCTTGCATGTAGCGCCGATCGGGAACGGTTGGGTTATAGTTTTGCGAAATCGCGACAATCGCGCTTAACGCCGCGAACATACAAAAGAGCGCTCCAACGATAACGTAAGGCGCCAACGGGCGCTTAATGAAGCTTAATTTTCTAAGGGCGATAACGGACGCGCTTATTACGGCAAACGCCGCTATGATCGACGCGGCGGCAATATACAAAATCGTTACGAAGTCCATATTAATACTTTCCTTCGGTTTTGCTGCGCCGCCATGCGACTACTAAGCCTGCGAGCGTAAGTAAAACCATAATTTTGACAACCCACGTCAGCGCGACGCTAAAGTTTTGGCTGCCGCTGCCGACCGAGCTTTCCAGTGTAACGCCCCGCTTTTCCGCAATTGTATCAGTGATATAAGCCACGCCGTTAAAAATGCCGGCGCTTATCTGCTGATTTATGCTTATATCCCTTCTGTGTTCCGCGATAAGCGGGATAACGGGGCAGCCCGGCGTAATGCATAAAATATCGCCTTTATCGATCTGATCTTCCAGATCGGGGGAGATAACCGCGTCGATTTGCCGATCAGCGCTACTTACGACAAGCAACGCATACGGAGCGTTAAGCTCGCCTGCGATTCTTTTTGCGTATGCGCCGATCGTTTCGTTGGCGTTAAGTTTCTCTATGGCTTCAACATAAACGCCCGCGCCGGTCTTGGCTTTCAATTCGCCGCTAATCTCATTGATTTTGGCGACGCTCTTGTCAATTAAAATATTTTCGTTGCGAAGCACAAAATCCTCGCCAAAAACGCACGTCGCCAAAAGCAATATCATATGGAAAAAACGCAAAATAAAACCCCCCCCAAGCAAATTTTAGTTGAGAACCTATTAAGGAACGAAGAACGTCCTTCAGAGGAGGGGGGACAAACCCCGCCCCCCTTAAGGAACGGCAAAGGCGTTTAGCCTATAAACAGCGCGCCGCCTATGGTAACCGAATAGACGGAGAACGCCGCGAGGACTACCAACAACAGAACTATCAACTTATCCATCGCTTAACTCCTTATCGTGGTGGATCTCGGAAGGCGTTAACGTTTGTCGCGCCAGTCTCGTCGTACATCTTAACCTCTTTAAGGTTAGCGAAGACGTCTTCTTTTGTTTGAGGGTTTGGTTTTGCATTGCCCGTAACTACATACGGACTTTTCGCGCTAGCTTGTTGCGTAAGAATTCCCAAAACCGTCAAACTGCCGATAATACCCAACAGAAGGACAACCGCGACCAACATTCCGCTGATTCCGTTAAGCGCGAAATAGCTTCCGGATTTTCCTGAACTCATCGTTTACTCTCCTACTTCAGCGAAGTTAAATAAGCCGCGACGGCTTCATATTGCTTTTCGCTAAGCGTGCCAGCCGCCTCAAACGACGGCATTACGCCTATGCCTCGAGCGCCGACGACTCCGCCGGTGCCATTTTGCGCGAAGGCAACAATAGAGACTGCGGCGGCTTCGCCCCACTCGCTGACGGAGTCGCGCAAATTCGCCGCCCTGCCGTTATTGCCGTCCGCCGTCAAGCCGTGACACTGCGAGCATTGCGTCAAGAAAACGCTCTGCCCCATTTCAACCAGCTTCTCTGCGGGCAAGTCCTGCCACTGCGCGGCAAAAGCTTTATTCCACTCTGCGGTTTCCTCGTTCAGCTCGCCGATTTGGCTGTAAGCGTTAAGCGGATAACCCAAAGCCCAATACCAGATTGCCCATACGAGCATCAGTATAAAGCTAATCGTCCAACCGGAGGGCAACGGGTTGCCGAACTCTTTGATTCCGTCCCATTCGCCCTCTTCGGTCTCGCCTCCTCCTTTGTGTTCTTTGATCTGCTTTAAGTACAGGCCGATCACAAACAGGCTGATCAACACGCACGCAAAAAAGCCTGCGGCGCCTAAATAGTTGATCGTATTGTTCGATCCGCCAAGGAGCGATTCAATACCCATTACTTATCCTTTGTTTGGTTCTTTCGGGTTGTTAGCCCGATCTTCTCTTGGCTCTAAAGGCTTATCTTCCAAACTATCGTTCAAAACCAGATTGGAATACTCCTCGTAATGCGCGCTTCTGGCTTTGTTGACGTATAGGTAATAGATATACCATATCAACAATATAGCCGATATCGCTATCGCGAAGAAGTAGATGTAACCTTTTACGAGCGTCCAGTCCAATATACCGCCCTACTTTCTGCTGTTAAGATACGCGATAAGCGCGACGACTTCGGCGATTTTGCCTTCGTTGTACGCGGCTTTCACGCCGTCGTCTTTAATGTCGTCCACGATGGCTTGGGCTTCCGCGAGCGCGATGCGTTTCGCTTCGTCCAGATCGTTGACGGGAAGCTGTTCGGGTTTATACGGCGTACCAAAAACAAGGTTTACCGTTAGGGCTTCCGCATAAGCGGTCTCAATATCGGCCGTTTTTTTGAACAACCAAGGATACGGAGGCATAATCGAGCCTTCCACGACGCCCTGTGGATCTCTTATGTGCCCTTCGTGCCAATCGGTCGTGCGGTAGTTGCCTACGCGCGCGAGATCGGGACCGGTGCGCTTAGAACCCCAAGTAAAGGGACGATCGTAGGCAAATTCGCCGCTGATCGAGAAGTGTCCGTAGCGATCCGTCTCGCTTTTGAACGGACGAATAAGCTGCGAATGGCAGGCATTGCAGTTCTCTTTAAGATAAATGTTTTTGCCCGCTAATTGCAAAATCGTGTAGGGTTCAAGCCCTACGACCGGACGGGACGCCTGCGCGAAGCCGGGAATGATTTCAACCAAACCAGCGAACGCAATGGTAACAAATAAGAACACCGCGAAGAAGAACGGGTGTTTTTCTAACCAATGAAACATAACGCCTCCTCCTTAACTCGCCGAAATCGGTGTCGCCGCGACCGGCTCTTTTTCGACCTTATCGCCGCTTGTAATCGACTTAATAACGTTCCAAACGAAGATCAGGAAGCCGACAAAATACAGAGCGCCGCCGACGCCGCGTATAACGTAATATGGGTGCAGAGCGTTAACGGTGTCGATAAAGCTGTACAGCAGGCTGCCGTAATCGTCAACCGCGCGCCACATCAAGCCTTGCGTGATGCCCGCGATCCACATGCTGGTAAAGTACAGCACGATGCCTGTCGTTTGAACCCAAAACTGAATATCGATAAGTTTTGCGCTGTATAGCTTGCGACCGTACATACGGGGAACCATATGATAAGTCGCCGCCATCACGCTAAAACATACCCAGCCAAGCACGCCGTCGTGAACGTGACCGACAATCCAATCGGTGAAGTGCGCCAGCGCGTTAACCGATTTGATTGATTGGATCGGACCTTCCAGCGTCGAGAACATGTAGAACACCGAAGCGAGAATCAACATTTTGATAATCGGATTCGTCGTAACCTGATGCCACTGCCCGCGAAGCGTGAGCAGGAAGTTGATCGCCGTACCCCAAGAGGGCAGGATCAGCACGACGGAGAAAACCGAGCCCATCGTTTGCATCCAGTCCGGAACCGTGGAGTAGATCAGGTGGTGTCCGCCCGCCCATAGATAGACGAACATCAAAGACCAGAACGAATAGAGCGACAGCTTGTAGCTGTACACCGGCGCGCCGGCTTCCTTAGGCATAAAGTAGTAAACGAGCGCGATAACCGCCGAGGTGAACACGAAGGCGACCGCGTTGTGTCCCCACCACCATTGAATCAATGCGTCGTTTGTGCCGCTGTACATCGAAACCGAGTTTAGCAACGAGCCGTAGCCGGAGATAAAGGTCGGAATCTGAAGGTTGTTGGTGATGTAAAGCATTGCGATCGCGAGGAACGTCGCGATGAAATACCAGAGCGATATATAGAGGCTCTTTTCGCGGCGAACGCCGATCGCGCCCCATATATGCAGACCCCAGACAACCCACAAAACGACGACAAGAACGTCAATCGGCCAAATCAGCTCGATGTACTCCTTGTTTTGGGTGAAGCCGGCAAACAACGTTACCACCGCCAACGCGAGAATAACGACGTATAGCCAGAAGTGAATATATCCTAACGCCCTCAAGAACGGATGTTCGTTAAACGAAATCTTGAGAACGCGCTGGGATATGTAATACCAAGACGCCCAAATACCGCTTAACATAAAGCCGTAGATGATGCCGTTGGTGTGAAGCGGTCGCAATCTGCCGAACGCGACGAATTCAGCGTAATCGCCAAGAATCGTCAGGTTGAACGCGGGCCAGGCCATCTGGAACGCGAGCAAAACGCCGACTAGCATACCGATAATGCCAAAGATCACCATTGTGTAGGTGAACAGTTTGGCGACTGAGTAGTCGTAACTGAGCGATGCACTCGATGGTTGCATGCTACCTCCTTATGGAATAAACGCCAAATTGCGCCGTTAGTTTATTCAAAACTAAATTAACTAGCGCTTAGTAATTTCACATTTTTTTCACAAAAAAATCGGACAAAAATAGTAGGCTTAAGTTTGTCGAAAGAGTATCAGGCTTATGCCCGCGCAAAATGACGATCTCGGCTAATTTTAGTTGCGTTCAGGCAAGACTAGTAGCGTCCGCCGCCCGCCGCAAAAGTCCGCTAAAAGCGGTATATTTAGGATCGACATAAAAAACGCAAGAGCCGCCAAAGCGTCATTCGCGCCGTCTCGTCGTTCCGAGCGAGCGAGGAACGACGAAAAGCGGATCGCGTTTTATCGCAACGGGAAACGAAGAGGCTTCTCGTTGCGTTTTTGGGTTTTCCGCCGCGTTAATTCAGCGATTTTGCCAATTAAAGATACGGGTAACTACCGCCTTCAATTATTTTCCAAGGATGATCGTCGTCATTTTCAAAAGACCGCCGCAACAAAACCTCATAAGCCGACTGGGTTTTAAGTCGTTCATCCCATTTGCCTTCGCCGTTATTAGCGCCGTAAGATATGATAACGCCGTTTACGAGCGTAGCGTCTAACGCAAAATTATTGGATACCGTACCGCCGTTGATTGAAGGATTTATCGCATGATAGCGCCGACATATTCGTTTCCTTTGACCTCTTTGTCTTCGGGTATTTCAACGCCAAGATTTTTGATTTTAGCGCCAAAAGCGAATAAAAAGCTAATTAAGCGGAGAGAGAGGGGCGCGCTCTTGTTTTAGCAAAACCAACGTTTTGATATTGGTTTGCGAGGTGCGAGGTTTGATTGATCAAAGCGTCGGCTTTGTTCGACGACTATTGAACGATTAGATCGTTCGCGTTTGTTGAAAACCCGCTTGACAAGGCGGTTTTACCTATGGTTTCCGATCGTATTTTTAATCATCTTTCTTTGTTGAGATTGCGATCATAGTTTTATAAACGTTAAAACGTTAAACGAAGAGCAAAAAAGAGCGTCTTTGACAATGGGGAGGTTGGTTTGGAAATTTACGGGAATGACCAACAGCCGCCGCAAGGACGTTAAAAACGTTCGAGTCTTTTGCGCGCGATCAGCAAAACGATCGCAAGCCAGATTGGAGGTACGATGAACGCGTACGCGCCGAGCCTGTCGCCGATCGTCATAGCCGGCGCGTAAAACAGCACGGTTAAAAACAGCGCCCACGCGCCCGAGCGGTTTTTCGCAAATCGCGGCGAATAAACGCCGATCGTCGCGGCGATCGGGGAAACGATTGTAAAAATAACCGCCAAAGCCGCCCAGACCAGCTCGCGGGCGGTAATACGGCTGGTTTTGGCTTTGAGCCAATGTTGCAGCACGCCGCTATATTCGAGCGATCTGATTCTGCCAGTTTCGTTCAGCGCCATAGCGTCGTAGTTCAGCTGTCGAATCCGATCCTCTCCAACCTCGTATCCGCGCCCGTCGCGCAGATTGAGCCTCAATACGCCGCGATCGTTTGTTACGTCCGCGTTCTTGGCGAGCACAAAAAATCCGGCGTTTTGACTATCGGATCTGGAGTAGAGCGCTATATCTCGGTATTTGTCGTCGCCGTCGCGAGCGCCGACAAACAAAAGCCAATCGCCAAATCTCTGTCCAAACTCGCCGGCGCGGATATTGATCTGAGCGTCGTCCTGCTTGCCGAACAACGCCGCTTTTTGCAGATATTGCGCTTTTGGCGCGACGACCAGACCCAAAACCAGCAGCCCCGATGCAAGCGCGATCGCAAGCGGAACAAACGGGCGCATAACGCGCCAAGCGTCGGCTTTTAAGCTAAACAGCGCGATCATCTCCAGATCGCCGCTTAATCGGGACATCTCCGCGATCAGCCCCGCGAAAAAAGCGATGGGCAAAATATAGAGCAGTAGTTGCGGCAGCTGCCCTAAATACAGCAGCGACATCTCCAAAAAGGTGATTTTCACCACCGCCGTCATTGCGGAGAGCTGGACGAACGAAACCATAGTGGCTATTAAAAACAGGGCGCCAAAGAGCGGAAAAAAACCGACCCAAAACTGTGCGAGCAGATAACGATCCAACGCGCCGCGCAAATACCGCCTTTTACCGACTTCGGCGAAATATCGCCTTTGCCGCTTTCGTGTGATTAAGTCGTCGGATTTTAGCAAAAGAGCCGTTTGGCATAATGCCGATAAAGATTAAGCGGAGGCTATAGTGAATATCGCGGAATTTGAACAAGCGGTCGAAAGTTTTCAAAAAAGCAAAGACTACAGAGAGCCGATCGCCTTTGGGATTGCGCGCGTCGATCGCGCCAGAAGCGATCCGAATCGGATTTTGCAGGCGACTTTTGCGCATATAAATTATAAAGAGGATTATCAAAGCGCGGCGATCTATCTGAACGCCTTACGCGCCGAGCCGTACAATATTGAAAGCGCGGAGTTAATCGCGCCCGTCTCGGATCGTTTTATCGGCGAGGCGCTACGTTGGTTTGAGCCGCTTATCGACGGGGGCGAAAAACGCGAGAACGTCGAAGTCCTGCTAAGTCTGGCAAAAATTGCCAAAGAACGCGCGCTCGCGGACTACCGCGCAGTTTTTTTGTTCGCCGACGAAGCGCCAAAAACGCTCGAGGCGGTTTACCTGAAGCTCTACGCTTTGTCCGCGGGCAAAGCCGCCTTGCGATCGCTCAATCTTGACGGCGCGTTTGGGATTTTGCCAAACGTCGCGTGGATCGACGGCAAGCCAATCGATCTGGAATGGCTTAGACAAAACGAGATTGAGCTCAAATTGCGAGGCGAATTTCCAAACGTCGATTTCGTGGACAAGTTTCCGCGTTATCTTCAGCATATAATCCCGTCCGACAACACGCGAATACTTGACGGCTCGAAGGTGCGCTTCGGCGCGCGTATCGCGCCGGGGACGACCATTATGCCGGGCGCCAGTTACGTTAATTTCAACGCGGGAACGCTCGGCGCGTCTATGATAGAGGGGCGCGTATCCTCCGGCGCGATCGTAGGCGAAGGGTCCGACGTGGGCGGCGGCGCGTCTATTTTGGGCGTACTTAGCGGCACGAGCGGCAAACCGATCGCGATCGGCAAAAACGCGCTGCTTGGCGCAAACTCCGTTACCGGCATTCCTCTTGGGGATGGCTGCGTGGTGGACGCGGGAATCGCCGTTTTGGAAGGCGCAAAGATCGCCGTCGAGGATAAAGAGGCGATCGAGATCGCCAAACTCAACCCTTCGTTTCGCGTCAGCGGCGAAAAAACGCAGATCGTCAAAGGCGCGGATCTGGCGGGAATGCGCGGCGTTCATTATCGCGTAAATAGCCAAACGGGGCAGATGCAGGCTTTTAGAAGCAAGCGAGAGATCAAACTGAACGAGTTGCTGCACTGAGATTTCGATCTCGCCCGTTTTGTTAGAAACGCGACGCGGCTTTGACGGATTGACGATCAAGCCGATATTAAAGCGCGTTTTTATCTTTCTCCTTGAACTGCGATTGATAGAGCGCGGCGTAAACGCCGTTTGTCTGCGCCAACAACTCCTCGTGCGTACCTATCTCGGCGATTTTGCCGTAATTAACTACGATGATCTGATCGGCGTTTTTAATCGTAGAAAGACGATGCGCGATCACGATCACCGTACGATTTCTCATTAAGTTGTCTATCGCCTGCTGAACGATCGCTTCCGATCTGTTATCAAGGGCGCTTGTCGCTTCGTCTAGGATCACAAGCTGAGAGTTTTTCAAAAACGCTCTCGCAATTGCCACGCGCTGTTTCTGACCGCCTGAAAGTAGCACGCCCCTTTCGCCGATTTTTGCGTCTAGTCCCTCTTTCGTTTCGGCTATAAATTCGTCCAAGCACGCGCCTTTGATCGCGCGGGATATATCCTCGTCGCTCGCCTCCTTGCCCAATGTGATATTTTCACGGATCGTGCCGTCAAAAAGATAGTTATCTTGAAATACGATCGATATATGTTCTCTTAACGAGATCAGATCTATATCTCTAAGATCGATTCCGTCGATCAAAATCTTGCCGCCCGTTACGTCGTAAAAACGCGCCAGCAAGCCGACAAAAGTGGATTTGCCGCCGCCGCTGTTTCCCACCAGCGCCGTAGTACTTCCCGCGTTGATCTTGACGCTAGCGTTATCCAGCGCCTTTTTTTTATTTTTGCCGCCGTAGCTAAATGAAACGTTTTGATACTCGATTGATCTTATAGCGCCGCGAAGCTCTTTAGCGCCTTCGCGGTTTTTCACGGACGGCTCTACGTTCATCATTTCAAAAACGCGCTCGATCGCCATAACGGACATTACTATATTACTATATGTGCCCCCCATGCCTTTTAATGGCGTGTAAAGCATCATCAAAGCGGCTAAAAACGATACAAAAGCGCCGGCGCTGATAGTCTCTTCGACGATCAAAAGCGTGCCATACCAGATAACCGCCGCTATGCCGATAGAGGCTATTAGATGAATCATAGGCGTTAAAATGCCCGTTCGTTTTGTGATGTTCATACTCATAGCGAATATGCCGTCTGTGGTTTCCTTGAAGCGCGAGTCTTGTCTCTCTTGGAGATTATAGGCGTCTATCACTCGGTTGCCAAAGAACGCTTCGTTGTAGTGTTTCATCAGCTCGGACATAAACGAGACCGATTTTTTCATCGTCTTATCGATTCGTTTTCTTAACGTCGAGAGCGGATACAAAACGCCTATCACTATAAATATCGCTATTATAGAAAGCTGCCAAGAGTTATAAAACATTACGCAAAATAACGCGATAGTAGAAAATATCCTTGTTACCATTACCTTCACGTTGCCGATTAAACCGCCGCACGCCGTGCCTGCGTCGTTATTAAATCGAAATTGTATATCTCCGGAATTTTTGTTATCGTAAAACGCCGCGTCCAGCGCCAATAATTTATTGTATAGCTTAATTCTTAAGTCGTTGGTAATCTTTGCGCCCACCCATGCGTTCATATAGGTGGAGAAATAGTTAAACGCGCCCTGAACGAACCCAAACGCAACTATGATTATAGGAATATAGGCAAGCGTTTCAATAGATTTTTCCACCAGTACGTTATCGGTGTAAGGGCGAAGCATATATGCGATCGCCGCGTCCATCGCGCCGACGGGAATCGTGGCGAGCATAGCGATCAGCGCTCTAAACAGATACGGCTTCACAAATGGATACATTTTGCGGTAAGCCGCCGCCGCGCCCATAGTCTTTTTGCGTTTGCTTGACACCGATTAACCTTATCTCAGAGTTTGAACGGCGGCATTGTGCCATATTATTTAAGACAAATCAGATATTATTACAATAATTTTTGAAAGCGTTAGCGCCATTTATTCAAAAACGACATTACACTTTAATTTAATAGGTAAGCGTAACTAGATGTATATCTTGGTAACAGGAGGGACGGGCTTTTTGGGTTCGTTCCTTTGCGAGCGGCTGGTTGATGATAATCATGCCGTTGTTTGCGCGGACAACAATTATACAGGCAGCGTCGAGAATATCAAGGCGCTTATGGAGCGCGCCAACTTTCGTTTTATAGAGCGCGATATAGTCGATCCGTTTCCCAACGATCACACCCTGCCGCGATTTGATCAAATATACAATCTCGCGTGTCCGGCTTCGCCCGTAGCGTATCAGGGCAAAGCGGCGATCAAAACGACGAAAACAAGCGTTATCGGCGCGATCAATATGCTTGATCTCGCCAAAAAAGACGGCGCGACGATTTTGCAGGCTTCCACCAGCGAGATATATGGCGAGCCGCTGGAAAACCCGCAAAAAGAGAGTTATCGCGGCAACGTCAATCCGATCGGCGTTCGCGCGTGCTACGACGAAGGCAAAAGGTGCGCCGAAAGCCTTTTTTTTGATTACCATCGAGAAGAGGGCGTAGATATAAAAGTAGTCCGTATTTTCAATACCTATGGACCCAGAATGAACCCGCGCGACGGGCGCGTAGTAAGCAATTTTATCGTTCAGGCGCTCAAAAACGAAGATATAACGGCGTACGGCGACGGCAAGCAAACGCGATCGTTTTGCTACGCGGACGATCTGATCGAGGCGATGATCCGTATGATGAATTCGCCAAAAGGTTTTACGGGACCCGTCAATATAGGCAACCCGGGCGAATTTACTATACTGGAGTTGGCTCAAAAGGTAATCGCAAAAACCAAAAGCGCGTCCAAGATTGTTTTCAAGCCGCTTCCGAGCGACGATCCCACGCAACGCAGACCGGATATTTCGCTCGCCAAAGAACAATTGGGCTGGTCGCCGCAAATCGCGCTGGACGAGGGACTGGATAAGACGATCGCCTATTTTGCAAACAAATTAGGACTTTGGTAATGAATATATGTATTATAGGAACGGGATATGTAGGCTTGCCGACGGGAGTCGGTTTTGCCGAGCTTGGCAATAAAGTTACCTGCGTGGATCTGATCGAGGAAAAAATAGCGGCGCTAAAGGCGGGCAGGATCACGCTTTTTGAAGACGGCTTGGAGGAGCTGTTTCGCAAAAACGCCGAAAACGGCTCGCTTAGATTTACCACGCGGCTTGGCGAAGGCGTTTCAAACGCCGAGATTGTGATTATCGCCGTCGGCACTCCGCCTCATCCTGAAACCAAAGAGGCGGATATGCGCTATATCAGCGCCGCCGCCGCGCAAGTAGCCGAACATCTTTCGGGCTATACGGTAGTTGCGATCAAATCCACCGTCCCCATTGGCGCAGGCGACGACGCGGAGCAACTGATCCGAGAGAAAAATCCCGCCGCCGATTTCGATCTGATCTCTATGCCGGAGTTTTTGCGCGAAGGTTTTGCCGTTCACGATTTTTTCAACCCCGATCGCGTGGTGATCGGAGCAAACAACGGACGCGCTAGGAAAATCGTCGACGCGCTATACGATACATACAAGCAAAAACCGCAGATCCTTTATACCTCGCGCCGAAGCGCGGAATTGATCAAATACGCAAGCAACGCGTTTTTGGCGGTCAAGATTCACTATATCAACGAGATAGCCAATCTGTGCGAAAAGGTTGGCGCAAACGTTTACGAGGTCGCGCGCGGCATGGGGCTGGATAGTCGCATCGGCGCGAAATTTTTAAGCCCCGGACCCGGTTACGGCGGCAGCTGCTTTCCAAAAGATACAAACGCTCTCGCTTTCATCGCAAAGCAAGCTAACGTCGATCTATCGATCGCGCAGGCGGCTATCAAAGGCAACGGCGAGCGTAAAATCGAAATGGCGAACAGAATAACCGCCGCGCTCAAGGGCGTTAAAGACCCCGTTGTCGCCGTATTGGGATTAGCGTTCAAAGGCGGCACGGACGATGTTAGAGAAAGTCCCGCGATTGAAATTGTAAGCGAGCTGTTAAAGCGGGGCTTGCGGATTAGAGCCCACGATCCCGAAGCGATCAATAGCGCAAAAGCCGTTCTTGGCGATCGGATCGAATACGCTCAAGACGCTTACGGCGCGGCTAAGGAAGCGGATCTGCTCGCCGTATTGACCGAATGGGAAGAGTTCAAGTCGATCAGCTTAAAAGAGTTGCGAATGCGGACGAAAATAATCGTCGATCTACGCAAAGTTTTTGATAAGCAGATCGCGATAGCCGACGGATTTACCTATATCGGAATTGGCGAATGAGTACAACAATCTTGATCGCTATCATAAATTATTTGCACACACACACACACACACACAATATACATAACTATAGGAATCAGTACTCTTAAAATGAAAGTTATTATTATAACCGGCGCGGGCGGATTGATCGGCGGAGAAGCGACAAAATTTTGGCATAACAAGGGTTATTATATCGTTGGCGTTGATAATGATATGCGAGCGTACTTTTTTGGCGCGGACGCTTCGACCAAAAAAAATATAGAGGCAAAAAAAGCCGATCTGAAAAATTTTAAGCATTACTCCGTCGATATTCGCGATATCAACGCGATCGAAGGAATTTTTGACGAATACAAAGGCGATATAGCCGGCGTGATACATACCGCCGCGCAGCCTTCGCACGATTGGGCTGCGCGCGAACCGTTTACGGATTTTGGCGTCAACGCCAACGGAACGCTAAATATGCTCGAGATGACGCGCCTTTACGCTTTTGACGCGCCTTTTATTTTCACCTCTACCAATAAAGTGTACGGCGATACGCCAAACAGATTACCTCTGATCGAGCTGGATAGCAGATGGGAACTAGACGACGCTCACCCGTATTATAAAAACGGCATCGACGAAACGATGTCGATCGATAACTCTAAACACTCCTTGTTTGGCGCGTCAAAAGCGGCGGCGGATATCATGGCTCAGGAATATGGCAAATACTTTGGCATGAACGTCGGCGTTTTCCGAGGCGGTTGTCTGACGGGACCAACGCATCAAGGCGCGGAACTGCACGGGTTTTTATCGTATCTCATTCATTGCGCCGCAACCGACAAGGAGTATCGCGTTTTTGGATACAAAGGCAAACAGGTACGCGACAACATACACGCGAGCGATTTAATAAGAGCGTTTTGGCTCTATTTTCAAAAGCCAAAACAGGGCGAGGTCTATAACATTGGCGGCTCAAGACGCTCAAATACCTCTATGTTAGAGGCGATCGCGGCAATCGAAAATATATTAGGACATTCAATGAAATACGCTATATTAGACGCAAATCGGGCGGGCGATCACATTTGGTATATATCCGACGTGTCAAAATTTAAGAATGATTATCCCGAATGGGACTATGAATACAACTCAAATCGCATTATAGAGGAAATGATCGCAAATGAATTTAACAAACAATCCAACTGACGTAATAACAGAACAACAATCGCCGTCATTCGCGCAGACTTTGGCGCTGCAGGACTGGTATGATCATCCGATCGTCGTTCTCGCAAGCGACGAATACTACGCGAAATTTACCGCGGCGACTATGCTGTCTATAGCGCGCAATACCGACGCCTTTGTGGAGTTTCATATTTTGGAAAGCAAGATCGCGGACGAAACCAAAGCGAAGATCAGACAAACTTTATCCGCGCATTCAAACTGCTCGATAACCTATCACGACGTCTCTTTTTTGAACTTGTTGCAATTTAAGGGAAAGTATTGCCACAGCGAGTTTGTGTTCCTTCGCTATTACGCGCCCGTGGTTTTGAAAGATAAAAAGCGCGTATTATATATAGACTCCGATATTGTTTTTGCGTATGGCGATATTGCCGAACTCTATAATCAGGATATAGCGGATAAAACTATTGGAGCGGTAGAAGAAGATTATGCGGAAATTTATTACGCGCACTTCAAAAAACTATGCGGTAAAGAGCGCGAAGAGTATAAGCTATGGAATTCCGGAGTTATTTTATTTAACGTCGATCGTTTTATCCGCAACAATTATATTGAACTTTTAGAAGCAAAAACTTTGCAATTAAAAGATCAAATTCGTTTTAACGATCAAGACGTTATGATGATTGTTTTCAAAGACGATTGCGCTTTGCTTGATTATAAATTCAACTTCCAAAGCTGCAATATGAAACTGCTGTACATAAAAGACCCGTCCAAATTTGCCCAAATCGCGCCAAAGCCTTTTTTGATTCACTATGCAAGCGATCAGAAGCCATGGAACAGCGCGCAAGTTCCTTACGCTTCTTTTTTTCTGAAGACAGCCGCCGATACCGCGTTTAGCGACGAAATCCGATTGCTAAAGCCCGCAACGCGGCAAATGTACATTAGCAAATTAGAACGATCAACGAAAATTCCCGTCGTTTTTGCATGCGACGAAGCCCGCGCGCCATTGCTTGCGACGGCGCTGTTTTCAATTTTAGAGAACGTCGGTCGCTTTATCGAGTTTTTTATTCTCGACGACGGTTTATCGACAAGCTCGAAAAAAGTTATCGACGACGTAATCAAAGAGTTTAATAGTTATTCGTTAACCTACATCGACTTAACATCGCGCGCGCGGCGAGGATTTTTCGACATTGACGATTTGCCGCTCTTAAACTACGCGCATTTTTTAGCGCCGAGATTGCTGGGCGATAAAAACAAAATATTATGCTTTGACGTTAGCATAATCGCGCGCGGCGACGTCGCGCAAATCTACGAGACCGATTTATGCGGTTATCCTTTGGGCGCGGCGCCGGATTTTTCTGAGAAAAGCCGCGATCGCGCCAAAATTAAATACGGAATAGAACGTTATTTCAGCGCGGGCGTTTTGCTTATTGACGTAAAAAAGTTTATCGAAGGCGATTACGAAGAAAAGTTGGCTAAATCAGCGTCCACGCTTGGCTATTCAGCCGATCGCGGCGCGCAAGACGCGCTGAATATCGCGCTCGCAAACAATATCAAGGCGCTGGAGCGTCGTTTTAATATCCAGGAGGACGCATATCGTGCAAATAAAACGTTCTTTACCGAAAACGTAATAAACGATATTGTATTTAATCCCGTTATAGCTAATTTTAGCTCCGAGCGTAAGCCATGGAGCGAGGTTGAGTATGAAAATCTATCGTTATGGGCGGTCGCCGCCAGAATCGGTAACCGCGATTTAGCCGCTTTGCTGGAATGTTACAACGCGAATCGACAACGTAAAACGGTACGCGAAATTAAATTGTTCGGCGCAATTTCTCTTATGCGAGTCTCAAGGCGCCGCGATGAAACCTTTTACGCCTTTTTTGGCGTTACTTTATTTAGAAAAATAGAGCCGTTTGCGCGCGGCGACGTCGATTTTATATATGGCGCTAATCGCATACTTGGTTCGCGTCGATGAGCGCGAATATGAGCAAGCCTAAAATGACAATCGTAACGCCCGTATGGAATCTCTATATGAACGGCAGAGACGAGCTGTTTGAAAGATCGATAAAATCTACGCTCGCGCAAACATACGACAATATAGAGCTTATAATTGTTAACAATAACTCTAGCGATGGAACGGAACGGCTGATCGCTAATTGCGTCAAGGATTCAACGGCGCGAATTGTATTTGAGCCGACGCAAGGGCTATGGTATGCAATGCAAAGAGGATTGCAAGAAGCGACAGGCGATTATATAGGCTTTATGAATTCGGACGACTACTATGCAAGAGAAGATTACGTAGAAACCGCCGCTAACGAATTGGCGAGAACGGGGGCGGAATGGTGTTTTGCCAACGCGAAAAGAGTCTTCAGCGATGGGGTCGGCTTTTGGAACGCCGAACCAGACGCCATAGCTTTTGATATATGTCCATGTCATCAGACCGTTTTTATGAGCGTAAAAGCGATGCGCGAGTACGGCGGGTTTGATCTCAATTATCCGGTAAGCTGCGACAATATGTTGATGAGAGTCTTTTTGAAAGATCAAAGAAAATATGTATATATCCAACGAGTTGCCGTAGCTTACAGCGACGGAGGATTTTCGTCTCAAAAAGAAAATTACCAAAAAAACGCGCGCGTTTACGCGGAAAGCTTCTACAATCTGGTTGGCAAGCATTTTGGGCTGAAGTTGGACGAATGCGAGTCGCTGTATCAATTGCGGTTATTTAAACATTGTTCCGAGCGCGTTACGTTAAAGCTCGCCGAACGTATTAGCGTAAAGCCATGGAGGGATTATTTATTGGCTAAATACGGCGAATATTTAGCGCGCAAGGCTACAGGCGCCGCTAAATATTATGTTTTTGGTAAAATTCTCTTGTTGAAGATTGTCCGCAAGCCCAAAAAAATCAAATGGTTCTTGTTTGGGATATTGCCAATCTATGTCAAAAGAAAGAGAAGCAGTGTCGCGTGAAAACGCTATTGACGTATGTTCTATGGGCAATGCGTCATATCTGACGACAAGAGCGGATAATGTTTAATGGCAATGAATTGGAAATCGGCAGGGCGTTGCGTATTGCCAATTTGCATTCAAAAGTTTTTCCAAAATTCAAAAATATGTACTATGGCAGAAAAATCGCCGTTGTCGGAAGCGGTCCGTCGCTAAATAAATATATTCCTATGAAAGACGTTGTCCATATAGGGGTTAATAACGCTTTCAAGTCGCATGTCGAGCTCGATTTTCTTTTTATGGCAGATTACGCGCGCGTAAAAAATTTTATCGCCGAGGCTAGTTCGTATCTGCCGGAAAGATGCGTAAAATTTTACGGACTTTACGACGAAGATTATAACTACAATTTATACGAGCATAAGCTTCATATACCAGAAGCTCTCGCATGCCAAGCTAACGCTTTACGCTATTACTTGAATCGCGTTGATTTATACCCAAACGAAAAATTTACCGGCAATATAGAGACAAAACCGTTACCCGTCTTCGGTTCTGTTACATTTAACGCTATCAGCTTTGCGCTGTACACTAATCCTAAAGCCTTATATCTTGTCGGTCTTGACACGGATAGCCGAGGTTATTACGACGGCTCTAAACAGGACATAATCCTAACCACCATGAACGACGCTATTAAAAATCTGCGCGACGGATATCGTAAATTAAAAGATTACGCGCTCATCCATTATCCAAAAACCGATATTATATCTATCAATCCCGTCGGGCTTAAAGGACTATTTAGGGATATGTACATTAACAATAGCGGAGAGCATATTTATAAAGACTGCGATATAAGCGAAAACGAGTGGCTTACAATACCGGTCGCAGCGAATCGCTTTGCAAACCTTGAATCGTCCGCGCCATGGACAAAAGACCAATTTGAACTATTAGCCGGTTTGATTGCGGATAGGCTCAGGCTTCGGGGGGCCGCCCCCCGGCGCCGCGCGCGGCGGGGCGGGGGGCGGGCACCGGATCACACGAACCAGAGAATATATAGTT
>JAIRWX010000075.1 GCA_031268655.1 Helicobacteraceae bacterium | reverse complement strand
GAACAGATCGCGGAACGAGCCAAACCTGCGAGAACGGATCAGAGCGAGCGTTATCGAACGATTTTCGCTTGAATCGATGACGGATAAAACGCTGGAGGCGATTGAGAGGATTAAGATCGCCTTTGTGATTACGGGGCTTAACGCGGGCGGCGCGGAAGTTACGTTGCTGAAACTGCTTGAAAGGCTTGATCGCAAACGTTTTCGCCCGTCCGTTATTTCGCTTAGTAAAGACGGCGATCTGAAGCCTAAATTCGAGGCGCTTGATTTGCGGGTTCAATCGATCAATCTGAAAAATCCGTTTAACCTTTTCTCGCTGATTGTTTGTCTGCGGCGGATTAAGCCCGATCTGGTTCATACATGGATGTATCACGCCGATCTGCTTGGCGGCTTGGCGGCGTATTTGGCGGGCGTAAAAACAATCGCTTGGTGTATTCGCAACTCAAATCTCGATCAAGACAAGACAAAGCGTTCCACCCGTCTGGTCGTTAAACTTTGCGCTCTGCTTTCAAGACGGCTGCCCAAAACGATCGTCTCATGCTCGGAGGTCGCCGCCGCGATTCACGAAAATCTCGGCTACGATCGCTCCAAAACGTTGATTATTCCCAACGGCTTTGATCTTGAAGTTTTCAAGCCCGACCCCGCCGCGAGATCGAAAATCAGGCGGGCGCTGAATATAGACGATCAAACGCCGTTGATTGGGTTAATCGCCAGGCTTGATCCGCAAAAAAATCACGAAGGGTTTATCAAAGCGGCGGGCATAGTAGCGCGATCGCTCGATACGGCGCGTTTCGCGCTTGTCGGCGCGGGGATAGACGGCGATAATAAGAGACTGCTCGAAGCGATCGAGGAGGAAAATCTGACGGGGAAAACCTATCTGTTAGGCAGGCGCGAGGATATTCCCGAAATCTGCGCGGCTTTAGATATTCTGTCTTCTTCTTCTTCTTATGGCGAAGCCTTTCCGAACGTTTTGGGCGAGGCGATGGCGTGCGGAACGGTCTGCGCGGCGACAAACGTCGGCGATTCGGCGCGTATTATCGGCGACGCGGGCAGGATCGTCGAAGTCGGCGATATGCAAGGGCTGTCCCAAGCGCTCTTGGAGCTTTTGTCTATGAGTCGAGACGATCGGCGCGCTTTGGGCGAACGGGCGAGGCGGCGAATTGCGGATAACTTTGAGGTAGGCGATATGACAAAACGTTACGAATCATTTTACGAGGCGTTGCTATGTGCGGCATAGCGGGTTACGTTGGCGGCGTAGTTTCAGAAAATATCGCGCGCAAGATGAGCGACGCGATCATAAGCAGAGGTCCCGACGACAGCGGCGTATGGATCGATCAAGCCGGCGGCGCGGCGCTGGCGCACCGCAGACTCTCCGTCGTGGATCTAAGCGACGCAGGCAAACAGCCGACGATAAGCGCGAACGATCGTTTCGTCGTCGTCTATAACGGCGAAATATACAACCATTTGGATCTTCGCGCCTCTTTAGAGGCGAATTGGCGCGGGCATAGCGACACCGAAACGCTTATCGAAGCGATCGCCGCTTGGGGCGTGGAGGACGCGCTGAAAAAATGCGTCGGCATGTTCGCTTTCGCGTTATGGGATCGCGCCGAGAAAACTTTGACGCTCGCCCGCGATCGCTTTGGCGAAAAGCCGCTCTATTACGGGTTTGCGGGAGAAACTTTTCTTTTTGGTTCGGAGCTGAAGGCGTTAAGAGCGCATCCAAGTTTTAACGGCGCGATCAACCGCGACGCGCTCGCGCTGTTTGTCAGGCGAGGCTATATCAACGCGCCGCATTCGATATATAAAGGGATCAAGAAACTTCGCCCCGCCCGCTATCTGACGCTGAAAAACGGCGGATTGAGCGAAAAGGAGTACTGGAACGTTTTGGAGATCGCCGCAAAGCCGCCAAAAGACGATTACGGCGACGCGGAGGCGATCGACGATCTTGATTTTATGCTTCGCCGCTCCATTAAAGCGCAGATGGTCGCCGACGTGCCTTTGGGCGCGTTTCTTAGCGGCGGGATTGATAGCTCCGCGGTCGTTTCGCTTATGCAGGCGCAAAGCTCCCGTCCCGTCAAAACCTTCGCGATCGGCTTTGATTCGCAAGAGTATAACGAGGCGGCTCACGCGCTCTTAGTCGCAAAACGATTGCAAACGGATCACACGGAACTCTACTTGACGGGCGCGGACGCTCTCGCCGTAGTTCCCAAGCTGCCCGCGCTGTACGACGAGCCGTTTGGCGACAGCTCGCAAATACCGACCTATCTGGTCGCGGAAATGACGCGACGGCATGTTACGGTAGCGTTAAGCGGCGATGGCGGCGACGAGCTGTTTCTTGGCTATGATCGTTACTTTTTAGCGGAGCGGATACGAAAAAAGATCGGTTGGATTCCCGCCGTTTTACGCGCCATACTTAAAAAGCCGCTCTTAGCTTCAAGACGTTTTGGCAAAATAGGCGATCGCCTTTCCAAACTCTCCGAAATTGTCGCGTTCAAAAACGATGAAGAGCTTTATCTCTATTTAACCAGCTCCTTTAAGCGCCCAAGCGAGATAGCGCTTGGCGCGAGCGAACCGCCGCCGATCGGCGCGGCGGCGATCGGCGATTTTTGCCGAAAGATGCGTTATCTCGATCAGGTAGATTATCTAAGCGGCGACATTCTCGTCAAGGTCGATCGCGCCGCTATGGGCGTTAGCCTCGAAACCCGCGCGCCAATGCTCGATCACCGCCTCGCGGAGTTTGCGTGGAGCCTGCCGCGCCGATTTTTGGAGCGCGACGGCAAAAGCAAATGGCTGCTGCGGCAGGTTTTATACCGCTATGTTCCAAAGGAGATTATCGATCGCCCCAAGATGGGCTTTGGCGCGCCGATCGATCTGTGGCTTAGAGAGGAGCTTAAAGATTGGGCGGACGATCTGCTAAACGTCGATCGGTTGAAACGCGAAGGCTTTTTTAATCCCGCGCCAATCGCGCAAAAGTGGCGGGAGCATCGATCGGGCGAAAGACGCTGGCATTACTATCTGTGGAATATACTTCAGTTTCAATCATGGCTTGATAGCGTTAAAAAATAGCGGAAAGGAAGCCGACGAGATGAGCGACGAGACGAATTCCAGAGAGAGGAAAGCTGACGCTAACGCGGAGATTGCGAGCGGCGAGAGGTTTGCTTTCGGCGATAATTGGGCGAAGTTTTTAAGGAGCCTGAATGAAGATCGGATCAAAGAGGCGCAAAAGGACCTTCAAAAGATGTTAGAAATCGATTCGCTAACGGGCAAGCGCTTTTTGGACGCGGGCTGCGGAAGCGGGATTCACTCGCTTGCGGCAAGACGCTTGGGCGCGTCGGTCGTCGGCTTTGATTACGATCCCGCAAGCGTAGCCTGCGCGGCGGAGCTGAAGCGGCGTTATTACGACGGCGATCCGAACTGGACGATCGGCGAGGGCGACATTCTAGACCCTGACTATCTGAGCGAACTGGGACAATTCGACATAGTATATTCGTGGGGCGTTTTGCACCATACGGGCGCTATGTATAAGGCTTTGGCCAACGTCGATCCGCTTGTCGCGCCGCGCGGAAAGCTGTTTATCTCAATTTACAACGATCAGGGCGGAGCGTCGCGCCGCTGGCGGCGGATTAAAAAAGCCTATAACGCCTCGCCGAGAATTATCCGCGCTTTAATCGTCGGACTTTGTTATCCCAGACTTTGGGGACCTACTACGATAAGAGACTTTCTACGCCTAAAACCGTTTGAAACATGGCGCAATTACGCCAAAAACAGAGGAATGTCGCCGCACAGAGACGTTATAGATTGGGTTGGCGGCTATCCGTTCGAGGTTGCGAAACCTGAAGAGATATTCGAGTTTTACCGCGACAGAGGTTACGCGCTTCGCAAACTCTTTACCTGCGGCGGCAGTCTCGGTTGCAATCAATATATGTTTATTCGTTCGCCCGCTGAAGCAAAGCGGCACAAGGTTTAATCGGGCGCGGTCGAGGCGAAATAGATAGACGCCGCCGATCAATCGACGGGCAAGGGAGGACAAACGCGCCATCAGATGCTATCCGCGCCGATTTGTTAACGTTTTTTTTGATCGTTACGATCGGCGCGGACAAGTTCAGTTTACGCTGATCTGTTTTGCGCTCTTAGATTGAACCTTCGGCAGAGTCAAGGTCAAAACGCCGTTTTTATAGGCGGCTTCGATCGCGTCCGCGTCCGCGTTGTCGGGCAGGCTAAAGCGCCTTTCAAATCGCCCATAGCGACTTTCGAGGCGATAGTAGTCCTCCTCCTTGACCTCGTTCTCAAATGTTCTTTCGCCGCCTATGCTTAACGCGCCGTCTTTCAGATCGACGGCGATCGCCTCTTTGTCCATACCGGGCAGATCGAGCGCGATCAGATACGCTGCTTCGGTCTCGCGGACGCTCGCCGCGGGGGTGAAGCTGGAAAGATTGGGCGCCGCCTCCGTTTTATCGCCAAAAACGTCTAAAACCTGACGGCGAAACTCCTGAAATGGATCGAATCGTTGAACTATCATTTGAAACTCCTTACGCTTATTTAGCGCTCTACCATATAAAGCGCTAAACACATTATACAACATTGAGCCTATCATTGTCAAGTCTTTTTATAAAAATTGTTTAACTTTGCGCGATACGCGCTCGCTTGACAAACAAGCGCTAAAATAATAAAAGAGGAGTTTCATGGCGACGACGCGCCCTTTCGCATTTATCAGTTACGCTCACCAAAACGCGCGAATAGTCTTGGCGGTAGTCAATCGACTAACCGCGGCGGGCTACGATATCTGGTGCGATCGAGAGATCGGCGTTAGTTCCACATGGACGAACGAGATCGCGAGGGCGATCGGCGATTGCGCGGCGTTTATCGTTTTCGTATCGATTGGATCCGCGGGTTCGCTGTTTGTGCGCAGCGAAATTGAGTTTGCTCTGCGCGAGCGCAAAACCATTGTGCCCGTCTATCTCGATCCTGTCGGCAAACTTCCGCCGGGCTTCGCGTTGGGGTTGAACTCGATTCAAGGCGTGATTGGTCCCGGTTCCGCCGCGATCGCCGAAAAACTCGCCGCGTGGTTCGATCAGAACAATATCCCCAAATCCTCCGAAGCTTACGCGAGAGAGGCTAAAAAGCGCGTTTTGGCGACAGCCTTCGTTTGTCTGATCGCGCTGGGCGGCTTAACCTACGCGGCGGCTAAGTTTCGCCCCGCGATCAAAGAATATTTGCAAACTATGTCTAAGGAGCAAGCGTCGATCGCCGCGATCGCGCTCGCCAAGGAGCGCTACGCGCCCGCCGAGCCTATGACGATCAACCTTGATAAAGCCGTCCAAAAGCAATCGTCAAACGGCGCGATCGCGTCGATCGCCGCGGTTGACGCGCAAGATAGCGTACCGTTCAAAGAGGTAAGCGCCGATGAAGCAAAGATCGTTTTACGCGCTCCGGGCGAAACGGGCGAATACGAGATTAGAATCCGCGCCAAAGACGACGGCGAGCCGATAGCGATTAAACGTTTTTTCGTCGTCGGCAACGCGCTTGGCGCTTGCAGGATCGCCGCCGATAAAAACGTTTATAATTCGCGCGAAAAAATCGCGGCAAAGGTTATCGGCGCGAAAAAAGACGCCATTGACGGTCGTATGGTCGTCGGCGTATGGCGCGTCTGGGAGAGCGGGGACAACGCGATCGAAAAAAAGATCGTCGATAAGAAAAACGTTTCGCTTTCATTTGTCGCGCCAAGCGCGATCGGACGTTATGAGATTAGAGCTTATAATAACGCCGATATTCTTACCGACGCGACTCTGATGGCAAAAGTCGCTATAAGCGTTCGAGACCTGAAAAAATAAGGGAGAGCAAATGGCTTCAAAGACAACCTCTTTCGCATTTATCAGTTACGCTCACGACAACGGTTCAATCGTTTTTCCCGTGATCGACGAAATTGTCGGTCGCGGTTACGCCGTTTGGTACGATAAAGGCATAAACGTCTCCTCGGCTTGGACGGACGAGGTCGGGCGAGCGATTATCGAATGCGACGCGGTGGTAGCCTTTATCTCTAAAGAATCCGTCGCCAGCAAATACGTACGGAGCGAAATCGAGTTCGCCCTGAATCAAAGCAAGCGGATTATTCCGGTGTACCTCGACGGCATAGAGGTGCTGCCCCCGGGCTTAGCTTTGGGGCTGAACGTAACGCAGGGCGTGATGGGCAAAAAAAGCGCCGTCGATATTGCGAGTCAAATCTGCGCGGGCTTGGAGTTTAGCGCCGTCGAGCGTCAAAGCGAAGCCAAAAAACAACAAGACTTTCGCAAGAGCCGCAACCTTTTTACGGCGAAGATCGCGGCGGCGGTTTGCGTCGCGGTTTTAGTCGTCGGCGGGCTTGTTTTCTTTAAGAGTTTGGCGAAAGACGAGAGCTACAGGATCGTATTGAACAAAAGCGTCTACCTGCCCGCCGAGCCGATCGTAATAAGCCTGAAAGAGGTTACGCAAGAGATGATCGATAATCGCGCCATTGTCGGCGTTTGGAAAGAGGACGAAAAGATCGGCGAGAATTACGAATGGTACGCTTATATCGACGGTCTGGAAGCCGACGGCAACCTTCTTCGAGCACCGATTCGCTCCGGCGACTACGAGGCGCGCGCCTACGCCTCCATAAAAGTCAATGCGGAAACGTTCAGATACGGCGCTTCGTTCTCGGTCGCCAAAAACTCTTTGGGCGTTTTCCAACTTGCGATTGACGCGAGCGAATACGCTCCAAAAGCGCCGATCGGCGTAACTATCGGCGACGTTCCGCAAGATATGGTTAAAGATACGCCGATCGTCGGCATTTACAGAGCCAAAGCGCCGTCAAGCGAGCTTATTGAATACGCGCCGATCGCGTCCGCTTTTTTCAACGTCAATCTCGCCGCGCCGGAGGAGGAGGGCGAATACGAGATCAGAGCCTACTCCAACTCCGAGGTCAAAAGCGCCGAAGCCCTAGTGGCGCTCTCGCGGTTTTCGGTGGTCGATCGGTGACGCTTTCAAAGATCGCCGCTTTCAAAGAGGTCGTCGTTCAGTGCCACGACGCGCCCGATCCCGATACCATCGCCTGCGGTTTCGCGCTCTGGCGCTTTTTAACCGACAACGGCGCGAAGGTCAGGCTGATCTACTCCGGCGCGAAGATTACAAAACCCAACGTCGTTTTAATGGTCAAACTGCTGGAGATACCGCTGGAGCATATCGTAGCGTTGCCGCGCCCAAAACTGCTGATCACCGTCGATTGTCAATACGGAGCGGGCAACGTTACGCGCTTCGCGTGCGATCGTTTCGCCGTTTTTGATCACCATCGCCAGGAGATTCCGGTCTCGGACGATCACGTTATTTTTCCGCAGCTTGGCAGCTGCTCCACGCTTATCTGGGATCTGCTGCGCAAAGAGGGTTTTGATTTTGCCGCGAATCCAAAAATCGCGACGGCTCTCGTTTACGGACTCGTAACGGACACGATCGACGGCGCGGAGATGCGCCATCCCCTCGATCGCGACCTGCTGGAGTTTGACGGCGCGGACGCGGCGCTGATAAGAAAATTGAGAAATTCGGCTCTGACGATAGAGGATCTGAAAATTGTCGCCAACGCGCTCGCCGCGTCGAGGCTTATTGGAACGATAGGGCTGCTGCAAGCCGACGCTTGCGATCCAAATCTTTTGGGCTTTGCAGGCGATATCGCCAAACAGGTCGAATGTTTTGATTGCTGCGTAGCGTACGCGCCGCACAACGCGGGCGTTAAGCTGTCTATCAGAAGCTCCGTACGCGAGGTGATGGCGAGCGAGCTTGTCGCGTTTATAACCGAAGGCGCGGGAAGCGGCGGCGGCAGTATGGAAAAGGCGGGCGGCTACATTTCGCTGAAAGCGATGGAGGGAGTCGCTCCCGACGAGTTTGTAACCGCAAAGATCAAAGAGTATCAATCGCGCTATAACTTTATCTATTCGGATAATCACAATATCGATTTCGCCTCTATGCCGCGTTATCGCAAGCTGCCGATCCCGATCGGCTTCGCGCCCACAAACGATATTTTTTCGAACGGAACGCCGATCTGCGTTCGCACGCTGGAAGGAGACGTGGACGTCGTAGTCTCAAGCGAGATCTATCTGATGATTGGGGTAGAAGGCGAAATATATCCGATACGCAGATTTCGTTTCGAGGAGGATTACGACGTGCTGTCGGATCCTTACGTTGTAACCGCGGAATACGCGCCCGCCATTATCAACAAACATTCCGGCGAGAAAAAAACGGTTATCGCCTCCGCGCGCGCTTGCGTTCCCAAAGCCGAAAAGATCATTCGCGCCGCGCCGTTAGGCAGAGACGCGAAGGTTTTCACCCGATGGGATACGGAAAAATACTTATCCGGCAAGATAGGCGACTATGTCGCCGCGTCGCGCGACGACTTTGGCAACGTCTATATCGTTAAGCGCGAGATTTTTCACAAAACCTACGAATCGATTTAGCCGCGGCTAGCGCCTGCTTACGCTTACCGCGGAGACTTCGCCGGCGACTATTGAATGTCCGTCAAATTCGACCGCCCCCCGTTCGTCTTCGTCGGCTCTCGATTTTTTGTTAAGCATATATTCGTTTTCCCCGAAAGATAGATCGTAGTTGAAGAGGTGCAAGACGACAAAGCGCGAAACGGGGATCGTGGTTATATGCGCGCTGTCGTTGATCACCTTGAGCGACGCGGGACAAGCGACAATCGCGTCCCAGACGAAATGCTCCGCTTGCGCGCGAATATACGCGAGCTCGCCGGCGATAACGCCGCTGATCGTCTCGCGATTGATAACCACTTCGTGTTGTTTTAGAATTCTTGCCGCCTCAAAGTGCGCCGGATACGAATTTTTGCCGTGATCGACCGCTTTTGAGATCAGTTCTTTATAGGTTTGCTGCGTGTTCTGATAAATAAGAGAGTCGATCGTTTTCGCGTCGATATATATCGCAAATGCGTCCTCTTTTAAGCGAAATCCGCTCGCGCTTTGCTCCGTCTGATCCGCGCGCTTTTTCAACTCCAGCAGATAAAGTTGTTCTGGAACTTCTTCCGTCCCTACCTTTTCCTCCGACATACGCTCCCTTTTGTCCTATTTTGAATTTGCGGCGGCGATTATACGCCAAAATCATAAAACGGGCGTTTTGCTTATTAAGCGCCAAGCGCAAAACAGCCCGCGAGCCGCCGAGTTTCGGCGAGGAAGCGTCGGCGATCGGCGAAAATGTATAATTAGCGCGATGAACGAAAAGGCGTATAAATTATTGGCGCTGCAAGAGGCGATCGGCAACGGCGAAGCCAAAAGGCTTATCGACGACGGGTATGTTTACGTCGGCGACAGGCGGCTTACGATCGCCAGATCGGAGCTTAGCGCCGATACGACGTTCAAGGTTGAAAGACCAAAGCGAATCAGGGCGCTGTACGAAGACAAAGAGATGATCGCGATCGATAAGCCAAGAGGCGCGGAGAGCTACTCGGTTGAAAAGCGGCTGGGATTTAAGCTGATTCACCGCTTGGACAAAGAGACCAGCGGCGTTTTGTGTCTGGCAAAGACCGACGAGTTTTTGCTCCGCGCGATCGACGAGTTCAGGCGGCGGAAAACAACCAAACGCTATCTCGCCGTCGTTTCGGGGACGCTCGCCGAAGAACGCGTTATCAATCTGCCCGTTTTGACTTTCAAGGGCGCGAGAGCAAGAAGCGCGATCGACGAAAAGCGCGGCAGAGAGGCGATTACCATTATAAAACCGCTTCAAATCGAGGGCAGGCGCTCGCTGCTGGAGGTTGCGATCCCAACGGGGCGCGCCCATCAAATCCGCATTCATCTGGCGCATATCGGGCTGCCCATTTTGGGCGATCTGGTTTATGGCGGCAAGCCGTACAAACGGCTGATGCTGCACTCGGTTTATATCGCCTTGCTTGGGCGCGAAATCTCGGCGGAGCGTCCGAGCGAGTTTGCGGCGCTCTTTGGCGCTTAGGTTTTAGCGGTTATAATGCGCGCCTATTTTTGTCTTGAGTTCTGGAGAGTTGTTTTTGCTGGATAAAATCGCCGAATCGCTTAAAACCGCCGTTTCGCGTATCAGACATTTTGACGACGAAGCTTCGCTCAAGCGCGCGCTCGAGGAGCTGCGAAAGGCGTTGCTAAAAAGCGACGCGCATTATAAGGTCGTCAAAGATCTGATCGCTAAGGTGGAGATCAAGACCAAACAGGCGGGCATTCAAAAAGATCGTTTCGCTAAAGCGCTCGAGGAGACGCTTTTTGAGACGCTCGCGGCGGCTGGCAACCAAGGGTTTACGTTCGCCGATCGCCCGCCCACCATTGTCCTGATGGTCGGTTTGCAGGGCGGCGGCAAAACCACGACAAGCGCTAAGCTGGCGAAATACTTAAAAGAGCGCGGCAAAAAGATCTTGTTAGCCGCCGCCGATCTGCAGCGTTTAGCGGCGGTAGAGCAGTTGCGGCGGTTATCGGAGCAGATTGAGGCGGAAATGTTTAGCGCGTCCTCGCCGATCGCCGCGGCGACGGGCGCGTTGAAGCGCGCGCGCGAAGGGCACTTTGACGCTGTGATTATCGACACCGCGGGCAGGCTGGCAATTGATCAGACTCTGATGGACGAGCTAAAGGCGATCAAAAACGCGGCAGCTCCGCATGAGACGTTTTACGTCGCCGACTCGCTTTCTGGACAGGACGCGGTGAAAACCGCGGCGGCGTTCCACGAGCAGATAGCGCTTACGGGCGTGATTTTGACCAAATTCGACGGCGATTCCACGGGCGGGATCGCGATCGGGCTCGCGCGCCAGCTTGGAGTTCCGCTTCGGTTTTTGGGCGTGGGCGAGAAGCTGGACGATCTGGAGATTTTTATTCCCGAACGGATCGTTAGCCGCTTGATGGGCGGCGGCGATATAGCGAGTTTAGCCGAAAAGGTCGGCGCGGCGATCGACGAAAAAAAGGCAAAAGAGCTTGGGCGCAAGATCAAAAAAGGATCGTTTAACTTCAACGATTTTTTGGATCAGATTGAACAGGTCGGCAGGCTGGGCAATATGAAATCGTTTTTGTCGATGCTGCCGGGCGCGGGCGGCTTGGCGGATAAGCTAGGCGACGTAGATTTGCAAAATTCCGACGAGATCAAACGCGCTCGCGCGATGATCCAATCGATGACCGAGCGCGAGCGAGAAGATCCCGATCTGCTCAACCCTTCGCGCAAAAACCGCGTCGCGTCGGGCGCGGGACTTAACATTGACGAGGTAAACAGGATTATCAAGCGGTTCAAAAACGGCGCTAAACTCGCCAAACAGCTTACGGGCAAAGGCGGCGCGGCGCGGCTGGAATCGTTTTTTGGCGGGCAAAACAGCCTTCGTATGAGATAATAACTACAAACAAAAAGGATAAGCAAGAATGACAGTCATTCGTCTTACTAGATTGGGCAAGAAAAAACAGCCTTTTTATCGCATCGTCGTAACGGATAGCAGGAAGCGCCGCGACAGCGGTTTCGTGGAGATTTTAGGTTATTACAACCCTATGAATCAGGAAAAAACGCTGAAGCTCGATAAAGATCGCTACGGCTATTGGGTCGGAGTAGGCGCAAAACCAAGCGAAACCGTAACGCGGATTGCCGCCAAAGCCTAACGGATGGTTGAGAATTTTGTCGCGGATTTTGCGCGACTCATCGCCAGCGAGCCCGATCAAATCGAGGTTACGCGCGAAGACGTTGATCGCGATTTTTCCGAAATTGTGGTATACGCCAATCAACAGGACGTAGGCAAGATTATCGGCAAAGACGGCAATATGATCAACTCGATCAAAACGGTTGTCTCGGGCTGCAAAGCCAAAGACGGCGTGAGCTATCGCATTCTGGTCAAATCGCTTGACGAGCGCGCGAAGTAACGACGAGCTATATCTGGCGAAGATCGGCAAAACTTTCGGTCTCAAAGGGCTTCTGAGGCTTCGTTTCGATTCCGATTTTCCGGAGTTCTTTGCCGTTGGGCGGACGCTGAAAGCCGTTTTAGGCTCTCAAACGCGGGAGTTGACGATCGATCGCTTTGATCGCGATCGGCTTTTGATAGGCTTCGAGGGGTTTAATAGTCCCGAAGAGGCGGCTTTGCTTACAAATTGCGAGTTGCTGACGACCATAAAAGAGACCAAAGCGGCGATCGCCTTGAATAAAGGCGAGCGTTTTTGGTTTGAGCTGATCGGAATAGAGGTCGTCGAAAACGGCGAGGTCGTAGGCAAAATCGTCGATATTCTTGCGGGCGATCCGCCGCTTTTGACGTTGCAAATCGCAGGCAAAAAACAGAGGCTGATCGCGCCCTACGTCGATCGGTATATCGAAGGAGAGCGAGAGAACCGACTGATAGTAAAAAACGTTAAGGCGCTGATCGACGCGCTGTAGCCCGCGTGAAAACGCCGCGCCGCGGCGACCGCAACGTCTTTTTGATCGCCGTTTTTCTTTCGCGCCCGCGCATAAGCAAATCTATTATCGCGCGTCGGATTTTTGCTCAGTGGCGATAATATAGCGATAACTTTTGACAAGGACGAAGCGGTGAAAATGGCGCCGCTATGTTTGGCGATCGCCGTCTTAATGGGCGGTTGCGCCATAACCCAAAAAGCGCCCGTAACGGGACGGACGCAACTGATCCTGATTGGACAGGAAGAAGAAAATCGACTCGGTCTTAGCGAAGCCGAAGAGATACTGAAAAATTCGAAGCGCTCGATCGACAAGGCGCTAACCGAGCGCGTGGTAAACGTCGGTATAACGAATCGTCGCCGTTTCGCCCGAAGCCAAAGCCCATACGTGGGATTTTTACGCGCTGGAAGATTCTACGATCAACGCTTTCGCGCTGCCCGGCGGCAAGGCGTTTTTCTATACGGGCATTTTGAAACTGACGGCGAACGACGATCAGATCGCCTGCATGATGGGGCGCGAGATAGCGCGCGTATTAGCGCGACATGGCGCGGAGCGCGTTAGCCAGCGGCAACTCGCGGAATTTTGGGGCGAGTTGTTATCCTCCGCGCTGAAAGTACCGGCTAAGTATCAGAGCGCGTATCAGTCGGCGTATGGCGCGGCGGCAAATATCGGCGTGATTTTGCCTTACAGTCGCAAACATGAGAGCGAAGCCGACGCGAGCGGCGTTACGTTGATGTATAAAGCCGGCTTCAACCCAAGCGAGGCGGCGAAGTTCTGGAAAAATATGGCGACGCAAGGCGGCGACAAAACGCCGGAGTTTTTATCGACCCACCCTTCCGATTTGCGGCGGATCGCGGATATAGAAGCCGAGATCAAGAAACTCAAATAGGCGCGTAGCGCAATGAAAAAGTCAATATTCGCGCTCGCGCTTTTGAGCGTCGAAATGGCGGATTTATACGAGCGCGAAATGCGTTGTCATTTTCCAGACGCGCCGCCTATGGACAATGTGCGGACCAGCGGATACGAGACGGGCGAAATTGTCTACCGACCGCCGCGCCATAGTCTTGTTATAATGTACGCTCAAAACGGCGAGCGCTTTGGTATGCAGAAAATCGGGCGCGCCGATTCAAGCGTCGAGGTTTTCAAAAATATCGGCGACGCGAACGTAACGTTCGAGGCGATCTCTTGAACGTATCGATCTTTATGAGTAAGAGCTTCAAATGAGCGATTTTTATTTAGGCAAAACGCTTGACGGGCAAAAACTAGCGTACGATTCCAAAACGCTTACCACTCACGCGGCGATTATCGGCATGACGGGCAGCGGCAAAACGGGGCTTGGAATCGCCTTGCTTGAGGAGGCGCTGTTAAGCGGCGCGAGCGCCATAGCGATCGACCCCAAGGGCGATCTCGCCAATCTGTTTTTGACCTTTCCAAACCTTAGCGAGAGCGAATTTGCGCCATGGACCGACAACCCCGCGCAGATCGCCGACCTATGGAAAAAGGGTTTGGAGAGCTGGGGTTTGGACGCAGCGCGGGTCAAAGCGTTGAAAGATTGCGCCGAATTCAGGCTCTACACGCCGGGCGCTTCGCACGGCGAATCGGTTAACGCGCTCGGCTCTTTCGCCGCGCCGCCAAAGACGGTCGCGGAGGATTACGATCTGTTAAATTCGCTGATCGCCTCCACCGCCGAAAATCTGTTGGGTTTTGTCGGGATAAACTCCGCGACGACAAGCAAAGAAGCCGCGCTGATTGGCGCGATTATAGCCGCGGCGTGGGCAAACGGCGAGAATTTGGACTTGGCGACCATCATAGCGCGCATCGTAAAGCCGCCTTTTGACAAAGTGGGCGTTTTTGCGCTCGAGAGCTTTTTTCCCGAAGCGAAACGTTACGATCTCGCCGCCAAATTTAATTCGCTGATCGCCTCCAGCGCGTTTAACGCTTGGCTGAGGGGCGATCCGCTCGACGTTGGCGCGATTTACAACGCCAAAAAGCCCGTTATAGCCATTTTTTCAATCGCGCATCTAAGCGATAAAGATCGAATGTTTTTCGTAACTTTGCTGTTGAACGCGGTTTTGGCGTGGATGCGCGCGCAGGAGGGATCGCAGGAGCTGAGAGCGGTGCTCTATATGGACGAGATATTCGGCTACTTTCCGCCAAGCGCGAATCCGCCGAGCAAAACGCCTATGCTTACCTTGCTGAAACAGGCGCGCGCCTTTGGCTTGGGCGCGATTCTCTCGACGCAAAATCCCGTAGATCTCGACTATAAAGGCTTAAGCAACATCGGAAGCTGGTTTATAGGCAGGTTGCAAACCGAGCGAGATCGCGAGCGCGTTTTGGCGGGGCTGATCGGCGCGGAGGGCGATATTGGCGCTCTCGCGGAAGAGATAGCCGCGCTGAGCAAGCGACGCTTTATTCTGAAAACCGATCGGATTCAAACCTTTGAAACCCGCTGGACGCTTAGCTACCTAAAAGGTCCGCTTTCGCGCGAACAGATCAGATCGCTAACGGGCGGCGCTACGGAGGAGATCGCGCAAAGCGCGCCGACGATAACGTTAGACGTCAATGTAAAGAAAAAACGCGCGGCGATCGAGGAGAGCTACGAGCGCGAACAAAAGCGGTTGACGCAAAGACGAGAGCGGGCGCTCGCCAGACTCGACAAAGAAAAAAGCGACGTTAAGCGATCGATAGTCGGCGCGATCGCGTCGATCGGGACGAGTTTGCTTGGGGCGTTTATCGGCGGTCGGCGAAGCTCGGCGGGCAGGATTACGGGCGCGATCAGAAGCGTCTCCGCCGCGCAAAAAGAGCGCGACGACGTAGCGAGGGCGAAAGAGGAGATCGAGAGAATCGATCGAGAACTAGAAGAATTGCGCGCGCGAACCCAAGCGGAGTTGTCTGCGCTTGGATAGTCCGATCATTAAATCGGTCGCAAGTCGGGACGATCGCGCGCGATCGTTAGCCGGCGGTTTATAACCTTGCAGACGTTCTTAAGCGCCCGAAAATCAAAAAATCGCGCTTTTGACTTGAAAACGGCGAGGACAAAATAAAGAAGGCTGAAAATACGCCCTCGACAAAGCGGGGGGGGGCAATCATCAGGCGGCAATGAAAGAAAAGGCGCTTGAAGCTAACTTTCTGTTCTTTGCCAAAACCATACGGAAAACAGAACGCCAGCCGTAAGCTATCAAGATCGGCGAAGTTAGCGCCGACAAAGACGCGCCCGCACAGCCTCGTTAAAAAGGCGGCGTTTCGCAAAAATCAAGGACCGCTATACGACTTTAGCTCAAGCGTTTGGTATGAATACGGCTAAAGTTAAAAGCGGACAATCTTCGGTTTTGCGCGCAAACTTTGCTCAAAGTTTACGCAGCGACAAGAAAGCGAAGGTAGCTTAAAGATGAGCAATGCGGCGAATGCAAACAAAAAGTTCTATAAGCCGTATCTCCCGTTTCCGTTCCGAGCGCGCTCGAAAGCGGCAATCTTGCGCCGAACGGGCGCGGCGCGAGCTGGCGCGACGGCGCTCAACCTAAATAAATTATAAAAAATTATAATTAGTTTTATAAATTGCCCAAAAACAATGAATACATGCGGGCGACTCGGTTATACTTCTTTTGCTTGGTCGCGAGACCAAAGCTTTTGGCAAGCAATCTCCCAAGCCGCGCTTACGCGCGTAAGTCGTCAGATAACGAGAGAGGATTTGACGCAGCTAGTAAGTTGATAAAACCAAACCGAACGCAAACTCTTTCTTTATTTATATTTATCGGCGGCAAAGGAGATTGCGAGCCTTACGTCAGCGTATCAGACCCGCCGCGTTCAGATTTTACTTGACGCGCAAAACAAAACGAGATAAACAAAAGCCTGCGTTTCTTTGGCGCTCGACGTTGATTTAGCGAGAACTTGATAAAGTGCCGACAAATTTATAACGGGAGCGGCGAGTGATTTGTCTTGACGGACGAGCGTTATTTGCTTTGGGATTTAGGGCGCGAGTTTTAAGCGGCTACGTTTTGGGGCGGGGGGGCGGGGGGGGGGGCGCGGGGGGGGGGGCCGCGCGGGGGGCGGGGGGGGGGGG
>JAIRWX010000004.1 GCA_031268655.1 Helicobacteraceae bacterium | reverse complement strand
AGGGCGGAATTATAGTACGATTGGCTTAAAGAAGGCAAGGGATTTTGGGGCGTTTTGGAGAAAAACGAGCAAAAGTTGGACGTCGTCGGCGCAGATTTACGTTGTTTGCCTTGCGTAGCCTTGAACAGAAGTTGCGGTTGGGAACAGCCGTTTCAAAGAAGCCGACAACTATTAGCGATAAAATAACGCGGCTAAATCAAAAAGAAACTAAGCAAAGAGGTTTTAGACTACCAAGTATGAAGAGGCAAATAACCGTCAGAGTCGATAACAAAGCCTACGATATAACCCTTAGCGATCAAGCGGGAGAGGCGATTCCCAGCGCGATCGAGGAGTTAAAAGCGTTGGGCGAGAACGTCGGCGTGAAGAGGCTTTTGGAGGCGTATCTGTCCAAAGCCGCGCTTGCCGATCGATTGTACGCGGAACTAAAAGATATTGAAAAAACAATCGCGGCGGAAGTTTGCGATATATAGTCTGTATTTGAAATCCGCGATCAGTCTGTTAAAGATAACGTCGCGTCGATCTTGCAAGAGAGAGCTAAGATAGGCGTTGCGCCGATCGAAATACTATTAAAGGACCGCCATGATCGCGCTTGGATATTGCGGACGCTCAAAAATCAGATCGCGCATTAACGACGGGCTAGACGGACTAAAAGAGCGCGGGATCATTTTGGCTTTTTTGCGAGCGGACTTTCTCTAACTCCGCTTCGATCAGAGCGCGGCGCGTTGGATTTTCGGTTTGTTTGAGTAGATCGACCAGATCGGCTTCAATGATCAGCAGTTTGTCTTCGGCGGTCAGGGATTTGCCTTCTTTCGCGCGGATATAGGCAATCATTTCGATCATCCAATCGTCCATCACTATACTGCCCACAAGCTTGTTTTTTTCGGGCAACTTTTCAATACGTTTCGCAAGCTCGAGAATGCGCTCCGAGCTGTTTGGCACGTCATATCCGATCCGTATTAGCGCCTCGTTGATCAGCAGATCGAAACGATCGGGATTAAGACTTTGGCTGAACTCCAGAAGCTCTACGCCGCCAAGCGGCAGTTTGGGAATCGACGCCAGATAGGTTGCCGCGTAGCGAACGGGAATGGTAAAGTGCGGATCGAGTATGACGTGTGCGCGAAAAACGGCGGTCAACAGAGCCGCGTCAACGGCGTCTCCGTGGCGCGTTTCGTCAACGTAACGGCTTTTTAGCCACACAAAATCGCCGACAAGCGTATGGGCGTATCCGCTCATAGCGCGAAGCAAATACGGCTGCATCGTGAGCAGTCGTCCTTCGGATTTGACAAATACCGGACGAGGCGCATAGAAGGCGATCAACATCGCGCATAGCAAAAGGGGAATAAAAAAGCGCATCAGATCGCCTTTTGATTAAACCGCCAAACGGCAAGCGCAAATAACGCGCCGCTAAGAAGCGCGAAATACAAAGGCGGCAGCGCCCAAAACGAAAATACCGAATCCCAAACGCCGGCTACCGCTTCGCCTTGATGGTCAAAGAATGAAAAATTGGGAGCCGCCACAAACAATATCTCGCTCGCGGCTTTCAAAACCGCGCCGCTGTCTTTTTGCATTGTCGCGTATAGATAAAGCTCGTCCAGTCCGTTGCCCAGCGCGAGAAACGCCGTGGAGAACAGAAGCGCCGAAACGGAGGAGACAAGACGGCTAAAGGCTAACACCATAAAACCGCCAAGCAGAGCCGAAAGCGAGTAGAGTAAACTCTGCCATACCACAAGCGGCGAAGCTACAATCGCGTCCAAAACGGCGACCAGAACGACAATCGGTAAAAACGCGGCAAGCAGCGCCAAAAACCTGCCGCGCTCGTACGCCGATCGTTTTAACGAGGTTGAAAGCGGAAGCCGCGCCAAAAACAGCAGCTCCTCCTCTTTGCACAGCTCGTACGCCCAAAGCAGCGTTAGAGCGTGCATCCATAACGCTTCAAAGATCAAGAGCAGATCCCAAAAGAGCTTATTATCCTGACCGATATTCGCGCTTGAGAGGATAAACGCCGCCGCCAGCGACAGCGCGAGCATAAATAAAACGCCTTTTACAAGCCCCGATCGCCAAAGCGATCTGGCGAAGAAATAAAAAAGTTTATTTTCCATAGAGCAAATTATAACCGCGCTTGTTTTAGCTTTGCCGCCGCGTAGCCGTTTTTATTTGCGGCGGGGCGGATTGCGACGGCGGGCAGCCGCGTTTTCAATGAATACAAGCGCCCGCGATAGAAATCGTTCCAGCCAGGGAGTTGTAAACCCAAAACTTGCCATAACAAGGATCCGCGCTCGGATCGGTTACCACTTTGCTGGCGCGTCCCGTAATATAGCTCAACGTTCCGCCGCTGATCGCCGCCGGCGTATAGCCCGAATGCGGCGGCGTCGCAAAGGTGGAAAAATCGTCGCGTCCGCCTGGCTCCAATACAATCGCCAGCGCGGTAGAGCCTTTTTCGCCGTTTTCGGCGCTGACGAAACCAACCGATACGGGGGTAGCCGAGCTTTGCGACGCGCCGCCCGCGCTCCAGCCGCTAAAACTAAGGGCGTTGGGATAATTTGTAACGCTTATGTCCGCCTCGTCCTCTTGATCCGCCGCCACAAGGGTATTCGGCTGATAGACCGCGGCGTAAAACAGACCATTCTTATCGATTACGCTGATATTAACCTCTTTTCCTACTTTGTTGAACGCTTTGCCCCGAACCGCGTTCAAAGCGGATCGAGCCGAACCGATTCCGCTTTTTTCAACGGCGATCTGCGCGTCGTCATGAACGTTGCCAAATCTTGGCAGCGCGATTGCCGCCAAGATACCTAAAATGACGATAACGAAGATCAGCTCGATCATCGTAAACGCTAAACGTCCCATAGCTTCCTCCTTTATGTAAAGATTCTGATAATCGTAGCGCTTTTGAAGAAAAAGGAAGTACCTACGGGGAGAAAATAAAAAGCCCAACCGCCGCGAACGCAACAATTGGGCGGGCAAACTTTACAGCTTGCAAAAAGTTAAGCCATCAGCTTAACAACCTCAAGGTATGCAAACGCCTTTAGAAGCTATCGTGCCAGATTGAGAGTTATACTCCCAAAACTTGCCAAGGCAGAGGTCAAGCGTGGTATCTTGAACGTTCAAAGTCGCGGGTCCTTTGATATCGGTAAGCGCGCCGCCCCCACCGTTTACTGAAGCCACAATATTGTCTGGATCGGTTCCTGCCGCGGTTAACCAACCTTCGCGGCTACCTTGTTCAAGTACGACGTTCAACACCGCGGAGCCTTCCCTATCTCCATTGTTGCCAGCGTCGCCATTCCGTTGCGCCGTCAGCCTTCCCGCGTTAGCTTGCGTAGCGCCGCCGCCTGTCCACCAATTAGTATTCAAGCTATTCGGATAGTTTCCGAGGCTTAAATTTTGATCGCCAGATGCAATAGCAACGCCCCCAATGCCCGACCTATTTGGAAAGAACGGCACCATGTAGTACTGACCAGCCGCATCCAATAGGGATATGTTAATCTCCTTGCCTACGTTAACAATTGCTCTGCCGCGAACCGCCGTAAGCGAAGAGCGAATGGCGCCGACGCCACTTTTTTCCGCAGAAATCTGCGCATCGTCCTGAACGCCCGCAAATCTCGGCAGCGCGACCGCCGCCAAGATACCTAGAATAACAATAACGAAGATCAGCTCGATCATCGTAAACGCTGAACGTCTCATAATAGCCTCCTTGTTAAGTATGAGATGGCGTTATGCTACTCGCTTTATCCTTAATATATTCTTAAAAAATGCGCGAATTTGATAAAAAACCGCACTTTGTCGCTTGCTCGCGCTCTCTTGACAAAGGCGCGGACAAAAGCGACGCAGATTAACTTTGTTTCAGAATTATTGAGCGATAACGTCCCAGCCGTTCGGTATCGCGGGGGCGAAAACGTCGTCGTCTATCGGTTCGTCGCGCTTGGGATCGCTTAGTATAATTTCCACAAAGTTGTCAAGATCGTCCGCGTAATAGACTTTTGTAATCGCCGCGTCCGTATGCTCGATCGATATTTTCTGATTCCTGACAATCGCCTCGCGCCTGCCGTCGCCAACGACGTAGCTTCGCCTCCAAAGATCGATGATATTGAGCGCGATTTCGCTTTTGAATCGCGTCGCCTGCTCTAGGTCGGGCTCTAGTATCAAAATCCGATCGCCTCGCGCCGCGACGATCTTTTTTTGCGGCTTTTCATAGTCGTATCGCGCGAAGTTGGGCTGTTTTAACCATATCTCGCCCGTAAAGACCAGCGTTTGGTTTTGCTCGTTGGTAACGCGCTGAACGAAACTTTGCTTGAGCGTCGTAAAATCAATGGGCGTTTGCGCGATCGCCGCGCCCAGAGTTAAATAAAACATAGTCAGAACGCGCCGCATTCGTCCCTTTCAAGTTCAATTGCCGTTAAAAGCGTAGCAAAATCTCGCCAAAGACGCGCTTTCGCGTCTGTTTTACGGCGTTTGCGCGCATCCGAATACAAAGCCGTCATTTTGGCGAAGCGGTTTGAAAAACAGGCTTGCGTCTTCGTAAAACGTTGGATTTTCGTTTGGCTCTTATTCTTTTATAGAACATTAAAACTCCGCTGACGCTGAATAAAGCCATAGCGAGTGAGGATACGCACATAGCGGCTTTGCCGAATTCTCCAAAGAACTCTCCGCAATGCAAAGCGTATATATTTTGTATAAACTTCTGTCCCGCCGTTTTGTCTTCGTATAACTCTTGTGAGATTATCGTAGAGTTTTGAACGTTGATTTTCAGGAGATTGTAAGCGCCGTATCTGGCGTTTGCGTAAGATAGTTCATAAGGATCGTCTTGAAACGGAACGCTGATAAAGTACGATCGATAGCCGCTTATAACCTCTTTCGCCGCGTCGAACGTTTTTTGCAGCTCTTTCGGATCGCCGCTTGCCGCTTGCCTTTGCCCGCCTCTTGCGTGGATTGTATGTTCCGTTCCCGCTAAGGCGCTTAAAAAATCTCTATACCATTCGTAAGACCACCAAAGACCCGTTAAGCACATAATCAAAACGAACAGAAGCGTAAATACTCCCAAAACCGAATGAAGTTGATACAAAAACTTGTATCCCTTAGCCTTAAATTCGATCCTTAAACTCTTAAACAAGTTTCTTTTAAGCGCTGGCAGATAGAGTAAAAGCCCGCCAATCGACAAAACGATAATAGCTATCGTCGTAGCGGCGACTATATTTTTGCCGACGGCGTTTGCTCCATCGAAGTTCAGAAACCTGTGAAACATCATCACCGCGGCAAAAAAATTATCGCTTTTTAGGCTATTGTCCGCAATTTCGCCCGTATATGCGTTTATTTCATAATAGCCGTATTTGCCATTTTCAACCGCCGAAACGCCGATATGCCTTAGATTGTCTTTTAGGTTTCTGACGCTGAAAAACCTTATCGAGGCGTTCGGCTTTTGTTCTAAAAATTTTGCGCCTATCTCCTCTACGCTCAACGGCTTAGAGTCTGTCGTTTTGTAAGAGCTTATATATTTCGCTCTTTCGTAATCTCTTATGTCGTCGGCGTAGGAGTACAAAGCTCCCGTTACGCCGACAATAGTTATCGTTACGCAAAACGCAAGCCCTAATATCAGATGAATATAGTATAAGAGCTTTCTAACGCGAAATCTTTTCACGTTAACGCGCTTTTACGCCTTAATACTCGTATCTTAAGCTGGCGTAAAATTGTCTGCCCATAGAGTATTCCTCCACCGACGTCGCGCTGAAAACGCCCGTCGAGTTCGTCGCGCTCGCGTCGTTTTCGCGATCTAGCAGGTTAAGTATTTCTAACCCAAGCGTAAATACGTTGTCTCCGACTTTTATATCGTAATGGACCGACAGATCGACGTTGAAAACGTCCTTATATTTTTTAACCTCGAAAATTCTTGTAGGCAAGCCGGCGGGATCGACGTCGCCCGTTCCAGAAAGCTGTCTTAATCCGCGACCGCCTTTCTGATACCAAGCGACGCCGCTTACGCGCACGGAATTTGCTATTTGCGCCATATGCGTATATGTTACGATCCAAGGCGAGTTAAACTGCGAAGCGGGAAGTTCCGAGGCTAACTTTACCTCTCCGTCGTAAGTTACGTGAGTGGGCGATACAGAGTTCGATCTGTTTATGCTCATGGCATCCTGAAACCCTCTAAGTCCCGTAAGATTGCTTCTCGTATCCGATCGCGTAGCCGAGAATTCAGACACATGTTTTGACGAGCCTATATCGTAGTTTTTCGACGCGCTGAACGTAACTCCCCAATAGTCCGTTTTGCCCTCGTTCGTATTGTAATAATCAAAAGTATTCGGCGCTAATGCCGCGTATGTGTATCTCGCCTTGATCTGATCTCTGTGTTGCCTGTTTACATATTCGAGCTTAAAGAGCGTATCGGCGAAATTAACCGAGCTTCCCGCGCTGTATTCGTCCGAATAGGGCGTTTTCAGGTGCTTATATTCGTAAACCGAAGGATAAGCGGCGCCGAGTACCCAAGGAGCGTTATAAGCGGAGCGAGTATAGCTGTCCGCCTGATATTTATAAACGGCGTAGCCTAGTATCTGCGTTCCGTAATACCTGTTTACGCCGCCGTACAGATTAAGGAATTTGTCGTTAAAAATATCGACGTTGGCGAAGAGCCGATGCGCGACGTCCTTGTTGTCCGTTAGGTTATCGGTTGAAACTCTTACTCCGGGACGAAAAGTAAATCGCTCGATACCTATTTCGTCCTCTAAAAATAGAGCCGCCGTGTAATAATCTTTCGATCTTTCAAGCGCCCCATATTCTATTTTATTGGCGGCGTATTGCTCGCCGTCGATTATGCCGTCCTCTTTAGAACCCGTAGCGGATACGTTTAACTGCGGAGAGCTATAAGTTGTGCCGCCGTCAAATTCAAATTTCGCCGTCGTATATTCGGCTTCCGCGCCGACTTTGATCGCGTGTTTTGTATCGCCCGCGTATATGTCGTCTAAATACAGCGCGCTCTTTAAGCCAATATCCGATTTGAGAAAATCCTGATTGCCTCTCGATCCTTCCTGCGCGTTAGCGCCGCTGCTATTCCAATCGACGGCTCCTCCTATCGGCGACACGCGCCACGTATAGGCGTAAAACTCGGCGTCGTCTATGCCCGAGCTGGTTCGCTTATAGCTTAACGTATTTTTTAATACGCCGAAATTAAGCTCGTTTTGCGTATTTAAGATAACGTCTAATCCGCCGTTTGTAACGTCGTAATCTGAATTTTTAACGTTCGAGCGGAAAAGCGACTGCGTATAGGGCGCGTAAATAGCGGTTAAATCCGCTTCGAAACCGCCGTCGCTGAAGCCGTTGAGCTTAACTAGATAGTTTTCGTTCTCCCTGTATTGCGTTCGTCTTTCTTTTTTAGAAAAACTACCGCCGGAATCTCTCAGGTTATATCCCGAATAGAGAGGAATTTTCGAGTATTGCCGTCCGTAGCTCAACATCAACCCAAGATAGTCGTTTATAGGTCCGTCCAACGACAGCGCGCCGTCGTACTTATTAAACTCTGGCTGGTAGCTTGCGCTCGTGGCGTAAACCGTGTTTTCCTGAGCGTCGTTTAGATGAAATTTCGCCCACCCGTCCTGAGTGTATCTAAGGTTTGCCATTACGTGCCATCTGTCCGTTCTCGCGTCTTTCAGTTTTGCGTCCACCACGCCGCCCGTAAAGCCGCCGTATTCCGCCGAGATATTTTCGGTGTAAGCGTTTACGCTTTGAACGAGGCTTGTGTCGATAAAGAGCGATTGCGCTTCGCCGGAGGCAAAACCCGTCGGATCGTTATTTTCAAAACCGCCAGGATTGATATTGTTGTTATTACCTACGCCGTTTATGAGAAAGCTGTTCTCGTAGTGTTGCGAGCCGCGAATGGAGACTTTGGGAGGCGCTATCTCGCCGCCGCGCGCCGAGCTTCTATCGCTTTGCAAATACTGAATTTTTGAATTAGAGCGAAGCGCGTCGGTTATCGATCTCGTGGAAGCGGCAAATCCTCCCCCTCCCCCAGTTTGGTCGATTACGACAATTTCGTCAAGCGCTTCGGCTTGCCCTAAAATTTTCGTCCTGTTCGTATCTTGCGCGTTCGCTTCCGAAGCCGATTCGCTTTGAATCGCCGCGCCCGCGCCTTGATTTTGACCAGCCGCGTTTATCGTCGGCTGATTATCGGTTTCTTCCGCCGCGATCGAGGTTCGATCCGCCGTATCCGCCGCCGCGATCAAAGTCGGTTCGCCAAATCGCCGAAGCGATTGATCGCCCGCGCCGCCAATTTCGCTTTGAGCAAACAAGGGCGCTAACGCCGCCAAAGAAAAAGCCGCCGCCTTTCCAAACGTTGGGATCATTTCAACTCCTTCTAAATGATAACGGATATTATAATAGGTATCCTTTAATTTTGAGCGCGGTTTACTATATTTTATCGCTTGGCGCAAGTCCTGGCGCTACAAAGGATTGAGCGCTAAAGGTATCAACAAACTTTAGTCTATTCTTATCAAGTTTGCGGTATCATCCGCGGTAAATTTCCACAAAAAGGGCAAACAATGTCAAAGCACGCTTTCCAAACAGAGGTAACTCAACTGCTGGATCTGATGATTCATTCGCTTTATTCCAACCGCGAGATTTTCCTGCGCGAGTTAATCAGCAACGCGAGCGACGCGCTGGATAAGCTAAAGTTCCTGACCGTCAGCGACGACCGCTTCAAAGAGAACGTTTTTGATCCAAAAATAGAAGTGCGTTTTGACGCGAAAGATCGCAAATGGCTGGAGATAAGCGACAACGGAATTGGCATGAATGAGGCGGAGTTGATAGAAAATTTAGGCACGATCGCCAAAAGCGGCACAAAAAACTTCGTTTCGCAATTAACGGGCGATCGCAAGAAGGACTCCAATCTGATCGGACAGTTCGGCGTTGGCTTCTATTCGGCGTTTATGGTTTCGGACACAATCGAGGTTGTCTCGCGCAAAGCGGGAGAAGATCAGGCGTGGAAATGGATCAGCGACGGCAAAGGCGAGTACTCCATCGAGGAGGCGAGTCGAGACGGCTTCGGCGCGACGATCACGCTAAGGCTTAAAGAGGACGGCAAGGAGTTCGCAAACCGCTGGACGCTTGAAAGCGCCATTAAGAAGTATTCAAATCACATTCCGTTTCCCATTTTTCTGGAATACGAGCAAACCGAGTATGACGACAAGGGCAAAGAGAAGGGCAAAACGCAAAAAAACGAGCAGATCGGAAGCGCGACGGCTCTGTGGAAGCGCCCAAAAAATTCGATAAAACCCGAAGAGTATCAGGAGTTTTACAGGACGATCAGCCGCGACGGCGGCGATATTATGGCGACGATCCACACGCAAGCCGAAGGCGCTTTGGAATATACGACGCTCTTTTTTATCCCCAAACGCGCGCCGTTCGATCTCTACAGAATGGACTACCGATCGGGCGTTAAACTATACGTCAAGCGCGTGTTTATCACCGACGACGACAAAGAGCTTCTGCCCTCTTATCTGCGTTTTGTGCGCGGCGTGATCGACAGCGAGGATCTGCCTCTTAACGTAAGCCGCGAAATTTTGCAGCAGAATAAAATACTATCCAATATCAAAAACGCTTCGGTTAAAAAGATACTTGGCGAAATTAAAAGACTTAGCGAGGACAAAGAGAAATACGCCGAGTTTCACAAAGAGTTTGGGCGGTGCGTGAAAGAGGGGCTTTACGGCGATTACGCAAACCGCGACGAGCTTTTGGAGCTTGCGCGTTTCAAGACGACCAAAGACGACGGCTTGACGAGTCTCGCGGAGTACAAAGAGCGAATGAAAGCCGATCAAAAGGCGATCTACTATATTTCAGGCTTGAGCGAATCGCTGCTTAGAAACTCGCCGCTTTTGGAGGCTTATAAGGCGCAGGGGCTGGAAGTACTGATTATGGACGACGAGATCGACGAGATTGTCATATCGCAAGTTAACGAGTATAAAACTACGCCGCTTAAGGCGATCAATAAAGTCGGCGCGGACGACGATCTGCCGAAAACGCACGGCGAATCGTCGATCAAAGCCGCCGAGCCGATCGCGCAAAAGGTTAAACAGGCGCTTGGCGACGCGGTGAAAGAGGTAAGAGTAAGCGCGAGGCTAAACAGTTCGCCCGCCTGCGTGGTTTTGGACGAAAATGATCCGAGCGTTCAGATGCGCCAGATGTTCAGAGCGCTGGGCGACATACCGGAAGCGGATATTAAGCCGATACTCGAGCTTAATCCCGCGCACGAGATTGTCCAAAAAATAGGCGAAATCAAAGACGAAGCGCTGGTAAACGACGTTAGTTTTCTGCTGTTCGAGCAGGCGCAACTGATAGCGGGTATGACGTTGAAAGACCCCGCCGCGTTTGGAGCGCGTCTGTCGAGAATAACGGCAAAAGCCATATAAACCAGTAGGGCGTTCATGCGATTGATCGCGGTTGGGCGAAAGAGGACGTTTTATGCGCAGCGCAAATAGGCGGGCATAAGAGTTCTCCTTTGAGCCAAACGGCGATCAAGCGGCGCGGGAAACGTTTATCGACAAGCGCGCTAAAGCCTACGTTTGCCGTCGTCGGCGTTCTGTCGGCTCGTCAGGAGAGATTATCGCGCTTTTTCTCGCCTGCATATTCGATCGCTTTGCCCCACATCAGCTTATATTTGCGCTTAACAAATTCCAGCTCTTCCTGCGCGATCGCGAGCTGTTTAGTCAGCGTTTCGATTGATTTGCGATCCTCGTCGTAAAGTTCCTGCATAGCGACCAGTCCGTCTTTTAGAAATTGATTTTCGTTCTTTAACGCGCCTAAGGTCTCGTCTTTGGCGCCTATCACCTTTTCATGCATCGATAAAATCGTGCCGACGGTCTTTTCCACGAATGTCATCGCGCTCGTACGTCCGTCAAAAATCAACTCCGCGTCGAGCTGTTTGGGCAGCATTAAGCTCACGCCGCTCGCGCTTTCGACAAATCTGTTTCCGTTTTCAACCTTGCTGGCGAGTTTGTTTGAAACGCACAACGCTTCGATTTCATCGGCGTTTTTACCCACAAGTTTCGCAAATTCTTCCGCGCTTAACCACGTTTGCACCGATTAGCTCCTTGATAAACGTATCTCGATCGATTGCGAATCTATCTCCGATTGCGCTTTTACGCTATCGCGATCGTCAAGCAATTTTTGCGCCAATTCGCGATCGCCTAGCGCCAGAATTTGCGCCGCCAGATAAGCCGCGTTGATCGCGCCGTTGATCGCCACGCACGCGACGGGGATTTTTGGCGGCATCTGCGCGGAACTGAAAAGCGCGTCAACGCCGTTCAACGCGCCGACGGCGATCGGAACGGCGATTACGGGTTTTGTCGTCCGCGCCGCGATCGCGCCCGCCAGATGAGCCGCCATACCCGCCGCCGCGATAAACGCGATCGCGCCCGATTCCTCCGCCTCTTTTACATACGCCGCGACGCGATCGGGCGTTCTGTGCGCGCTTGCGACGATCGTCTCATAAGCCGCGCCAAACCGATCAAGCGTTTTGGCGCACTCCTGCATTATCGACCAATCGCTCTTGCTGCCTAAAACAACGCCGATAAACGCGCCCATTCGATTTCCTTTTGGTTTAACGATTCGGATTTTAGCAGATGCGGCAAAATCGCGCCGCGACTTTCGCTTAGCTACAAATAACGCAGCAAATCTTTCATCGCGGCGAATAGCCCGCCGTCGCCTAGTTCGCGCGCTTTGATCGCGTCTTGCGTCGCGCCGTTATAGTCGCCCAGCGATCTGTAAGCCTCGCCGCGACCAACGTAAGCCTTTACGTAGAACGGCGCGATCGCAATCGCGCAATCGAAGTCGTCGATCGCCTCGCGGTAACGTCCAAAAATTTTATACGCAAAGCCGCGATTATAATAAACGTTCGCGTTGCGAGGATTGACGCTAATCGCTTTGGTTAGATCGTCGATAGCCTTGGTTTGATCGCCTATTTTTTCATAAGCTGATTTGCGGTCGAGGCGAGCTTCGGACCAGTCTGGATTTGAGTCCAGATTAAACGCATGGTTATAATCGTCGAGCGCTTTATAATAATCGCGCAATATATAATAGACGTTTGCGCGATTTCTATACGCCGCCGCCGTTCCAAGCGACAGATCGCCGCGATCGATCGCGCGAGCGTAATCTTTGAGCGCTTTATAATAATCGCGCAATATATAATAGACGTTTGCGCGATTATTATAGGCAAACGCATAGCTTGGATTGAGCCTTACCGCATAGTCGTAACTCGCGATCGCTTTTTTGTAATCTCTTAATAAGGCAAAGACAATCCCGCGATTATAATAAGAGGGCGCAAAGTTTGGATTAAGTTTTACCGCCCGATCGTAATCGTCGATCGCTTTATGACGGCGGCTTAAGTTGCGTCGCGTCAGCGCGTGATAGTGATAGGCGAGCGCGCGAGCGTGATATATGAACTCTGAATTTGGGCAAAGCTCAATCGCTTTATTATACTCGTTGATCGCCGTTTTATAATCGCCTTTTCTGCCAAACGCATAGTTGCCGCGTTCGTACGCTTTATTGGCGGCGATCGATTCAAAAAGTTTTTTTAGATAAGCAAAATTAAAACCCGTAAACGGCGTTGTTATTTTTACTATGATTTGATCCGGCGGGATATTTTCCTGTTTCATAACGCGAGGCGAATCGTTGGCGCGCAATTTTCAATTCCTTGCGGTTTTTGCCATTTTAGCGCCGTCGAACAAAGTAGGCAAATCTGAATTTAATCTAAACGGCGCTTTTGCGCGCAAACGAATATGGCGGCAACGGCGTGGGCAATAAAACGGCGTTCGGGTTGCCGGAGTGAATCTCGTTAAGCGATTTGCCGCTTGTCGTTACGATCTGACGCAGCCGCAAAAAAAGCTGATCGCCTCGCTTGTAAATTTGCCCCCGTTCGTTGTCGGCGAGCGCGATCTTTGATTGCGGCGGCGCTAAAACCTCCATCTCCTCGCGCGTTGCGATCGAGCCTAACGCGCGAAAAGTTTCGCCGTCTTCGCCAACTATCGCCGTAACTTGGCGCGTCCCGTCGCTCTGACTTGTCGCAAGGTTTTGATCGGCGTTTTTTTCAAACGGGCGCTTGATCAAAAAGCCGTCGGTAAAGCCGCGATTTTTAGCGGTCGCCAGCTCGCTAAGGTATCTCGGCGGCTCGAAACGCCCGTTTTCTATGTCGTCTAACGCCGTTCTATACGCTTTCGTCGCGCAGGCGACGTAATAGCCGCTTTTTGTGCGTCCTTCGATCTTGACGCTATCAACCGCGCCGCTCTCGGCTATCGTTTTCAGATGAGCGATCATATTGAGGTCTTTGGCGTTGAAAATATAGCTGCCTTCCTCGCTCTCCTCCACGCGCAGCAGGGTTTTTGTTTCGGGATTTTCAACGAAAATTTTGTAGGGCAGACGGCAGTCGTTTGCGCAGCTTCCGCGATTTGCCGCGCGTCCCGTTTGCAGGCTGGATATAAGACAGCGTCCGCTGTAGGCAAAGCACATCGAACCGTGAACAAACGTCTCGATTTCAAGCGTCGGCAGCGCGGCTTTGATCGCCTCCAAATCTTTCAGACTAGCCTCGCGCGCGGCGATAATACGTTTCACGCCGAGATCGAAATACGCTTCCGCGTCGAGCGTGTTCAGTACGTTCGCCTGCGTTGATAGATGAATCGGAATATCGGGCGCGATTTTTTTCGCCAGCCGCGTCGCGCCGACGCTTGAGACGATAAAAGCGTCGGGAGAGAGATCGCGCATTTGGGCGAGGTGGTTTTCAAATAGTTTGATCTGCGAATTAAACGGAAAGCCGTTCGCGGTTACATATACCTTTTTGTCAAGCGTATGCGCGTAGGCGATCGCTTCGCCGAAAGTTTGCGGCGAAAACTCTTTGGAGCTTCGCGTCCGCAGAGAAAAGTGGCTGACGCCGCCATATACCGCGTCCGCGCCAAAGGCAAGCGCGATCCTGAGTTTCGTTGGATCGCCCGCCGGCGATAAGAGTTCCATGCGTTTTGTCATTGGCGAAAGTTATCTTAAACGGGCTGAAACGGCGCGCCGTACAGCGTTTTGATTTAGCCGAAGTAATATATGATACGCTTAAAACGGAGGTCAATTATGGCTGTCGCTTCGCTGGTGTTGGGCATTGTGGGTTTGTTCGCGTGGGTTATTCCGCTTTTTGGATTTCCCATCACTATTACGGGTCTCGTCATGGGCGTTAAAGCCAGAAAGTCTTCGGAAGAGCGAGGTATGGCGACGGCGGGTTTCGTTCTTTGCATTATCGGTCTGACGCTAACCCTGATAAACGCTTCGATCGGCGCTTATATGGGAGCGACCGGACAGCTTTATTGGCAATAATTTTTTACGCGACGACAGGTCGTTAACGGCAAAAAGCTAGGGGAGGGGATAGCGTTTATTTCGCTATTGAAATCAACTCTTTTCTAAATAGTGCAAGTATTCCTTTGTGGTATCAGCTTTGTGGTTACGAGATTCGATCTTATCCGCCCTGAAACGTTGATAGTCAATTTGAACAAAGTCGTATTTGCCATATTTTTGCATAACTTTACGAATATAATCTAACGGCATAAGACCTTCGTTGTTGTAGCTTAAAAAAATATACTTAAATTTTGCGTTTTTAATCAAAACTTCAAATGCTTTGCCAACATTTTTTTTCTCGCAGTATTGAGATCGTTGGTAATCTCTCAATCCCGTTTTTCCTTTTGGAATAAAATCATCATATTTCGCAATGGTGTTCAGCAAATGATAATTGGCTCCATATTGCCGCTCGTTGTAAGGTGGATCGAGATATAAAATATCGCCTTCAATTTCTTTTATTAGCTTGTTGCTATCCATATTAAAAACCTGATGTTCATAACTATTTATTTCATACAAAGCGGGTTTCAGCATAAGCTCTTTTTGCGCCGTTTTTTTAAGGCGCTTCAAATATGCGCCGTAAACCGAAGCCGTATTCGCCGCTTTATCGGCGCTTTCAAGCAGGCTTGCCAACAAAAACCAATATATGCTTTCGTTTATTTTGCCGATCAGTTTCCATTTTTCAATTTCTGATCTGATCGCGTCGATTTTTTTTCCATTTTCGTCTGAAAAATATAGTCTAACGCCGCTTCCGCCGAAACAATAGTTAGCATAAATAAAACCGTTTTCTATCAATGGAAGATTGTTTAATTCTTTAATGTATTCGTTTTTGCCTTCAATTTCTAAATGATTGCCGATGTAATTTTTATTCAAAACATAGCTATAGTATTCAAAATCGTTGGCGATAACCCGCTTAACAATGCTTTTGAAATTGCGTCCGATAATTCCTGTGCCGGCAAAAATATCGCAGAAAATTTTATTGGACAAACTATGACCAACGACAGACTTTATTGCGGTGGATATAAAATCAGAAAGTTTATATTTTGAACCAATATAATTCATATTTTACGTTTCGTCTGGATAGAGTTTTTTCATTATATCGTTACATACTTCCCGACTAATTTTCTGAACGCTTGTTTTGCGGTATGCAACTGGATCGTATTGGTAGCAACCTATGCAACCTAACTCGTCGTTATAGTTTTCGTCTCCTTTGTAGAACGAATAGGGGTTGCCTTTGATATTTTTTGCGTCCCATCGTTTATTACCTTCTTTACATCTTTTGCAGAGTTGTCGTTTGACGTCGTTTGCCGCTTTGCATAGCGGTTGAAAATCTTCTTTTGTTTGTTTGTTTAAATCTGATACTCTTAAATTATTTTTTCTTCCGTCTTTATGATCGATTTCAATTTTAGTATTTTCAGATTTTCCATTAATTCCGAGCATTACGCAGTTTTGCATTTTATAACATTCTTTAATATCGTCTCGGATATTTTGGTTAAATGATGGGTTAATATTATATCCGTTTAATTTGATAGCGTCTATAGAAACCCCTTTTGTTATTTCCTTATTAAATTCGACAATATATTTTCTTGCCAATGACGAGCTGCGTCTACGCCAAGCGCCTCCATTGCCAAGTTTTAACTCGCTATATTTGTCCTTAAATTCATTTACGCTCACCCAACGGCTTATGCCGTCTTCGTTTGGCTTTGCCAGCTCAAGAAATAGTTGCTCTTTTGTCATACTTAAAACTCTTTTTTAAATACAAAAATATATTCGTGCTTAAAAATATAATAGTCGCTTTTTAGCGCGCGGTATTTCCAAATGTTATAAGCTCCTAATTTTCCGCGATTACCTTCAATATTTTTAACTATAACGCCTTTCAATTTTACGGTAAAATTTTGTTTTGCTGCATTGCACAAATAAAAGCCGAGCGGAATAACCTCGCTTTTTTTATATACATCGCCTACTACAATCGCAAAGTAGCGATTTCTCTTCAAGTAACGCAATCCGTTCTCAAGCGCTTTAGTAAATTTATTTATGAAAATAGCTAAATCAGAAATGCGTGACATATCCTCTTCTAAATCGGTAAATTTCACGATATCCATATATGGCGGGTGCGCTATAAGCAAATCAACTTTTTCGATACGCAAGTTTCGCAAAGAATTAAACATGGTTTGCTCGAAATATTCACTGTTTGTAACGTCGCATACATTTATTTCAAACCTGATAGACTCCGTATCTGTCATTTTGAATTTTACGAAATCTATAATGTTTTTATTTATATCATAACCAATAAAGTTTCGCCTTAAACGCTCGCATTCAAAAAGCGTTGTTCCGCTACCCATAAATAGATCAAGAACCGTTTCGCCCTCTTTGGCGTATCTTCTGATCAAATGACTTGGAATTTGCGGAATAAAATTGCCATGATAAACATTAGAATGTTTTCCGCTTTTGTAGCGTTCGTTAATGATCCATAAACTATCTACGTTTATTGCTTTTATGTCCGAGCTCGCGCCATAATCTAATCGCCCGCCGTATGGTTTCACGCATTGCCGATCATAATCGTCGCCTATCGTATTGCCGCAAATATATCTATTTTTTGCCTCCGAAGGCGGCGATCAGCGCCTCTATATCATCCTCGTTCACCACATCCTCGGTAGAATCGCCCGCTATATGCACGGCGGAGCCGACCCGTTTTTCGTCGGCGACTTTTGTGTCAAAGAGCGAATTCATATAGCGCGAAAGGGCGCGCATCACGTTGATGACCCGCTCGATTTTCTGGCGGTGAATATCCTGAAACTGCATTACGTCCATAGCGACCATCACCTGATCGTTGGTTTTTTGCGCGATCCGCTCGATCTGATCGATTCGTTTTTTCAGATCGGCGCACAGCTCAAGTTGCGCCGCAAAGGTCTGAATATGCGGAAAACGCGAATGCAGCCGCTCAAAAACGGACGCGATCTCGTTAAGAGCGCCGCCCCCGCCCTTCGATAGGTTTTCCGTTTCCGTCGCGTCGGAGCCGATCGCCTCCAAAATATCAAATATTTGACTGGATTTCTCTTCGCCCTCGCGCGCCACGTCGTCAAGCTGATGCACCACGCGGTGTTCCGCCGAAGGCGGGGGCGGAGGCCACTCAACGTCGGCTTTGGCGCGATAGCTCGCCTGATCGTACGTCGTGTCCGACGCGATCTCCGCCTCGTCCGTTTTGATCGCGTCGTTCAAATCTTCGCTCATAAGCGAATCGAGTTCTTCCTGAGTCATCATATATCCTTATAGACGCCGCTTTAAGCTATAATCCTAGCCAACCAACAATTAAAGAAGCCATAAAATGAATATCGATCTGCACAATCACACTCCGCGCTGCAAACACGCCGAAGGCGGTATGGAGGCGTTTGTGCAAGAGGCGATCAGGCAAAAGATCGATATTTTTGGCTTCAGCGATCACGCGCCGCTAAAATGGGACGAAAGCCACAGAATGAGCGCGGACGAGATGGACGCTTATGAGAGCGAGTTTTTTGCGCTCAAGGAAAAATACGCCGATCGCGTCGCGCTGCTTTTGGGTTACGAGGCGGACTACCTGCCGCTAAAGACGATCGACGAGGTTTTTGATCGCAAAGTCGATTATCTGATCGGCTCGGTACATTTTCTGGAGGGGTGGGGATTTGATAATCCCGATAGCGTTTTCTACGTTTTTGGGCTGGACGAGTTTGCCAAGCGAGGGCTGGACGAGGTTTGGAAGACATATTTTGCCGCGATCGCGGATATGGCGGCGAGCGGACGTTACGACATAGTCGGGCATTTTGATCTGATTAAAATTTTTGGACACTACAAGGGCAAGGAGCCGGACGAAGCGGTCGTAAACGCGCTGGAAGCGATCAAAAAGGCGGGCATGGTAGTCGAGATCAACGCTTCCGGCTGGCGAAAACCCGTCAAAGAGCAGTATCCTTCCGCAGAGATATTGCGGCTGGCTTACGCGCTGAACATACCGATCACCTTTAGCGGCGACGCGCACGCCGTTTCGCACATAGGTTCTGGCGGCATAAAAGCCTACGATCTGGCGCGATCTGTCGGCTATAAAGAAGCCGCGATCTTTGAAAACAGAAAAATGCGCTTGGTGAAAATATAGGCGCTAAACGCAATTTATATTGGGTTATCATTCCAATATCTTTAATCATAATTCACTAGGGAGGAAAGCCCGATGAGCTTTAGCGTCAAGGCGGAGGATTTCGCCAAATTTCAAAACGTCGTAAAAGACGGCAAGATCGAATTTGTCGATTTTCGCTTCTCAGATATCAAAGGCGTATGGCACCACATGTCCTTTACGAGCAAATCGATCTCGAAAGAGACCTTTGAAAGCGGTATTCCGTTTGACGGCAGCTCGATTTCCAATTGGCAGCCAATCAACCGATCGGACATGTTGCTTATTCCGGACGCCTCTACCGTTTTTGTAGATCCTTTCACCGCCGATCCAACCGCCGTCGTTATATGCGACGTATGGGACATATATAAAAATCGCCCATACGAACACGATCCGCGATCGATCGCAAAAAAAGCGCTGGAATATCTGAAATCCACAGGCATTGGCGACGCGGCGTATTTTGGACCTGAAAACGAATTTTTTGTTTTTGACGAGCTGTTTATCCGCGACGATTCCAACTGTCAGTACTACGAGATCGACAGCGAAGAGGGCAATTGGAACAGCGGCAAGAAGTTTGACGATCGCCCCAATACGGGTCATCGTCCGTCGGTAAAGGGCGGATATTTTCCCGTTCAGCCCGTCGATAGCATGGTTGATTTGCGCGCCGAAATGGTGAAAACGCTTGAAAGCGTGGGTTTGGACGTAAATATCAATCACCACGAAGTCGCGGTAGCGCAGGGCGAGATTGGCGTTAAGTTCGCTTCGATCATAGAGGCGGCGGACAACGTCCAAAAGTTGAAATATGTCATTAAAAATGTGGCTCATCTGAACGGAAAAACGGCTACTTTTATGCCCAAACCGCTTTATGGCGACAACGGCAACGGTATGCATTGCCACCAATCAATCTGGAAGGGGGGCAAAAACGCTTTTGCGGGCGATAAATATCAGGAACTTAGCGACGAGGCGTTACATTATATCGGCGGCGTTTTGAAACACGCGCAGTCGATCGCGGCATTCTCCAACGCTTCGACCAACAGCTACAAACGGCTGATCCCGGGCTTTGAAGCGCCCAGTATTTTGACCTATTCGGCGCAAAACCGCTCCGCTTCGTGCCGTATCCCATACGTCAGCGGCGCGAGCGCGAAGCGCGTCGAATTCCGCTTTCCCGACAGCTCCGCAAATCCTTATTTGGCGTTTGCGGCGATGCTGCTCGCGGGTATCGACGGCATTAAGAACAAAATAAATCCGGGCGAACCGATGGAGATGGATCTGTTTGATCTTTCGCTGGACGAAATCCGCGAAAAAGGCATTCGGCAAATGCCGCACACTCTGCGCGAGGCGCTTGAGCTCATGCTCGCAGATCGCGCCTATCTCAAAGAGGGCGGCGCGTTTACCGAAGAGTTTATTCAGAACTATCAGCACTATAAATTTCAGTCCGAAATCTGGCCTTGGGAGGCAAGACCGCACCCATACGAGTTTAAGACGACCTATTCGTGCTGACTTGACGGCGAGTCTTTGTCGTTTTCGGCAAAGCTCGCGGTCGATCTCGATCGCATAATAAAGCGCGGCAAGCGACGTATGCGCCGCTCGGCGGCGTCCGATCGGATCAAAAGCGCGTATGATTTGGTTATTTCTGGCGGCTTTTGTTTTTGGTATCCACTTTTTCCAAAAATACTTTTATGACATCCCGATAATCGATAATGTCTTTATATCGATCCAATTCTCTGATTGAATGAAATGTGCCTTTGCGCGCCTGTTTTTGCGACGTTATTTCGTTATTTTTTATTTTATCCCAATTTTTATAAAACAGCTTTTGTATCTTTTCGTGCGATTTTCTATATGCCGTTTCAAGCGTTTCCTTCTCGTAATCGTAATCTATTTTTTCTTGCGCTAGTATATCGCCGGTATCGATCCCGTCGTCTATCTCATGTATAGTTACGCCGCAAGGAGTATTTTCGATAAAACTCCAAATATTTGGATTTGCGCCTCGGTTATAAGGCAAATATGATATATGCAGATTTATAATTTTACGCGGCAATAAATTTACTATTGCGGGTTGTATAATAGTTTTATAATTATAACTTATAATAAAATAGATATGATTGTTTTTTATAAGATCGCGGGTTATCTCGCTTTCAAAATGTATTATATTTTCGTTGTCGCTTTGTAGCCGATCAAACAGAGGCTTTGTTATAGCGCTATTAGATAAAAACAAGATTGTCGCTCGCCGATTATCCATTATTAAATAGTTCCTTGCGCGGTCATATTTAGCTCCTTTGAATCGTTTGGCAAAATCCCGCCGTCGGCGGCAAATAACGGGGCGTTATATCCGAAATCCTCGTTCGACAGATCGCGCATCAAATTAAACGCGGCGTTTGTCGGATCTAGTCTGGGTCTGCCCGGCGGAACTTGCGTAGCCGAATAGATTCGCCCGTCGATAAAACGTCCGTCAACGTCCAGCGCGACTTCTAAAATCGGCGCGAGAGCGCGAAAACCGCCTAGATTCATCATTTTCCAAGTGGCGAAGTTGCCAAGCGAGTAAGCTATTAGTCGATCTTTGTAGATTTCCAAGCCTCGCGGTACGTGCGGACCGCTGCCGACGACCAGATCCGCGCCCGCGTCGATCGCCGTATGCGCGAAAGCTACCAGATCGCCGCGGTTCTCTCCCAAGTGAAATTCGCTCCCTTTGATCACGCGGATTTTATCGCCGCCCTCCGCGCCGCCGTGAAAAAATACCACGATCAGATCGGCTCTTTGTTTCTCTGACGCGACGATCTTTCCCGTCATGTCGAGATCGTTTATGTCGTTGTGGCGCGCCGCGTTTGGCGCGAAGCCGATTATCGAGATATTCCTGTCGTTGATAACGAGGCGCGCAGCGCCGCCAATTCCTCCCGCATAAGAGACGTTTTGCTCGTCAAGAGCGAGGCGAGAGCTTTCCTCGCCTTGCGCCCCGAAGTCGTAGAAGTGATTGTTGGCTAGATTCATCGCGTCAAAGCCCGCTTCGCTAAGCCTCGCGGCGTAGCGCGTCGGCATTCTAAAGGCAAAGCATCGCGGCGGATTTGATCTGCATTTTTTCGTTACGCCGCCGTCGATCAGCGCGCCTTCAAGGTTGCCGACCGTCAGATCGGCTGATCGCAAAATAGGCGCGACCTCCTCGAATATGCCTTTGGCGTCGTCGGGCGGAAGCGTCGATTCGTCGGGATAATCGGTTCCCATCATAATATCGCCGACGGCGGCGACAATGATCGCGCCCGAGCGATTTCGCGTCGTCGCGCTGCACGCGCTAAGAGCGATCGCGACTGTAAGCGGCAAAAGCAGATCGCTAAAACGCACGAATTAGTCTTGATCGACTACGACTATGCGGCGCGAAGGCGCGGGAACGATCTGCTTGTCTGGCGGCGTTAAACCGTTTTCGTTCACGTTTGACAAACGCGATTTAAGCTCGTCGATCTCCGACTGCATCCGCGCGATCCGCCGTTTTAATTTCAGCGCCACGTCCACGCCCGCGAGATTGACTCCCATATCTCGCGTCAAACTCAAAACCAACCTGATTTCATCTATATCTCTTTGCGAATAAAGCCGCACCTTGCCGCCCGATCGCCCGGGCTGGATCAACCCCTCGCGCTCGTATTGGCGAAGCGTCTGCGGATGCACCTCTAGTACTTTTGCCACCACGCTGATCATATACACCGGTTCTTCATAGCTATGCATTTTTTACTCCGGCAGTTTTTCTTGCAGCATTTTCAAAAACGCGGGATCGAGTTTATCGACGCTCGGAATTAACGTCTGCGCAACCAAATAGAGATCGCCTCTGCCGCCGTTTTTTCGATTGATCGCGCCCGCTTCGCGCACGCGAAACTTCTGCCCGCCCTTTGTGTCGGCGGGGATTTTGAGCGAAATTTCCCGATCAAGCGTTTTCACGCCGATCTTGCCGCCAAACATAGCGGTTTTCAGCGGAATGTAAATGGTTTTTGTCAGATCGTCGCCGACGCGCTCGTATTCGTCGGACGGCTCGATATGAATCTGAAGCAGCAGATCGCCTCTTAATCCGTTTCTTATCCGAGCGCCGCGTCCTCGCGCGCGCAGAGTTTCGCCTTCGTTAATGCCGGCGGGGATTTTGATTTTCATCGATTCGCCGTTGACGTTGAATTGTCGCTCGCCGCCCAGCGCCGCGACCTCAAACGGAACGGAGAGTTTAGCGCCGAGGTCCGCGTTGGCGCTTCCAAAGTTGAAGCCGCCGTCAAATCCTTTACCGCCGCCGAAGCCTCCAAGACCGCCAAGACCGCCGCCGAAAATTTTGTTTAATATATCGCCGAGATCGAAATCGCCGTCGCCTTGCGATCTGGTGAAATCGTGAAACGATTGATTGCCGAACATCTGATCGCCGAACTGATCGTACTGCTTGCGTTTGGACTGATCGCTCAAAATCTCGTACGCGGCGTTGATCTCTTTGAACTTCTCCTCCGCGCCGCCCTCTTTATTGATATCCGGATGATATTTGCGGGCTAGACGGCGATAGGCTTTTTTGATCTCCTCGTCGCTCGCGTTTTGCTCCACGCCCAGTGTTTCATATAAACTTTTGCCTGCCATCAACTACCTTCTTAAATCTTTTGCTCGCGCATTATAACGAAAGTTGAGCGTAGTGCAATCAAGTTTGTTTAGCGTAAATGGGTAGCGGTTGATTGATGAAAAAGCGTTATAATGCTTGTTTATGAAAAAGAAGATACAAGAGGCGATTGGGCTGGCGGAAGAATTGGTAAAGCGCAAAAATGCGACGGCAGAAGAGCTAGAGCGCCTAGATCGTCGCGCTAAGTATTTTCAAAACGAGCGGCTTGTTCACCTGATAACGACGGCTTTCGTCGGACTTGCCGACATGATCGCTCTCGCGGTTTTCGTTATAGCGGCAAACTATGCCGCCTTGGCGTTGCTAGCGGCATTGAGCGCGTTGTTTCTCGCCTATATCGCGCACTATTACGCGCTGGAAAACGGCGTTCAAAAGCTCTGCGATCTTATCGATAAGTTACGCGATCGGTAGGCGCGATCGGTCTTGATTGTTTAGGGCGCTTTCGCTCTCGGCGCGGCGTTAAGCGAAGACGGCGCGCTAAACTGTTTTGAGCCGCCAACGCGATCGGCGCTATTGTTTTGCCTCGCGTTTTAAGCCCGCTGTTTAAGATTTATTTGGATATGATGCGCGCCGAAGTTTTAGCTAAAGTCAAACTCTAAAAAGGAATCCAGTTGCTTTTGGGTCTTTATGGCCGGCGTTTTTTGTCGTCTTTGGTTTTTGTCAAAACCCCACCCACATTTTTGCAAGCCCTGGAAACCTGCGGTTTCCTTTATCGGGCTGGCAAAACGTCGCAAACAGCCGGAACGTTATGCACAATGAGTAAAACAAACAAAATACACAATCAAATATCGGCACGGACGGAAAGCCCACGCGAGCAGGATAAGGAATTGTGCGAAGTAAAAACCTCATTTCCACCTAATTTAAATAACAAAACAACCTCAGTAGCCGAGATGATACACACAAATATTACCTCATTACCTCATTACACGAATTCCGGTGAAACACAATGTCATCAAAAATGATTAACTTTGCACCCGTGAAAAATGATATACAATAAGAAAAGTAGAAGGAGTAGCTGGTAGAGTTGAATTTAGGTCTTATAATCATCCGGAGCAAAATGTAACTAAAGCAAAATATCACTAATATGCAGATAGAATTATTGATTTCGAGAAATTATTTGAAAGATTTTATCAATAAATTTCTAAAAGAAAATGATTTAATTTTTTATTATAAAGATAATAAAGAGTTAATCATGTCTGATATCGTTACAAATAATATGTTTTTAACAAGAGATTTTATGATAAATATAGGCAATAAAAAATGCTACAATGATATACAAGAAGAATTAAATAGAGCCACTCTGATAAACGGCAAAGATGGTTTTATTTATCTTTATTGCAAATTGTATGAACATGAAACAAAAATAGTGAATACAACCATTGTTTGGAAAACAACAAATAAATATGAAAAATCATATGGAAAATTGTTGATAAAAAACATAAAAGAAAATTTTCATCAGGGTTTGATTGCTGAAGATGAACAATACTCATGTTATAATAGATACTTAGAAAAATATTATTGGTCAAATGATATACTTGCGGTAAAAGACAAATTATATAAAAGCGGTGGAGTAATTAAAGTCTCTACCGTGCCGCAAACACCAAACGACAGGAGTAAAAAAAAACGATGATTGAAATGATTGAATGAAAACCCTGATTATTTATTGAAAGAAAATCACAGTTATCATATTAATCAAAAAAATCATAGTTTAGCCCCCTCCCTACGAAAAAAAAACCGAATTAAAAAAAAACATTTCTCATATAAAAATAAATGTATAACTTTGCCGCGTTTTTGAACCCTTACTTTTGAACGATTATACGGCTCCAAAACAATGCTCTTTGACATTATATGAAACGCAAAATTCCGAATATGAAACGCAAAATTCCACATATTAAAATATAAATTCCGCATACGAGAATATATTTTCCAACGACCAAACGACGAGGATTTATCTTCAAACGACGAGGATTTATCTTCAAACGGCGAGGATTTATCTTCAAACGGCGAGGATTTATCTTCAAACGGCGAGGATTTATCTTCAAACGGCGAGGATTTATCTTCAAACGACGAGGATTTATCTTCAAACG
>JAIRWX010000001.1 GCA_031268655.1 Helicobacteraceae bacterium | reverse complement strand
GTTGTCGGAGGTGTTGATCGCCAGCGCGACCTCTTTGTTCTTAAACAGATCCTCTACGTTTGGTCGCCCTTCGCTAACCTTAAGAACGATCGCGGCTTGCACGCCGCCCGAGTTGAGCGGAGTCTGCCGCGGATTTTGTTTAACTTACGAATAGGCGAACGTCGTCGTCCATCGCCTCTTAGCCCGTTTGCAAGCGGCGCTCTTGAAAGTCGGCGCGGCGATCAAACGTCGGCTTTACGATCCGTTAGACGTTGCGCTCCATCGCCCATCTATACGCTTCGCCGTGCAGATCAAGCGACTCGTCGATAGAACTAGGCGGCGCGTCAAAACGATCAAAAGCGTCCAGAATCAGACGCGAAATCGCGCCGAAGCCGATCGCGCCCGATCGGTAGCGAGACAGCGCCGCCTCGTTTGCCGCGTTCAAAACTACGCCGAGTTTCGGCTCTTTTAACAGCGTCTCTTTAAGCGCCCAGACGGGGTAACGCTCGGCTTTAATCCTCTCAAAGCGAATCGGCGGCAGATTAAAAAGGTCTATTTCGCCCGCGATCGGCTCGTTTAACTCGCCCATGATCGCGTAGGCGATCGCCAAACGCATATCTGTCGGCGAGGCGTGCGCCGTTACGCAGCCGTCTTTGAACGCGATCAGCGCATGAAATATAGAACTTCGCTCTATAACCGCGTCGATCGCGCCGCAACCAAACAGCCAGCGCGCCTCCAGTATCTCGAATAGTTTATTGACCATCGTCGCGCTATCGATTGTAATCTTCGCGCCCATCGACCAGTTCGGGTGGCGCAAAACCCGCTCGATCGGGGCGTTTTCCGCCTCCGCGAGCGACAGATCTCTGAGCGCGCCGCCGCTGGCGGTGAGAATAACGCGCTCGATAGCGCGATCGCGAGAGAGATACCAAACGCCAAAGTGCTCGCTGTCGATCGGGCGAATTTTGCTCGCGTCGATAAACGCGCCCGCGCACGCGAGCGATTCCTTGTTCGCTAAAGCGAGCCGCTTGCCGCGCTGAAGCGCCGTTAGCGTTGGGCGCAAACCGCAAAAACCCGAAAGCGCGTTTACGACGAGATCGCTCTCGCTCTCTTCGATAGCCTCCAAGATCGCCGCCTCGCCGTATTTCGCGTTTGGAAAATTCGTTTTTTCGGCGGCGGCGCGGCTGGCGAGCGCTACGCGGCGCGGCTTAAAACGCCCGATCTGCTCGTTTAGCAGATCCGAGTTAAACCCCGCGACCAGCGTCTCGATCGGCAGATTAAAACGTTCGGCAATATCGAGCGCCGCGCGACCTATCGAACCCGTAGAACCCAGCAAAACCACTAGCGATCTTTGATTCGCGCAACTAGCGCTTTGGCGTTTCCAAGCGCCTTTTCGCTCGTTTCGTCGGCGGTTAAAACGACCGCCATTCTGCGTCCTTTGCGACTTGTCGGCTTGCCAAAAACGCGAACGAAAGAGCGATCTGAAAACAATTCGTCGGGTATTTCAAGAATCGGATCGGCGCTTTCGCCGTCGGCCTTATACGCCGCGCTCGCGCCCGCGCCTACGAGAGTAAAACCGAGCGGCAAACCCAGAACGGCGCGAATATGGAGCGCGAACTCGCTCTGATTTTGCGTTATCAAAGTAACCATTCCCGTATCGTGAGGGCGCGGACTGACCTCGCTGAAATATACCTCGTCGCCTTTAATAAACAGCTCCACGCCAAAAATTCCGCGCCCGCCCAAAGCGTCCGTAACGCGCCTTGCGATCGACTCCGCTTTTTCGCGCGTAGTTTCGCTTAACGCGATCGGTTGCCAGCTATAAATATAGTCGCCGTCCTTTTGAATATGTCCGATCGGAGGACAGAAGCGGGTCTCCTTCTCGGAGCGGACGGTAAGCAGCGTGATCTCTACGTCAAACGGGATAAACTCCTCGACGATCAACTCGCTGCCGTCGCCGCGCGCGTCCTCTCTCGCAAAGGCGAAACTTTTTTCAAGATCGTTTGCGCTTTTTGCTACGCTCTGCCCGTGTCCGCTGCTACTCATCGCGGGTTTGATCACGCACGGATAACCGAGCTCTTCGGCGGCTTGGGTCAGCTCGTCGTATGTTTTTACGAAACGATAGCCGCTTGTTTTCAACCCAAGCTCTTCGGCGGCAAGTTGTCTTACGCCCCTGCGGTTCATCGTGAGTTGCACGGCGCGAGCGTTTGGAATTACGCGAAAACCCTCTTTTTCCGCTTCGATCAGCGCCTCTATGCTGATCGCCTCGATTTCGGGCAGAATGTAAGACGGTTTTTCGCGCCTGATAATCTTGAGAACGCTTGATTTGTCCTTTAGATCAATCGCGTAGGATTTAGTCGCCGCCAAATGCGCGGGGGCGTTTGGATAGCGATCCAAAACGACGACCTCCAAACCAAGCCGCAAAGCTTCGATCGCAACCTCTTTGCCAAGCTCGCCGCCGCCAAGCAGCATAATTTTAACGCTCCCGTTCTTGAACGGCGCTCCGATAACCATTGCAAGCCCTTAAAATGTTTGAAAAATTATATCCTTACTTGTAAATGCGCGATAAGGCAAGTTTGAGTAGACTGCTACTCAGGCTTGTTTACAAACAAGCCAAATCAATAGGGGGTTTCAGTGAAAAAAGTTTTGACTAGCGTCGCGGTTATAGGCGTCTTGACAACCAGCGCGTTCGCTTTATTTGACGGACAATACGGCGGTAATCGCTATTCGGCTTCGGGCTGCGGTCTTGGCAATATGCTTTTCGCCAACGAGTCGTCTAAGAGCAACGACATTGTTTGGCAAGTGCTCGGCGTAACCGTAAACGGCACCGGCAGCGGCACGTTCGCCATCACCACAGGCACCAGCGGCTGCAATCCCAGCGGCGTTTTCGCAAGCAACGAAGAGTTGAACAACTTCGCCGGTCAAAACCTTGACCAGCTCGCTTCGGATATGTCCAAAGGCGGCGGCGAAACGCTTGACGCGTTTGCCGATCTTGCGGGCGTTTCGGATAAACCGGCTTTCTTTGCGGCTACGCAAGCTAACTTTGGCAAAATATTCACCGGCGAAAATGTAACGGCGGGCGAAGTTCTGGCAAATATGGACGCGATTCTCTGATAATGCGAGGGGGGGAATTTTCCCCTCCGCTATTTTCCGCTTGAAATCATTTATCCTCTTATTGTTCCCGCTCGTTTTGTTTGCGGACTACGTCGGCGAGCTTAAAACCAAGGCGCTCGATATGAATCTGAGCGATCGCCGCGAGTGGCGCGGTATGGTCGGTTACAAACCCGCGCCGTTTGGCGGCGTAAAAAGCGAGATCGACGATCGGCGGTTTTTTCTGAGCAAAGAGGGCAAAACCAATCCGCAAAAAGAGTTATTAGCCACGATCGACTCCTTCTTCGCCGAATCGTTTGAGGACAACGCGAGCCTCGATGCCCGCTGCATTTTTACGGCGCGCTGGAGATTTCTCAAAGAGGCGCTAGAAATCGACGAAAGCCGTTTGACGAGCGTTACATGCGAGGCGTTTGAACATTGGTATAACGGCGTTCGCGGCGATCGGCTGATCCTGATTTTTCCCGCCGCGTATATGAACAACCCCGCCTCCGCTTTCGGGCATACCTTTCTTAGAATCGACAAAAACGAATCCGCCAATGCGCTGACAAGCTACGCAATCAACTACGAAGCCTTTATTCCGCCGAGCGAGAGCGATATTATGTTCGTTTTCAAAGGCTTGTTTGGCGGCTACGACGGCTACTTTTACGCATTGCCCTACGCGCAAAAAGCAAAAGAGTACGGCGATCTGGAAAACCGCGATATATGGGAGTACGAGCTGAATTTCACGACGAAAGAGATCGACAGGTTGCTGTTTCGCGCATGGGAGCTGCACAATTTCTCGCGGGATTACTATTTTTTCAAGGAAAACTGCTCTTTTGTTCTGCTGGAGTTGCTGGAATACGCTAAAGGCGATATCGATCTTACTTCGCGATTTACCGGTTTCGCCGCGCCAATCGATACGATCAGAGCGGTGATCGGCGAGCCGAATATGCTTAAAAGCGCGGATTTTCGTCCTGCGCGAAGCTCGCGTATTTCGCGTATGGCGCGGCGCGGCGGCGACGTAATAGCGCGATCGGCTTTTGAGATCGTTCGCGGCGAGATCGCGCCAAACGAGGCGATCTCCGCTATGGATAAAGAGTCGGCGATCGCGGCGCTGGAGCTTGCCATGGAGTTCGCGGAATATCTGAACGCCGAGGGCGAGATCGCGCCCGATCTGTACAAAAAACGGCTGTTCGCCATTATGGGAGCGCGGAGTTCGCTGGGTTTGAGCGCCGCGCCGATAACGCCGATAACGCCGCGCGTCCGTCCCGATCAAGGGCATCGAATCTCTCGCGTCGGCGCGGGCGCGGGCTACGATAAAAAGCCGAACGCCAATTTCAAAATCCGCGTCAGTTACCACGATATGGTCGATCCGTCGGGCGATTTCGCGGCGGGCAGTTCGATAAGCGCGGGCGATCTATGGATTCAAAGCGCGGACGGCGCGACGCGCATTCGCAAGTTCACGGCGCTGGACATGGAAAGCTTTGCGCCAAGAGATCGTTTTTTCAGCCCGATCTCGTGGCGCTTTGGGCTTGGCTGGAAAGACAACCCGCCGCGTTTGGCGCGAAACGGCTACGGCTATTTCAAAGGCGGCGCGGGTCTTGGGCGGGGCGATGAAAGCGCGATCGTCTATCTAAGCGCCGACGCGGAAGCGCAAACGGGCGGGCGGCTTTACAAAGAACGCGGGTTTTATCTTGGCGCCTCGGCGGGCGCGATTGTAACGCCGTCGGAAAAAATAAGGGCGCGTCTCGAAGCGAAACAAGATTACGATCTCGCCGATCGCGGCAAGCCGCGAACGACGCTCAAGTTGGAGGCAAGCTGCGCGCTTGAAACCAATCTGGCTCTGCGATTTGAATTCGCGGGCGAAAAACTAGACGGATCGGAGCTGAATGAGGCTTTTATTTTTATCGACTATTTCTTTTAGCTTTTTCGGGTGCGCCTCGCTGTTTTTTCACCCCAACAAAGAGGTTCGTTTTACGCCGGAATTTTTTGAGCTGGATTACGAAAGCAGACGGATAACTACAAGCGACGGCGAGACGCTTTTCGCGTGGCTGCTGAAAGCGAAAAACCCCAAAGCGCTGATCGTATTTCTTCACGGCAACGCGGGCAATATCAGCGAGCATCTGCCCAACGTCTATTGGCTGCCGCAAAGAGATTTCAACGTTCTAAGCGTCGATTATCGCGGTTACGGAGCTTCGAGCGGCAAACCTACGATCGAAGGGTTGATCATAGACGCGCGATCGGCGATCGAATACGCGATAAACGAGTTTAGCGACATGCCGATCGCGGTTTTCGGACAGTCGATTGGCGGCGCGGCGGCGATCGGCGCGATCGAGCCGTATAAAGAGCAAATCGGCGCTTTGATTACCGAGGGCGCGTTTTCAAGCTACGAAGCCATCGCAAAAGAGGTTGCCAAACGCAGCTTGCTCGGCTATCTCGCGCTGCCTTTTTTAGGCGAGATCGCCGATAAACGATACGATCCGATCGAGAATATCGCCGCGCTGGAGGGACTGCCGATCTGGATTATTCACGGAGATCGCGATTTGGTCGTCTCCGTCGGGCACGCGCGCGAGCTGTTTGATCGCGCCAAAGAGCCGAAAGAGCTGAATATCGTTTTTAACGGCGGGCATATCGGTTCTTTCGCCGTCAACCGCGAAAAACGCGAACGCTTCGCGGAGGCGATTGACGCGCTGTTTAACCGCCGCGATCTAAAGGCGGGCGAAAAACGTTGAGTTTTTGTTTCGCGTATTTGCGCGATCCGCCGATATGTCAAGAACGGACGTCGGCGAAACGATCGGCGCTTAAAGCGTTTGATCGCTTATCAATTATAAACGAGGAAAAATGCGGATTTTCTGGTTTGTTATCGCGCTGATCGCGCTGCTAGGGTGCGCTCCTAAATCCTCTAAATGGGAGGATATCGGCGCGTGTTACGGCTACGGCTGCGAGCAGTTTGGACGCGCTAGGGCGATCGTGAGCTACGCGCAAGGCGCTAATTCGTCCGCGCAGGATTTAGAGTTGATTTTGGACGACGGACGGATATTTACTATATACGATTACGCTAAATCGCAACGTTTTAAGATAGGCGATCGGGTAATTGTGGATTATAGCTTTCGCAAAGTAAACAAGATTGTGCTGATCGGCAACATCTACGACGGGATTTATTGGTGATTTCTTTCTTTGTGCGTACTCAATTTCTACGAATGCCGTCCGCGTATAAACCGAAGGCTTGCTTGATCAGCGTTTCCTTATAAAACGCTTAATTCGAGCGGCGACGCTTCGGCGGCTCTTATACTTTCTTAGCCAATTCCTGATATGTTTGTCTTCTTCGGAAGTTATTATTTTTGAAATATCGTCTTTTATTTCCTTTACAAGAGGGATTTCTGTCCCCAAAATCGTTGGGACAAACATATTTTTATGTTCTTCAATTTGAAGAAACCCGCAGACCTCTTTTATTACAATCTCGTGGCGTAAAATCAAATCTTCAAACTTTATTATTTTCAGATTTTGCGGATATTTAGACTGGAGATTTTCTATATTTTTATCTAAATAGATTAAATTCTTGATTCGCGGGTCGTTTTCAAAAACCCAGTTTATACTTCCCATCATTTTTTCATGCGAGCAACGCGAACTACGCCAAGCCATAGTAAAGAGCCAATCCACAATGTCTCTTTTAACATAAATAATTTTTGACCCCCCCCCCCCCCCAGAATACGCTTTAAAAAAATCCTCGTATCTTATGAATCCGTTTGTCGACTGGGAAACATAATATTTGCAGGTATCTATCGTCTTGGGAGAAAATATATTCTGAAGATTTTTAAACATGATACTCGTAATATTATCGGCGTTTATGTTTTCAGTTTCCAGTTTAGTTAAATCGTTATAAATGTTTACTTCTAAATCATAATAGTTAAAATTCGTAGGAAACTCTATTATTTCGCCCGCGCTTGCGGGATATACAAACTTTTGTTGCAGTGAAAAGAGCTTTAATACGTTAATATCCGTGTCGTTTGTCAACGCATTCATTATAGACCAAATCTTTGCGGCAGGATATCCCAATAGGCGAGTAGGACCAGGAAAATGAAAATTGGTTAATCCGCTTGCGACTTTATCATGCCAGAAAGGCATAGCAAACGCTTCGGGATGCCCTTCCAGTAAGCATGCGAGAGCGGCTTTTCCCGACGTTACGGCGCCCGTTATTAATAATATTTTCTTTTTTATATTTTCCATATCTTTTTGCCTGTCCGGTTTTTAGACGCTTCAGCATCAAGCCGAGCGCGAATTTCGATCCATTTTATGTCGGATCTCGCGGCGAAAAGCGGAAGTAAGAGCGCCGAACGCATTGGAACTCCTTATTTTTGCAATTATAGATCGCGGCGCTTAAATTTCTACATAGCGTTGCGAATCGCGCCTCTAGGAGAGCGGAGCTTTGAAAACGCCGCGTCTAGAAGGGGCTTAGGCGCGTAACGCAAAGCTCTATAACCTCGGCGATTTCGCCCGTATTTGCAAAGTTTTGCGCCCCAATCGCGATTTGCGCTCCTTCCTCAACGTCGCCAATATTAATAATGTTAGAACCTACGGCAATATCGCCAGAGAGCGCCGCGTCGTTTATTGGGTTTTCAAGTCTCGATCCCCTCGATATCGGGGCTAGTTTTAGCCTAGTGTTTGTCTTAAAAATCTATTTTCTGCTCTTTTTATACAAGCCTGTTCGTCTGGGGCGTTTTTGCAAAGCGTATCAAGTTTTTTTATTCCCTCGTCTATGCAGATTTCTCTATTTTTTTATCGCTTTTATCTTTGCGGGATTTTATTTCGTCAAAAATCAGTCTTTCTTGCTTCGCTTCGGGCGACTCGCAGCCGTTAAAACCTAAAACCGCCGCCAGCAAAGCTCCTAACAACAACGCCTTTTTCATTTCTCTCCCCTTAAGCCGTAACCCGCCGTCTTTGACGCAGCCGCGCCCTCGCTGGCGCGACGATGATCGTAGTCAAACGATAAGAACTTGCCGTATAATAACCTTTAGCCTTAAATACGACTTTGGGAGCTTTCGGCGCGCCAAAACGCGCGGCGAGGCTATGATCGCCCGTTCGGCGCGAAGCGATCGGCGCTTTAGCTTAAATAAAAATTAGTCCGATTGGCGGTAAAAAATCGCCGCGATCGTCCGATAAGTCTGCTATGCTTTCGCTTGTTCTTAATCCTAAACGCAAAGCTGTTTTGATGGTGGCGCTCTCTGTTAAACATTATCAACTGATCCCGTTTAACATTGAAGCCAAAGAGATAATGGAGCGCTACCTAGCCTTCGTCGATACGGAAGCGAGCGATTACACCTTCGCGCAAAACTACATCTGGCTTACTCACTCCAGCGGCTTTTACGCAATCGTCAACGACGCATTCTGCCTGTTTCTGCTTAGCGGCGAGGAACTGACTATGCTCCTGCCGCCGCTTGGAAGCAAGGACAAGGTAAACGACGCGCTGGTCGAGTGTTTTGCCATTATGAACGAGCACAACAGCTCGATCTACTACTCCCGAATCGACTGCGTATGCGACTTCTTTTTGCAAAGTTTTGTGAACTATCTCGAACGGGGGACGGAGATTTTTGAGATACTTGAAAGCTATCTGGTCGAAAAAAAATACGCAGATTACATCTATCTCGCCGACGATCTGATAGAGCTTAAAGGCAACGCCTATCACGCCAAACGCAACGAAATCAACAAATTCCGCAAAGCCTATCCCAACACCTCGATCGAGACGCTCAGTCCCGAAAAGCACGGCGGCGCGATTATCGATCTGCTCAACCGCTGGATTGCCAACCGAATAAAGTATCTGCCAAAGGATCAAACCGAGCAGTTTTTGGACGGCATAAGCCACGAGCGGTTTGCGATCAGACGCATCTTAAAGCGCTACCGCGAGCTTTCGCTGATCGGTATCGTTTTGAAAATGGGCGACGATATGGTGGGTTTCACCGTCGGCGAAAAACTAAAAGAAAACGGCGCGAGCGTGTTGATAGAAAAGACCGATTTTGACGTTTTAGGAAGCGCGCAATATATTTTCCGCGAGTTCTGCAAAGCGCTGAAAGCCGAATACAACTGCTCCTACATCAACATCGGCGACGATATGGGTTTTGAAAATCTGCGAAAGGTGAAACTCTCGTACCGTCCGTATAAGCTGGCGGCAAAATACGCGATCTATCACAAATAAAGAGGCGTCGCAGACAATCACGGACGTTATGCTCCGCGCTTGTTTTGCGACGAAATATGTATCAAAACAGAACCTTGATCGGCGCGCCGAAAGTCGGCGATTACATAAACCCTATTCGTGTCTTAGCGCGTCGATCGGATCAAGCATGGCGGCTTTACGCGCCGGAAAATAGCCAAACGCCACGCCGACCAGCATAGAAAACCCCAGACTGATTACTACGATAGTCTGATTCGTCACATAGGGAATGCCAAACGCGCTCGTAACAAAATACGCCGCGATCAATCCAAGCGCCACGCCCATTAAACCGCCAAGCGACGAGAGCGTAACCGCCTCTACCAAAAATTGCGTCAGCACCTCGCTCTCCAGCGCGCCGATCGCCAAGCGAATGCCGATCTCGCGCGTACGCTCGGTTACGGATACGAGCATAATATTCATAATGCCGATCCCGCCCACCAGCAGACTGATCGCCGCCACGCCGCCAAGCAGATAGGTCAACGTCTTGCTGGTCTCGGCGTAAGCGTTCATCAGCTCTTTGGTGTCGCGGACGTAGAAGTTATCCGTTTGCTCTGGACGCAACTTGCGCCGTTCTCTGAGCAGGCTGTTCAACTCCGCCTTGATCTCGTCCGAATTTGCCGACGGATCGACGGAGATATAGGCGGTGCGAATATCGCCGTTGCCGCTTATGCGTCTTTGAAACAGCGCTATAGGTATGATAATCAGATCGTCTTGATCCATTCCAAAGGTAGAAGCGCCCTTGCTCTCAAGCGTTCCGATCACCTCGCACGAAAAACGATCCAGCCGCACCAGCGATCCGATAGGATTAGCGTCGGCAAACAGCGCTTTGCGCGTCGTCTCGCCCAAAATGCAGGACGAAACGCCGCCGCGCAGCTCGCTTTGCTCAAAAGTCCTGCCCGAACTTAACGCCCAATCCCTAGCCGTCAGATAGCCGTTTTCCGTTCCCGTTACGGTGGTTATATAAGCGTTTGATCCAAAAACCGCCGTTAAACTTCTAGTTGAAACGGGCGCGGCGGCTCTGATGCCCGCCACTTCGCTTCTGATCGCCTCTATATCGCCCGCCTTAAACGGCGGCGCGTTGTTGTCCATGCCCGGCGTTCTGCGCTCCTGCCCGGGCTGTAGAATAAGCATATTTGCGCCGAGCTTTGCCAACCCGTCGGTAATAGATCGCGTCGCTCCGTCGCCCAGCATCACCATAGCGATCACGCTCGCCACGCCGATCACCACGCCAAGCGCGGTAAGAAACGATCTAAGCAGATTGCGCCGAATCTCTCGAAGCGCGAGCAAAAAAGCGTTTAACATCATTGGCGTTCCTCGATCTCGCCGTCTTTGAAACGGATAATTCGCCGCGCGTATTTAGCCATATCCTCCTCGTGCGTAACCATCACGATCGTAACGCCGCGATCGCGGTTGAAACTTTGCAAAAGCTCCATAACCTCCACGCCGCGGGCGCTGTCGAGATTGCCCGTCGGCTCGTCGGCGAGCAGCGCCAAAGGCTGGGTTACGATCGCCCGCGCGATCGCTACGCGCTGCTGCTGTCCTCCGCTAAGTTCCGACGGCGTGTGGCTTTCAAAACGCGCAAGTCCGACCTGTTCGAGCGCCTCTAACGCGATCTTTCTGCGTTCGGCGGTTTTCACGCCGCGATAGACCAGCGGCAGCTCCACGTTCTCCCGCGCCGTGGTGCGTCCAAGCAGATTGAAGCCCTGAAAGACGAAACCAATATATTCTCGTCTAAGCAGCGCCTTTTTGTCGCGGCTTAACTTGCCCGCGTTTACGCCGCCGAAGAGATATTCGCCGCCGCTGGGCGAATCAAGGCAGCCTATAATGTTCATCGAGGTGGATTTGCCGCTTCCGGAGGGACCCATGATAGCCGCGAATTCGCCTTCTTTGATCTTCATATCTACGCCTTTTAACGCGATCGCCTCGCCCTCCCCTTTGCCGTAAACGCGCCTGACCCGTCTAAATTCGATCATTGCGCCGTTTGCCGCATAGAGGTGATGACAAGCGAATTTTCGTCAATACCCTCGCCTTCGACGACGGTAAACGCCCCGTCGGTGTCGCCGCGCTTCACCCGCGCCATTCTGGGCGCTCCGTTTTCAAGTACAAATATCCTGTCGCCCTGAAGTCTGTCGCCTTGGGGTCTCGCGTTCGGGCGATTGCCGGCGAACATATTGGCGTTTCGAGGCGGCGCGGGCGGAGTAAAACGAAAGGCGGCGTTGGGGACGACCAGCGCGCCGATCGCATGCTTGGTCACGATCGAGGCTTGCGCGGTCATACCGGGGCGCAACAGCCCCTCGGAATTATCGACCAGAACGACGGCGTTATAGGTAACCACGCCGCTTGTGATTTGGCTGCCAAGTCGCACCTGAGAGACGGAGCCGTTAAATTCGCGGTTTGGATAGGCGTTTACCCTGAAGGTTACCAATTGTCCGTCTTTCACCTCGCCCACGTCGGCTTCGTCCACCGCTACGATCACCTGCATCTTTTTGAGATCCTCGGCGATCGTAAAAAGCGTGGGCGTTTGCATAGACGCGGCGACGGTCTGCCCCGCGTCCACTTCGCGGGTAAGCACTATACCGTCGATCGGCGAAACGGCGACCGCTTTTCTTAGGTTTTCCTCGCCCGTGGAGACCTCCGCCTTGGCTTGCTCCAGTTGCGCTTCAGAGGCGCTTAACGAGGCGTTGGCGCGATCAAAGACGGCTTGAGCGCTATCCATCTCTTTTTGAGAGGGGTACGCGCCGTTTGTGCTTTCAAATACCTGTCGCAGCCTGTTTAACTGAAGTTTGGCCTCCTTTGCCGCCGCCTCGTTCGAGAGCAGATTCGCCCGCGCCACCTTGAGCTGGGCGCGCGAGCTGTTTAGCGAGCTTTCAAGTTTGACGGTATCGAGCCGCGCTAGCGCCTGCCCCGCCTTGACGGGTTCGTTATAGTCCGCCAGCACCTCTCTGAGCGTTCCCGAAACCTCTATGCCCACCGTTACGGTGCGCAACGGCTCTAAGTTGCCCGTAGCCTGAACCGTTACCTTAAGATCCTGCCTTTTGATCGGCGAGGCGACAAACTGCGGCTGAACGTCGCCGCCGTTAAAAAAAATAAACCGGACGGCGATTGCGGCGAGGATTAACGCCGCGGAAGCGATTATGATAAACCGCTTTTTTCCGCCGCCGCGCGTATGCAAAGAATCAAGTTCGACTATTCGGCTCATTTTGTCTCCATGTCGATTGCGTAGTATAGTTTCGCCAGCTCGATTTGAACGGCGATCCCGCTCGATTCAATCTCAAGCTGATCGCTTTGGCGCGAATTTTCAAGCGTCTGCAGATCAAAACGGCTGCGATCGCCGCTTTGCGTTTGCGCGCGCGCCACGCGAATAAGCGAATCGTATAGCGCGATATTCTCTTTCGAGACCTCGATATTTTTCTGCGTAGCTTCGATCGCGTTTTTGCTTTGCGCGTAGATTCGTTTGACCTCCTCGACGGTCGTTCTTTCCTGCGATTTCGCCCGCAAAGCCTCCAGCTTTTTTTCCTCGATCGCCCAACCCTCGGTAAGGCTTAAGGGCATTGAAAGCGAAAGTCCGTAGTTGTACGATTCGCGATCGATCGCCTCGCTATGAGAGTAGCTCGCGCCCGCGCTCGCGCTTAGAGTCGGCAGATAAGAGCTGAGCGTGATCGTCTGCTGCGTTCTAGCCGTTTCGCTCTGAATTTTAGCAAGCCGCGCGGCGAGCGAGCCGTCGATAAACTCCCCCTCGCCGATCCGCTCAAACGGGGCGAGCGGGATTGTCTCCGGTTTTAGCGAGGTTAATTTCGCTATCTCGTCAAAACGCGACAGACTCTGATTTTGCAGATCGAGCCGCGCTTTTTGCAAATTATTTTTGGCTTGCAGCGCGTCGTTAAGCTGGGTGATATCGGTTTCGCCCGCCTCGTATTGCTTCTGTTTGATTAGCAAAGCGATTTCGGCGTTCTTGGCGTTAAGCTCGTTTTGTTTAAGGCGAATTTGATCCTGTCTCAATTGCAAAAGCAATGTCGCCAGATTTTGCAAATAGCCGTTGCGCTCTTGGATCAACTGAATGCGCGCCGCCCGCGCCCAAAGCTCCGCGTAGTCGATCGAGGCGATAATGCCGCCCGATCGAAAAATGTCCTGACTGAAATTCGCGCTCGCCTGTCCGCTTCTGCTCCACTCTTCGGCGTTCGAGTTTTTGTTTTCCGTTACCGAACCGCTTAGACGAATATCGCCCACAAAATCGTATTTAAGCCGCTTGCGCCCCGCTTCAATCGCCGCCTCTTTATGCGCGATCGCGCTTTGAATATCCTCGCTCAGATGCGATCGATCTAGCGCGAAAGCGGGCGCGCACAGAAACAAAATGAAGGCGGCGACGCGCGCGCGACTCATCGCATCATCTTTTCGATCACCGCGTCGGGGCTGAGATTGTGCTTTCTGGCGATCGCGCCGAGAGATTCCTCCGCGTTTGAAATCGAAATTCCGCCTTCGGCGAGGCGATCGCGCAACGTCTCTTCGGTAAGGTCAAACAGTTGCGCGGTTTCGGCGATCGGCGCGTCGATAGCTCTTTCGGCAAGCGCTTTCCAAGCGTTGCCGCCGCCGCGCTTTTCGGGTATCGCCGCTAGGAAAACGGCGCAGATCGCGACCGACGCGGCGATAACCACGATCGAATGCGTTTTCTGAAAGTAGCCGAGCGAGGCGTTTTTGTGAACGATCAGATGCAAAGCGACGATTATGACAAACAGCGCTCCAATATATTCGTGAACGGCGTGGATCGACGCGGTTTTCACGCCGACAAACATCAGCAGTCCGCTGAGAAAGACGACCGCTCCAAAACCAATCGTAAGCGGCGTAACAAACCTTTTCCAACGCACGGAACAACTCCTTCATATAATAATGGCGAATTGTCGCCGCGCGCGGTGAAGTTTGCGTGAAAACAAAAAATAAAATTCAAAATCGTTTTGTTTTTATTGCAGGCAAAGAAGTTTTCGAAAGACGGCGTAACAAGAGCGTTCAAATCGGCGCTAACGCCAAAGCAAAGCGGACGATTTAGATCGCCGATCTAATCGTTTTGCAAAAATCGCATAAACTCCATCGGCGGCGCGTATCCGATGCGCGTCGCCATAATCTCGCCGTTTGGCGATAGGATAAAAGACGCGGGAACGGCGTTGGCGCGAAGTCTTGATTTAGCGACCTGCTCCGGATTCTCCTCGGTGTCGAGCATTAAGGGGATAAACTCGTTTTCAATCTTGTCGTTGATCGCCTTGATCGGCAAGGTTTCGCCGATCAACTTTCTGCAATAAGGGCAGGTTTGCCGCATTACTATCGCCAGAACCGGTTTGTTTTGCTCTCTGGCTAGATTTAGCGCCTCGCCGTAATTTTCAAGCCACTCCGCACTGAAAGAGGCGATCGCGCACAACAAAAACAACGTCGCTTTGCGCATCGTTTGACCCTTTATTCATTAGTCTCTTGTGGTAGTATAGCGCCAAACTAAATCAAAGGTTTTTATGAAACTTAAAAACCTCGACGAGCTGGAGAAAAAAGCCAGCGGCAATTCGCGCCCGGATTTCGCTCGTTTGGGCGGCGCGTTGATGTTTGCGCTAATCGTCTTCATCTACGCCGCGACGCAAGCCGCCTCTTTCGCTTCCAACGCGCCTTACGCGCCCATACTGCTCGTGATGGCGGCGCTGTTTGGCGCTTATATGGCGATGAATATCGGCGCAAACGACGTGGCGAACAATATGGGTCCCGTGGTAGGCTCCAAAGCGCTTACGATGGGCGGCGCGATCGCAACCGCCGCCGTTTTCGAGGCGCTTGGGGCGGTGATCGCGGGCGGCGACGTGGTAAGCACCGTTAAAAGCGGCATTATCGATCCGTTGGCGGTCGGCGACGCGGAGGTTTTTGTCCGCATTATGGCGTGCGCGTTGCTTGCCGGCGCGATATGGTTAAATATTGCCACCGCGATCGGCGCGCCGGTCTCCACCACGCACTCGATCGTCGGCGCGGTGATGGGCGCGGGCATAGTCGGCGGCGGCTTTGGCGCGGTGCATTGGGAGACGATGGGCGCGATTGTCTCAAGCTGGGTTATTTCGCCCGCGCTTGGCGGCGCGCTTGCGGCGGTTATGTTATACACCATTAAGCGCACCATCACCTATCGGCGGGAGATGACAAAAGCCGCCGCGCAGGTTGTGCCGCTACTCAACGCGCTGATGGCGTGGACGTTTGGAACATATATGCTGATCAAAGGCTTTGGCGCGCTGATTAAAATGGATTTTGCGCTCGCGGCGCTCTGCGCGGGGATTTTCGCCGCTTTTGTTTATCTATTCTCGCGCCGCCGCGTAAATAGGACGACGTTAAGATCGGAAAACTCCAAAGACGCGGTAAACAGGCTTTTTGGCTTGCCGCTGATCTTCGCCGCGGCGCTGCTTAGTTTTGCGCACGGCGCAAACGACGTGGCGAACGCCATAGGTCCGCTTGCGGCGATCGACGAAACTTTGCGGAGCGCGATCGTCGTTTCGCAAACCCCGATTCCGCTGTGGATTATGATGATCGGGGCGTTGGGGCTTGCCGTAGGATTAGCGCTGTACGGTCCAAAGCTGATCAAAACCGTCGGCGGCGAGATAACCGATCTGGACAAAATGCGCGCTTATTGCGTCGCGTTAGCGTCGGCGTTGACCGTGATCTTGGCTTCGCAGCTTGGGCTTCCCGTATCGACCACTCACGTGGCGATCGGCGCGATTTTCGGCGTGGGCTTTTTGCGGGAATATCTCAAAAGCTCTCACGCGAAAATGCTGGAATTGATTATACAGGCGCACGAGGGCGAGGCGCGAAGCCGCGTAGAAGCCTATATCGCCCGTTACAAAACCGCGCCTATGGAGAAAAAGGCGATCATGCTCAAAGCGATGAAAAAAAAGGCGGAGCAAAAAGAGGCGAATCAGCCGCGCTTTTCCAAAAAAGAGCGCAAGGCGTTGAAAAAAGAGTATAAAAAAGAACTTGTAAAACGATCTGCGATGGCAAAGATTGTCGCTGCGTGGATTGTAACCGTGCCAGCCACCGCTCTGCTTTCGGCGATTCTGTTTGTGATAGCCGGATTGGCGTTTTGACGGCGCGATCTTATTTTGCGGTTTGGGTTTTGCCGATCTTTGATTAAAATTCTATTCAAAAGGAAAAGTATGGAACGAGCAACGCTAACAATAAACGGAATGCATTGCGCGGGCTGCGCTAAATCGGCGAAGGAGGCGATCGAGCGTTTTGCGGGCGGGGTCGTCGTCGATCTTGAAAACAAAATCGCGTCGTTTGATTACGATCCGCAAAAAATAAATATCGAACGGATCAGAGCGGCGATCGACGATATAGGTTTCGAGGCGGACGTATATAAAACGGCGCAAGTCTCGTAAAAGGCGGCTTGCACTATGCAAGATCGTCAAGATCATATAGTTACGCTCTAATTAAACAAGAGGCGCGCCAATGAGACAAACAAAAAACAAATTGGTTGCCCCCGTCTTAAAGTGGGCGGGCGGCAAACGTCAGCTATTGGACGCGCTAATCCCGTTGCTGCCTCAAAAGATTACCGCATACTGCGAGCCTTTTGTCGGCGGCGGCGCTTTGCTGTTTCATCTGCAGCCGAAAACCGCCTTTGTCAACGACGTCAACGCCGAATTGATAAACGTTTATCAAGTTATTAAATCCGACGTCGAAGCGCTTATAACCGCCTTGCGGGGTTTTACGAACGAAGCCGAGGCGTTTTACGCCGTCAGGGATTGGGATAGAGACAAAAAAAAGTACGCTTCATTGTCGGACGTTGAAAAAGCCGCTCGTATCCTTTATTTGAACAAGACCTGCTACAACGGTTTGTTCAGAGTGAACGGCGCGGGGGAATTCAACTCGCCGTTTGGCGATTACCGCAATCCAAACATTGTAAACGCGCCGACGCTTCGGGCGGTTAGCTCATATATGAATATGGCAAATATTTGTTTAACAACCCTTGATTACGCCGAAGTATTAAAGAGTTTGCCAAAGGGGACGTTTACCTATCTTGACCCGCCTTACGATCCAGTTTCTAACTCCTCTAATTTCACGGGCTATGCAAAAGGGGGGTTTACCCAAAACGATCAAATACATCTGCGCGAATGTTGCGACGATCTGAACGCTAGAGGGCTAAAATTTATGCTCTCTAACTCGGCGACCGATTTTATCAAAAAACAATACGCCGCTTACCATATAAGCGCGGTTCAGGCAAAAAGGGCGATCAACGCCGATTCCGCTAAGCGCGGGGAAGTTGACGAGGTGGTGGTAAGAAATTATGAGTAATTCGCCGAAAAGCCAAAACGCCGACGCTTGGGAACAACTTTTTTCAAAATATGACATACTCAATCAAGTTGACGCTCATGGTCGCTTTGAGATTTCAGCCGCGCAAATTAAAGTATTCAGAGAACCGCGCCTGATGGCGAAGTTTGATCATATTATAAACTTACCTAAAATCTTCTCTGATAATCGGTTGGCCATTTTGCCAATCACAAGAGGGGATTATGTTATATCGCATTTTGACGCATACCATAAGTTAGAAGATAGCGACTCGCCTATAACAAGAGTTCCTTTGCCGACATATATTCAGAGTTTGGATTCCAATAATATACCTAGCGAAACCATTGCCCTAAATTGTGCGGTTGCGGCTGGTATTGTTACGGAATTTCTTCAAGATGAGGATTTGATCTCAACGGTTTCTGGTCGAATGGGGTCGGGTTCTTTTGACTTTAATATTACAAATGTAAAAAACGGTATGCCTTGCCATGTTAAAGTAAATAATTCCCAAATAGAGATTGACGGAGCATACGAGGGCATAAAAGGATTAGCGCTCTTTGAAGTAAAACGCGACTTGTCGGAGGATTTTTTAATAAGACAGCTATATTATCCGTTTAGAGTATGGCGAAGCCGCATTACTAAACCGGTCAGGTCGCTTTTTCTTGTTTATTCAAACGGCATTTATCGGCTGTATGAGTACGCTTTTCAAGATGCGAATGATTATAACTCTTTGACGTTAGTGAACCAGAAAAATTATTCTATTGAGGATACGACAATAGAAATAACAGACATACAAACAACGCTGCAAAACGCGAGGCTTGCGCCAGAACCACAAGTCCCCTTTCCACAGGCGGATAGTTTCGAGCGTGTTATTAATCTTTGCGAATTGTTGAGCGAGCAGGAATTAAGCCGCGGCGATATTACGGAGCAATACGCATTTGACGCGAGACAAACGAATTATTATACCGATGCAGCGCGCTATCTTGGTTTGCTTGAAAAGCAAAAAGACGGGGTAACGTCGATTTATAGGCTAAGCGATGCGGGAAGGCGGATTCTTGCTTTGAATTACAAGCCGCGTCAGTTGGCCTATTGCGATTTAATACTTTCGCATAAGGCTTTCAACGACACTTTGCGAAAATGTTTTGAAAATGGAAATATGCCCGCTACAGAGGAAGTAATCCAAATTATGAAGCAATCAAGTCTTTACAATGTTGAAAGCGACAACACGTTTGAACGTCGCGCCTCAACTATTAAGCGCTGGCTAAATTGGATTCTTGGATTAGTGAACGCCGAATAACTTATATAGTTTTATATACGACGCGCGCCGCGCTACCACGTTTCCAAGAAAAGACGCGACATAGGAGTTCTGATCGCTTACGATTCTAATTTGCCGACGCTGGACGGGTTGCAGCGACGGACCGACGCGACGACGCCTGTTTGCCGATCGCGTTTGATAAGCGCGATCTGGCGCGTAGGATCGCGTAGCGCCTTGTGCGGCATATTGCCGATCGTTCTTTGCGCGATCAAAAAAGCCTTGCAAAACGCGATTGCGATAGAATTAGCGCGTTATGTACGAAAAAGAGCTTGAAGCGCTGAAGGCGAAAGGTCGGCTAAGAAAACGGCGCGTTTTTTCCTCCAATCTGGTCGATCTGGCGAGCAACGACTACCTGCGGCTGGCGCACAGCGGAACGCTCTTCGAGCGCGCGATCAAACGGCTTCGACGCTACGACGCTTTTGCCCCCAAAGCGTCTCAGCTTGTCAATGGTTACCACCCGATTCACCGCGATTTCGAGCGTTTTGCCGCCAAACTGCACGGCTTTGAAAGCGCGCTGGTCGTCGGCAGCGGGTTTTTGGGCAACCTCGCGCTGTTTGAAACTCTGCCTCGCAAAGGCGATCTGCTGTTGATCGACGAGGAATATCACGCAAGCGGCATGCTCGCCGCTAAATTAACGCATGGTAAAACCGCATTTTTTTCGCGCAAAGACGAGACGGATCTGCGCCGCAAATTGGAGCGAAGCGGTAAAGGCGGGCGCGTTTTCGCGGCGATCGAGGGAGTGTATTCGATGAGCGGCGCGATTGTCGAAAAAAGCGCGATCGAAACGATAAAAGCGTTTGACGCGACATTGATTATTGACGAGGCTCACTCTGGCGGCGTGATCGGCGAAAACCTGCTCGGCGCGCTGGATTTTCATGGGATTTCTCGCGAAAACGTCGTTCGGCTCGGCACGTTTGGCAAAGCCTTCGGCAGCTACGGCGCGTATATAGCGGCAAGCAAAGAGATTGTAGCTTTTCTGGAAAACCGCGCAAAGAGCGTAATTTACTCCACCGCGCCGAGTCTCTTCGACGTCGCCTACGCTTTTGAGGCGCAAAAGTGGGTCTGGTCGCGACGCAAATTGATAGCCAAAGCCATACGGGATGCGAAAAGCGTCGCGGAACAAAACGGCTATAAAACCGATTCGCTCATCCTGCCGATCGCTATGAAAAGCGACAAAGCGGCTATGGCGGCGCAAAGAAAACTGCAAAAAGAAGGGTTTTTGGTCGGCGCGATTCGCCGCCCGTCGGTCAAAACGCCGCAGCTTAGAGCGATTCTGCGCGAAAACGCCGCGGTTTTGAAGAGATTTTTCGCCGCTTTACAAACGGTTGCGGATCGCGCCTGAACGCCGATCGGACGCCATGTTCGCATAAAAGCCGCTTTTGTTCGCGCATAGTAAAACGTCGATGCGTTTGCGTCGGATCGCAACCGATCAAAGTCGGCGATATTACGCAAAATTTGATCCATTTTGACGCTCGCTCGACTGCCGCCGCCTGTTTTCATTTATAATAAACTTTTTTGTAAGGAGCGTTATGTCTCGTTCGATTTCGTTGGTTCTGGGCAGCGGCGGGGCGCGGGGTTACGCGCATATCGGCGCGATCGAAGCGTTTGGCGAGCGCGGTTACGCGATTAAATCAATCAGCGGCTGCTCGATGGGCGCGCTGGTGGGCGGCGTATACGCGGCGGGCAATCTGGAAAATTTTAAGCGCTGGGCTATCAATTTAGACTGGATTGGCGCGCTGAAGCTGGTCGATCTGTCGCTGTTGGCGACGGGCGGCGCGATCAAAGGCGAAAAGGTTTTTGAGAAAATCGCGCCGTTTTTTGGCGATAAACGAATCGAGGATCTGCCTATTCGTTTCACCGCCGTGGCGACCGATCTGGACGGAAAAAAGGAGTTTTGGTTTCAGGAGGGCGATCTCAAAACGGCGATTCGCGCAAGCGTTGCGATTCCGACTATTTTTACGCCGATCTATCACAACTCGCGGGCGCTGGTGGACGGGGCGGTGCTAAATCCGCTGCCAATCGCGCCGACGATGAGCGATCGCACCGAGTTGATCGCGGCGGTTAATCTTTGCGCGAACTACTCTACGCCGCTTAACTTAGCGCCCTACGCTCTGGCGACCGAACGGAAAAAACCGCTCTTGGCGCGGCTGAAAAAGCTGCTAATCAAACTTGGGCTGTGGAATTCGCGGGCGCGCGCGAACGTTACGCAGCTTGATATATTTCAGCGGGTGATCGAGGTGATGCAAGACTCAATGACGCTCTATAAAATCGCCGGCTATCTGCCGGATATTTTGGTGGAGATACCGATCGACAGTTGTAAAACGTACGATTTTCACAAAGCCGAAGAGATGATAAAGTTAGGCTACGATCTGACGCTTTGCGCTATAGACAAATACGAGGCGCGAGGCGAGAATAAGGTTATCGCGCCGTAGTCTGCATTGCGGTTAAATCCCTAAATTTGTATAATTATCCGCTTCTTCTTAGACCCGCGCGGCGGTTTTTTAGGCGACCGGGTCAGGCGGGGAACCGAGCAGCCCAGCTTGGGCAATCGAGCGCCGCGGCAATCTGAGAGGAAGCCTTATCCGCTTTTGTTCGTTTAGCTTTCTGACGACTTTGGCGCTTTCACGACTTTTCTCCGTTTGTTTCTAAACAAAAGTTGCGCGGCGCTACAATTGCGCCTTGATAAATAAGGGGGCGTTAACAATGCGAGAAACGATCGCTTGCGCGGTAGCTTTTGCGCTTATTCGCAGGCTTGCGTTCTTTGCCTCTATTCACAGAGCGCCTCGCTCGTATATTTACAATCGTTCCTATAGAGCAGCTTATTCGATTATAAAAAGAGTTCCGTTTATAAGCAAAGAGCGAAAAGAGAGATTTATCGTCCGTTGTCCCAGAGCGCCTCGCGTAGAATCTCCGTTGCGATTTTTAAGCCTCTATGATCGCGTTCTATCGCTATTTGGCGTTAAACCCGCGCCTATTAACAAACCTCTTAAACTCTTTTTCTGCCGCCCTTTGGGCGGACTTGGCGATATACTTTGCACTATCAATCGCTGCGCAGTTTACGCTTTGCGTTATCGGCGCGTTATCTATATCGACGGAACAAAGAGCGGGTTTTTAGACGATTTTAGCCGCTATTTCTCTATCAAAGAAGGGGGGGGGGGGGGCGGACCAAGTTTGGTAAAGTAGATTTTTTATCGCGCCCGTTTGACTGCTATCCGCCCTGTCTCAAAGACGATATTGTAAATTATCACAGCAAATACGACAATATAAAACAAAACTCGATTGAAGAAAAATCGGGCGCTCTTGTATCATTCAGCTTACGAAGATCCTATAAAGAAACTGTTCTTGTTTTTGAATCATACGGCGATGGTGGAATGTCGATCGGTTCGTTGAGTATTTTTTATTACGCCGACTTACGCCCCGACGTTCGAATATATATCAAAAATACGATCGATAAACTTGGAACTTACGACGCCGTTCATATTCGTCATAGCGACTATAAAACCGATTACAAATCTTTCTTGTCCGAAGTAGCCGATCTATCAAGCGATAAGATTGCGCTCTGTACCGATAGCTGCGAGGTTCAGCGCTACGCCAAAGAGACGTTTAGCGATCGGTTTATTTGCGTTAACGAAATTCCAGACGTCGGCGGCAAGACGTTGCACGGCAACAAAGAGCTTGATCGCTATAAGACCAACCTTGCCGCGCTGACCGATCTTTTTGTGCTTGGCGCGGCAAAAAAACTTTATACGACCTATATTGATTCCGGATACGATAAAAGTAAAGGGCGACGGCAATCCGGTTTTAGCAAACTTGCTATAGAGCTCAACAAACGCCCTAAACTGATAGAGCGGATATTAAACGGCGAATAATATGATTTGCATAGTTTACTAAGCGGTAATATAACTATTTTATTTGCTTTTGGCTGTCTATGATAATTATCGTATGCACGTTGCCGCGCGGCGAAAAGTCGGCGGAGAGTTTTAACGATCGCGGCTTTAATGCGGCGCAAAGCGCGTTATATATCTCGTTTGCCGCGGCTTCGTGCGAAATATAACGGTTTCTGAAACTATTGATATAGAGTTTTAGCGCTTTTAGCTCTACCACTTTTTTTTCGGGAATATAACCTATGTTGATCGTCGCAAAATCCGGATAGCCGCTTCGCGGACATAGCGCGGTAAATTCGGGAAGCGATATATTGACTTCATAGTCGTTTTCAGAATTTGGATTATCCCATAGTTCTAAGTCGTTGTTTATGTCAAACTCGTTTACCATTTTCTCGCCGTATTTCATCTATCGCTCCTCGCCCGCGCTCAGATATTTTTCAAAATCGTCCATAATTTTGAAAAAATTCACGTCGCCAATCGGTTCGCGGCATTTCTCTTTGATTTTGAATCCGTTTTCAAGCTCTTTTGATCTAACTCCGTGGCTTTTAGAAAGCGCCGCTTCGGTAAACGCCGCCAGATGATCGCACGCTTTTAGCGCCGATCCGTCGATCGCCTCAAAGCGATCTTCGTTATAGTCGCAAACGTCTTCGACTATCTGAATTTTGCGTCCTTTTATAATTCGGTTGCTAAACTCGTTTTTATCGCCGCTCTTTTTGCCGCGATCCAGTCCTAATAAATATGAAAAATGACCTTGCGTATTCTCTGGTATCAGCGGTAAAATGCGCTTGTCAATCAACTCGATTTCATACTTTGTTATGATATGCTCTAAACCTTCTATGCCGTGCTTAACCGGAGAGATAATATCTCTCGTTAAAGCCTCGGGCAGATCGTGAAATAAAGCGCAGTAAAAATTATTAGCCAAACGTCTTTCGCAGGCGTTAACGGCGCTAGAGTAAAAATATGAAAAAAAAGCTACGATCAGCTCGTGCCCTAAAACGCTTGTTTTGGGCAGGCGCGGCGTTTGAGACCAGCGAACTTGAAAGCGCAGACGACCGCACAGATCGACTATTTTCGCCAGATCGCCGTTTAGTCCGATCTCTATTACGCCTTTATAGTTAGAAAAACGCGACATTTCTGATTCGATAGATCGACGAAGATCTTCTATGTCGCTCAAAAACCCTCCGCTGTGATAGATAATGTTAAATTCGTAGCGCGTAGCCAGATAGTGCGCGGCGGCTAACAGTTTGCGTTCGTTTTCGTATAACGTTTCGTCGTTGAAATAGTCGCGTATTTTGATAAAAAAATCGGCGTTTACGATCGGTTTAACTTTTTGCAAAAACCACTCGTTGATATCTTTTTTTTTCTCGTCGATCACGCGGCGGTAAACGTCGGGGCGAATATCGGTTACAACGACTCGGCGCAGAAATTCAAAAATGCCCGCTTCGATCAGCTTTTTGCAGTTGACGTCCGTTTCCAGCGAAGCGAGAAAAAAGGCGATAATAAACTTGTGCGACTGTTTGTCAAGTTCGGTTAATTCAACAAGGCGCGGATAGTCGTTCCAACGCTGAATCGAAGCCGCTTGATATAAAAAAACGATAAGCTCTGAAGAGATCATTAACTTTTATATATCTAAATGAGCCACGTCTCTCGCGTGTTGTTCTATATAGGCGCGTCGCGGCTCTACCTCGTCGCCCATAAATAGGTTAAAGTTACCGCTGGCACTTTCAAAATTGCCAATTTGAACCTGTAGTAAACGGCGATCCTCTTTGTTCATCGTGGTTTCCCATAGCTGACTTGGGTTCATTTCGCCAAGCCCCTTATAACGTTGAATATAGGCGCTTTTTTTCGCGCTTTCCTCAACCTCTGAAAGCGCGTCTAATATATCTCTTCCATTAAATAGATTCTTGTGTTCGCGTTCGCTTAAGCGCTCATAAATATATTTTGCCTCCACAAACAGCGGATTTGCAAATAGATCGTCGTTGATTAACAACTCCTCAAGCCCTTTTTGCGTTTGAACATAAAGATGAATGTTTTGATCGTCGATCTGATGGTTTAATATATTATAATTGATATCTTTTAGGAATGTTTTAATTTCCGTAAACAACTCTTTATTGTCCATCGCCAGCAGGTTATCCTGTTCAATAAATAAACGTATAAGTTCGATTAATGAATAACGTTTTTCAAGCTGATCAAGCGTTGATCGATAACGCGCCGCGATCTTCAATAGTTCTTTTAGATCCCGATCTCCTATATTCGTAAACTCAAGCGCCGCAATGCCATTTTCTATTAAGAACTCGTCAAGAGCCTTTTCATCCTTAAGGTATATATCTATTTTACCTTTTTTATAATGATAAAGCGGCGGCTGCGCCAGATATACGCAACCTTCTTCTATAATTTGTCGCATATATCGGAAAAAGAAGGTTAACAGCAAGGTCTGAATATGGCTTCCGTCCACGTCCGCGTCGGTCATGATAATAATTTTGCGATAACGAAGTCTAGCCATGTCCATATCTTCGCCAACGCCGCACCCAAACGCGGTGATCATATTTTTGATCTCCTCGCTTGAAAGTATTTTATCAATTCGCGCTTTTTCCACGTTTAATATCTTTCCTCGAAGCGGCAGTATGGCTTGATATGCCCGATCTCTTCCCTGTTTGGCTGATCCGCCGGCAGAATCGCCCTCCACAAGATATATTTCGCTAATTTCTGGATCTTTACTTTGACAATCCGCCAGTTTGCCGGGCAGCGCGCCCACGCCGAAACTATCCTTCTTACGCGTAAGATCCCGCGCTTTTCTGGCGGCTTCTCTCCCTCTCGCCGCCAGTAATATCTTTTGCATAACAGATCGCGCGTCGTTAGGATTCTCTTCAAAATATTTAACTAACTTCTCATAGACAAATTTTTGAACAAGCGGTTTAACGTAGCTGCTTCCGAGTTTACCTTTTGTCTGTCCTTCAAATTGAGGTTCGGGCACTCTTACGCTTACTACGGCGATTAGTCCCTCTTTGGTATCGTCTCCGCTAATTTTTATATCTTTTTCTTTAGCGTTGGCATTCTTTTCTATATATTGCGTTATAGCGCGCGTTAATCCCGCCCGAAAACCAGATTCGTGCGTACCTCCGTCCGGTGTTTTTATATTATTTACAAATGAAAAACATTTTTCTGAAAATGAATCGTTATATATAATAGCTACATCCGCTTCAATGTCTTCAAGTTTTTCTGAGATAAATATCGGTTTAGTAAGCGTCGCAGCCTCGTTTATATCCGCGACAAATTGAGAAAGTCCTCCGTCAAAATGATAAACTTCGTTAAATCCGTCGCGCTCGTCCTTGAATTTAATTGTTATCTTTGGATTCAGATAACACAACTCTTTGAAACGTTTAGCTAAAAGTTCCTGATCAAAACTTGTCGTTTCAAAAATAACGTCGTCGGGAGTAAATTCAATTGTGGTACCCGTCTTGCGCGTTTTTCCGATCTCTTCGACCGCAGTAACTGGAATACCTTGCTGAAAATTTTGTTCAAATACCTGTCCGCCCCTGTAAATTGTCATTTTTAAATGTTTAGACAGCGCGTTTACTACAGAAACGCCTACGCCGTGTAAACCGCCGCTTACTTTATAGGTATCTTTATCAAACTTACCGCCGGCGTGTAACACGGTTAAGACAACGGTCGCCGCGCTTATTTTTTCATCGGGATGAATGTCCGTAGGAATACCACGCCCGTTATCTGTAATAATCGCGCTGGCGTTTGTAGTCAGAGTTACGCAAATCTCGTCGCAATAGCCAGCCATCGCCTCGTCGATAGAGTTATCGACAACTTCGTAAATCAAATGATGCAGACCGCCGATCGACGTGTCGCCAATATACATACCGGGACGTTTTCTAACCGCCTCCAGACCTTTTAATACCTTAATGTTACTGGCGCCATATCCGCTCATAATCCAACCTGTCTAAAAATTATAAAGCAATCGGCATTACAATCGTAGAAAAACTTTCCGATCGTAAAATAAACGGGGTCATAGATTCGTTAATGCCTATAGCAAACTTTTCGCTTTGCGTCTGTGTGAGAAAATCAAGAATATACTTGCCATTCACCGCGATTGCGATCGGTTCTTTCATTGAAATCTCCGCTTCTATTGCGGTTTTAGCCTCTTCCGCGCTGTCGCCTAGCGCCTCAAATTCAATAATGCCGTCTACGAAAGTAATCTTAATCTCGTTTGAAAGCGTTCCAACCTGTCTTAACGCGCCGATAAATTTATCCACTCCAAGCAAAAACGACTGTTTAAGCTCGCGCGGAATTATACGCTCGTAATCTGGAAATCTGCCGTTAATTACCTTAGTACAAAAGAAATAGTCGTCGTTTTTGATCGTTAAATTCGTTTCATCGTAATACAACTTAAGATTGGAAGTAAATATTTTGACAATTTCGGCTATCGCTTTCTTGGGAACAATAATAGGATAATTTTTACTTGAGTTTTGTTCAAGTTTGTAGATAGCCAATCTTTTTGTGTCCGTCGCCACGACGTTAATAACTCCCTCTCGAACGTCGATTAACGCTCCATTTAGCTCGAACTTTGGATTATTTGTCGCAATCGCGGGCGATATTTTTCTCAGCGCGTGAATTAATTTTTGACCGTCTATTGTTATTTCGCCGTCGGTTGTCTCGCTTTCAAATTCTGGAAACAACAAGGGATTGAAAGCCGGCAACTTGTATTTTGATCGGTTTTGTTTGATCTGTGACGATTCTTCGCCGCCTTCCAGCGATATTTGATCGTCGTTTAACGCTCGAATTACGTCAAGGATTTTTTTCCCGTTTGCGGTGAACGCGCCGCTCTCTTGAGGCGTGAAATCGGTCGTTCTAACGCTTAACCCTATTTCGCCGTCGGTTGCGCGGAGCGTCAGAGTTTCGTCCTTCGCTTCAAAAAGTATGTGCGCGGTAATCAACGAATTGTCTCTTTTTTCCAGAAACGGTTGTAACGCGGAGAGCATGTTTTCAAGCGTGGGTTTTGAGATTGCGAATTTCATTCGCTTTCCTTTCTTAAGTACTTTAGTAGTAGTAGTAGGCGGCGTGAAAATGTGAAAAAGGCGCGCCGATTACCTACTTGAGCGTTTGTTTTCAAGCTAAATTATACGATCTGTTTGCCAAAATTTTCGTCAAGGCTCTTTTGGCGCGGCGATTTTTCCGGCGAGCGCGTCGATTTTCAGCTTGAAATCCGCGTCGTTTTCAATGATTTGGGTGATGACGCGGTATGCGTGGCTGACCGCCGAGTGGTCTTTCATACCAAAGTATTCGGCGATTAGAGGCATCGAGTTTTGAGTTAGTTTTCTGGCTAGGTAGATGATCATTTTGCGCGCCGCGACAATCTGTTGGACGCGCGATTTGCTCTTGATCTCAGATATTTTGCAGTTCATCTCTTTGGCGACCGCTTGCGCGATGCTGTCGATCGTGATGTTTTCAAGCTTGTCGCGTAGATAATTTTTCAATATATCTTTAACTACTTCAATTGATGCGGGTCGTCCCAGCATCGCGCAGTAAAGATTGATGTTACTTAACACGCCTTCGATTTCGCGCACGTTGTCGTCAAGGCGGCTGGCTATGTAGTTGACAATTTCTTTATCTAAGGTGATTTTTAGTATTTCGCATTTTGTTTTGATAATGGCGATTTTTGTTTCAAGCTCCGGCGGTTGAATCTCCGCGAGCTGACCCCACATAAAGCGGCTTTTCAGCCTTTCGGTTAGTCCCGCGATCATCTTAGGAGGCTGATCCGCGGTTAAAACAATCTGTTTTCCGCGGGAGTGAAGTTCTTCAAAAGTGTTGAAAAATTCCTCTTGTAAACCTTCTTTACCGCTTAAAAATTGCGCGTCGTCTACTAATAAAGCGTCGCAATTTCGATATTGATCGCGGAAGCGATCCATCGTTTTTAATCGCATATGTTCGGTAAAGTCGTTTAACATATGTTCGCATTTGCGATAGGTGACGCTTTTTCTTTGCGACGCGGTTATGTTGCCGATCGCTTGAAGCAGGTGCGTTTTGCCTATGCCTACGCCTCCGAATATAACCACCGGATTGTATGCCGCGCCCAGGTTTTCGCTGACCGCTTTGGCGACGGTGTAAGCAAACTTGTTTGAATTGCCGACGACGAAGCTATCGAAGGTGTAGCTGAGATTTAACGCGGTGCTTTTAACGGTCGCGCCCTCGCCTTTTGTCAATAAATCTCCGTGTTTTTTAGCTCCGGCGTTTTTTACGTTTACGCGCACGTTCGGTCGGATTCCGCTCTCCTTCTCAAAGAAATCCGCTATTTTTGAGCCGTACTTGCTCTGAACCCATAGCGCCAGATAAGGATTTGGCGCTTCAAGAGCGACATAATCGGATTTGGAGTACTTTTCCAAAAATTTGAGCGGCGCGATGTAGCGCGTAAACTCGTCGTCGGAAATTCGCGTTTTCAGTTCGTTGCACAGCGCGTCAAATATCAAATTGCGTTCCTATAACGTTAAAGCGTAAAGATTCTAACATAATGTTTATAAGTTATTCACATTGTGAAAATGCAGTGAAGAAACAGAGGCGGTATTTCAGACAATGGTTATTTTAGGTATTGATCCCGGCACCGCAAAATGCGGGTATTCATTGTTAAAAGTAGAACAACGCAAGATGAGCCTTATCGAAGCCGGTTTTATTAAAATAGCTCCGAATCCGCTTGTAGCCCAGCTTCCCGAGCTCATAGCAGGATTGGATTTAATTCTGAAAAATCATAAGATCGACGAGGCGGCTATAGAGGATATTTTTTTTGCGTACAATCCAAAGACGGTTTTGAAACTCGCGCAGTTTCGCGGCGCTATTCTGTTAAAAATAATTCAGGATTTGGGAGTTTTTCACGAATATACGCCGCTACAGGTGAAAAAATCGGTAACGGGAAAGGGTAAAGCCGGCAAAGAGCAGGTGGCGTATATGGTTAAGGTTCTTTTGGGCATAAAACAAGAGATTAAGCCGCTTGATATAACGGACGCAATCGCCGTCGCGATCGCCCACGCGCAGCGGACGATGATAAGGAAATAAATGATTATAAGAAAACTTTTCAAATTTGAAAACGCGCATCTTGTTCGCGGATCGACTAGCAGACGATGCGCGTTTAGCCTCCACGGGCACAGTTACAAGGCGGAAATTCTCTTAAAAGCCGACGATTTCAAAGAGGGAGAGATCGCGATCGACTTTTCTCAGATTAAAGATATGCTCGGCTGGTTTATCGACAGCTTCGATCACAGCGTAACAATCTGGGGCAACGATACTAACGCATATATAGAGGCGATAAAGTCGCACAGCGATCGCTGGGCGATCACGCCCGTCAATCCGAGCGCCGAGCAGTTTGCGCGTCTGTTTTTCTGGTTTGCCGATCGCGCGCTTAGCGCCGAACGGCATATTAGCGTAGAGAGCGCGATTGTTCACGAGACGGACAGCGCTTACGCGCGCGCTTTTTTGGAGGACGTGCAAAATCCGCGCATGGGCGCGCTTAAACCGGATGAGTTTCGTTTCTCCGACGAGATAAGAAACGGCTGGGGCGATCGCAAGCGCTTTGAAAAGCTGTTTATGGGAAACTAAAACAACGTTAAAAAGCCGAGCGCCGAAAAGGTTTTGACGATCGCGGCGATCTACAATAATAACCGAACAAAAGCCGATCTGGCGTTAAGCCGTTGCCAAATCGTCAATCGCGGAACAGGTGAAATTCAGCGCGCGTCCGCGAAGCGCTTGATCGGCGATTCGTTTAGATCGCGCATTTAGCGGCGCGGCTTGCCGTTTAAGCCGCAAAAAAGTCAACGCTGTTTGCACTAAAAAAAAGCCATATTAGTTTTATAAAATGATCATATAATTGTTCAAAAATTAAGCGCCGATATGCCGCCTTTCACACTACGATCGCTTTTGCAATGAAAATTCAGACGAAGGAGGGCCGTATGAAACATTGTTCTATGGAGGCGAGCGATTGTCTTGGCATAACAAGACGACAGGCGTTAAGCGTGATCGGCAAAACGGCGGGCGCGGCGGCAATGTATCAAGCCATGGCTTATTTGGGTTTTGCGGCGCAGTCGCCGTTTAAGGAGAGCGAGCGGTTCGAGCGGCTAAGAGGCGCTCCCAAAGGCGTAAGCGTTTTAGTGCTGGGAGCGGGCATAGCGGGTATGACGGCGGCTTACGAACTACGCAACGCGGGATACTCGGTGAAAATACTCGAATACCGTCCAAAAGCCGGGGGACGATGCTGGACCATACGCGGCGGCGACGTTTATACGGAGCTGGGCGGCGCGACGCAAAAGTGCGAGTTTGACAGGGGGCTATATATTAACCCCGGTCCTTGGCGCATTCCGTACAACCATTTTGCGATACTTAGTTACTGCAAAAGTTTTGGCGTTTCGCTTGAGCCGTTTATTCAAGTCAATTACAATGCGTTTGTCCACTCAACCAGAGCCTATGGCGGCAAACCGCAAAGATACCGCAAAGTGCAAGCCGACTTTCAAGGTCATATAGCCGAGCTATTAAGCAAGTCGGTAAATCAGGGCGCTTTGAACAAGACGTTGAATAAAGCCGATCGCGAGGCGTTAACGTCCGCTCTTCGCAGCTGGGGAGCGTTGCGCGAAGACGGCTCGTACGGAAAATCGATCGAGAGCGCGGAACGGCGCGGTTTTGAAGTGTGGCCGGGCGGCGGACTGATGCCGCTTATGGCGGCTTCCAACGATATATTAGAGGGCAAAGAGCTGATCAAATCCAGATTCTGGAGAAGGATTATCACAGGTCAGTTTCATGAATTTCAAAGCTCTATCTTTCAGCCCGTAGGCGGCATGGATATGATCGCGCAAGCCTTCGCCAAACAGGTGGACGACTTGATCAAATTTAACGCGCGCGTTACTTCGATTGCGCAGGACGAAAATGGCGTGTCGGTCTCTTACGAGAATAGCGCCCGCCCGGGAAGCGCTTTGACAGAACGCGCCGATTACTGCGTATGCACGATCCCGCTGTCGATTCTCAGCCAAATCCCGCTCAACGTAAGCGCGCCGATGCGGGAGGCGATTCGCGCCGTGCCTTACGAGGCTTCGGTCAAGATCGGGCTGCAGTTTAAGCGCCGTTTCTGGGAGGACGAACACATTTACGGAGGCATCAGCTATACCGACGCGCCAATTTCGCTGATCGGTTACCCAAATACCGACTACGGCAGGCAGGGCAAGGGCGTTCTGCTTGGCGCGTATATCTGGGGCAGAAACGCCTACGAATTTACCTCGATGACTCCCGCCGAGCGAATAGAAGCCGCGCTGAAATACGGCGCGTTGATACATCCGCAATACCGCGATCATTTTGAAAACGGTATCGCCGTCGGATGGCATCGCGTCCCGTGGACAAACGGCTGTCACGGTATCTGGACTGACGAGACGCGCGAAAAGCGCTACAAAGATCTGTGCCAGATCGACGGTCGAATTGCGCTGGCGGGCGAACACGCCTCTTATATTCCGGCATGGCTGGAGGGCGCGGTACTATCGGCGCAGGACGCGATCAAGCGCTTGCACGCGAACATTGTCGCCAAAAATTGACAAAAGGAGTTAATGTGCAAAGTAAAGGTAATTTCGCGTTGATCGGCTCGCTATTGCTGGCGGGGAACTTTTTTATCTCTTCGCTTTTTGCCGACGGCGATCCGCAGTTATCCATATCTTCCGATTCCGGACGTTTTGACGCAAAAAAGGGCGAGGCGCTGTACAGAGCAAGCTGTCAAGGCTGCCACATGGCGGACGGAAAGGGCGCCAGCGGCGCGGGTTTCTACCCGTCGTTGGCGGGCAACGTCAGGCTTATGTCCGCCGAAACTACGCTGAAAACGGTTACAAACGGCTTAAATGGAATGCCGGGGTTTAGAGAGTATCTAACCGACGATCAGATCGTGGAGGTCGTAAACTATGTGCGAACCAGCTTCGGCAACAATTACAAGGGCGCCGTCAGAACGGCGGACATACCTAAGTAATTTTTTGAAAAAGGAGGCGACGTTTATGAGCGTATTGTTTAGGGTTTTAATGTGTTTAGCAATTGCGGCAAACGTTTTGTGCGCCGCAGCGATTCGGCACAAAACGCCCGGATCGGACTTTCCGATCGCTATGGCGACGGAGATTCCGGCGTCCAGCGCGGTAGTTCATTTTAGCGGCGCGGTTCCAACCGTTATCAACAAAAGCGCTCCGAAAGGATCGCGGGAAGCGTACGGCGATACCGAAGCGCAAACGATCAGCGCGCTGCAAAGCATCGAGAAGAGTTTGAAATCGCTCGGTATGGAGACGGGCGACGTCGTCAAAATGCAGGTTTTTCTAGTCGGCGATCCAAAGAACTCCGATAAGATGGATTTTGACGGATTTATGAGAGGTTACGTCAAGTTTTTTGGCGGCAAAAATCAGCCGAACCTGCCGTCAAGATCGGTCTTTCAGGTAGTCGCGCTGGCAAATCCCGCGTGGCTTGTCGAGATAGAGGTTACCGCCGTTCGCAAAAGCGGTAAATAACAACCGTCGCCGCCAGCGGCGGCGACATAGGCGTACAAACAACGGCGTTAACGCGATCTTCGGCGGATTTACTATTATTGCATCGTCGTCGCTTCGCGCCAAAAGGCGAAATAAAGTCTTTTGCGGCGGCTTTGATCGGCTTGTAATGTTAGCCGTCGCGCATAGCCTAAACCGATCGGACGATTAACGTTTAAACTCCAAATTAAATCGGCGCTTTATCTATGCGGACGAAGCCGTCCAAACGGAGATTCGGACGGCTCGCGGACGCGAAGCGGTTTTACGCTACTCCCCGCTAAAGTTATAGACGATATAGCTAGCGTATTTGCTGTGATCTCTTAGCGACGAGGTATGATTATCGACGCTGACATTGACGAACACGAGGCTAAGACGAAGCGAATCGCTAAAGTTGTCGAACGCGTCTTTGAACGTATATCCAACGTTCAGGTTTAGCTCTTGTACCTTTGGCAGACCATCGCCTTCCCCGTCGCCAAACAGCGCGCTAAATCTCCATGCGTCATATATGTAAACCCCTCTCGCGTAAAGGGTTCTAACGTCGGGTTTATAAAAAATATCGCCGTTCCAGAAGGGATCCGCGCAGTCCCCGATAGAGGTAATCGATCCCGTTCCGTCTTTATCGGCTTTGGCGTATCCAAGCCTTACGTTCAGTCCGCCAAATCCGGCGCGAAGTTCGCCTAGGCTAAACGCTCCGTCGCCGCCTTCTTCCTCGTCGCTTGCCGTATATAAGGCGCTCGCGCCGAAAGAGGCGTCGTCGAACTTCGCGTCGTAATCTATTCTGCCGCCGTACCAGCTTGCCAGATTGGGCGCGTTGTAGTAAAAGGGGTTGAGCGTCAATCCCTCTAAGCCGGTAAATTTCAGATCGGCGACATAAACGCCCTTGTCCTCGTTGACCTCCGCGAACTTTACAAGCCAGTCATCGCCGTCCGCCACGGCTTTCTTTTGCGTATACCCCAAAAAAAGCGCCAATCCCGACATTGGCTTGACGATACCCGCCGCCGCCTGATGATAATCGCTTACCCACTCCAGAGCGATCTGTTGACGACCTACGATCGCGTCAAAATGTTCGCTTGTATAGCCGACATTGGCGGTGTGCAGCAGCAGCTCGGCGTTTTGATTGCGGCTGAAATCTCTTTTTGATCTCTGCCATATCAGGTAATTAAAGCGCTCGCCGACCGAAAAGCCAAAGCCGTTAAGCGGCGCGCTTGAATAGTAGAGATTAAACGATCCCTGCCCGTAGCCGGAGCCGTCGTCGTTTGGGTTGTAGTAATTACACGCGCCGTTTTTGTTGTAACAGTCCGCGTATCTGTTGTAAATATAAGCGTCTCCGCCCCAGTCGCCATTTCTGATCGCCTCCGCAAAACTCTCCGCAAATAGCGGCGCGCTTGTAAGAGCCGCCAGCCCGACGATTTTGCCTATCCTCATGTTTCTCCCCCGTATCGTGAAATGCGCCGCAATCAGCGACGGCGATTAAATAATAGCGCCATTCGTGAGAATAATCTAATCAATAATATGTATAAATAATAGGCAAGTTATATTGATCGAAGATCGGGCGCGGCGTTCAAAAGCGGCAAAGCCTCGCCATTTGCCTCCATAGCCGCTTTAGCGTATAATCGCGCCAATCACTATAAAGGCGCGCAATGAGCGATCTCTTTTACGTAACAAGTCCTATTTATTATGTAAACGACGTTCCGCATATCGGACATGCCTACTCCACAATTCTCTGCGACGCGCTTGCCAGAAACGCCAGGTTAAGAGGCGCGGAGGTTTTCTTTTTAACGGGCACGGACGAACACGGACAAAAGATAGAGCAGGCGGCGAAAGCGCGAAACGAAACGCCAAAAGCCTACGCCGATAAAATCGGCGGCGAGTTCAAAAAACTATGGGACGATTTCGACATAAGCTACAACCGCTTTATTCGCACGACCGATTCCGATCACGAGCTTGGAGTGCAAAAGGCTTTCGAAATTATGCGCGCAAACGGCGATATATACAAAGGCGAGTTTGAGGGGCAGTATTGCGTCTCCTGCGAAACCTTCTGGAACGAATCGCAGCTGTTAGAAGGCGGCGCATGCCCCGATTGCGGCAAGCCGACGGAATTGCTGAAAGAGGAAAACTACTTTTTCAGAACGAGCGCCTATCAAGATCGGCTGCTTGCGTGGTACGCAAGCGACGAAAGCCTGATTTTGCCGAAATCGCGGCGCAACGAGGTGATTCGGTTCGTAGAGAACGGGCTGGAGGATCTCTCCGTTACGCGAACGACCTTTGAATGGGGGATCAAACTGCCAAAAAGCGCCAACGATCCAAAGCATGTTATTTACGTCTGGCTCGACGCGCTGATGAACTATGTTACCGCGCTTGGCTGGGGAACCGACGAGCACAATATGCGCTTCTGGTCTAACGCGACGCATGTGATCGGCAAGGATATTCTACGTTTTCACGCGATCTATTGGCCCGCGTTTTTGATGAGCCTGAATTTGCCTCTTCCGAAACGAATCGCCGCGCATGGCTGGTGGACTCGCGACGGCGCTAAAATGAGCAAATCCAAAGGCAACGCGATCAGTCCCCGCGAGGTGGCGGACGCGTACGGACTGGAATCGTTTCGATATTTTATGCTCCGCGACGTGCCGTTTGGGCAGGACGGCGACTTTGCCGAAAAGGCGCTGATCGATCGCGTCAATTCCGATCTGGCAAACGATCTGGGCAATCTGCTCAACCGACTGCTCGGTATGGCGGATAGGTACTTTGCGTTTAATGTCGCGGCGGCGGATTTGCCCTGTTTTGACGAGGAAAAAAAGCAAATCGACGCTATTGCGGCGACGCTCGACCCGCTCTTTGAGGCTATGCAAATGCACCGCTATTTAGAAGAGTTGTGGAAAATTTTTGCGATCGGCAATAAAGCCGTCAACGATTTTAAGCCTTGGGAAAAGATGAAAACGGGCGCCAGCGATCAGGTTGCCGAACTGCTGGTTTTTATGGCTAATCTGCTCTTGAAGGGCGCGCTGGCGCTGTCGCCGATTATGCCCAAAAGCTGCGATCTGATCGCCAAGTCGCTTGGCGTAACGATCGACGCGCCGACGCGCCGGTCGCTGATCGATCGCGCGGAGTGGATCGCCTCGTTTACGCTTGCCGCCCAGCCGCCGCTCTTTGCGCGAATCGACGCGCCGCGTTTGACCGAAATCCCGACAAACGCCGAAGAAAAAGCAAATCTCATTACGATTGACGAATTTAAGAAGGTCGAGCTGAAAATCGGCTCGGTGATCGAAGCCAAGAGAGTGGAGCACAGCGCCAAGCTGCTGCTGTTGCGGGTGGATTTAGGCGAAGACGTCCCGCGCCAGATCGTAGCCGGCGTCGGCGAGTTTTACGCGCCCGAAGCGATCGAAGGAACGCAGGTTTGCGTCGTGTCCAATCTTAAACCGGCGAAACTGATGGGTTTTGAGAGCCGCGGAATGGTTCTCGCGATTGAAGACAAAAACGGTTTGCGGCTCGCGCGTCCCGAGACGGCGACGGCTAACGGCGCGCCGATTAAATGAGAATCGCCTCGCTTGTCGAGGTTGTTCGCGGCAGGTTGTTGAACAGCCCGTCAATCGGCGCGATCGAGGGTTTTAGCTTTTCGCCCGAGACGACAAGGCGCGGCGACTGCTATTTTCACGACGACGGCGACGAGACGGCGCTCTACGCGGCGTTAACCAACGGCGCGTTCGCCGCGGTGTTCAACCGCCCAACGCGCCTCGCGGACAGAGAGACCGCGTTGATCGCGGTAGACGATATGAATCGCGCTCTCGCAGGACTTGCGCGCTATCTGTTGATCGAGCAAAATACGGTTGTTTTCAGCGCCTCGCCGATCGAAGCGGAGATCGCTGGCGCCATCGTCTCCGACAGGCGCCTATTGGTCGATCCCGACTTCAAGGAGACGATCCGCGTCCTCTCGCGGCGGAGCGCGCCTTTGCTGTTGTGCTCCAAATCCAGTTCGCTGTTTGAAACGGCGATCAACTCCGAGCCGCTTCGCGCCGAGCCGATCGAGGTCGTTAAAGAGACGCTTTTGGAGACGACGATTGTATATCGGGGCGGACGCTTAACGCTGGCTCTACCGTCGCTGTTTCTCTCCGAATTGTCGGCGGCGATCGCGTTTGCCAAAAGGTTTGGCTTGCGGACGCGATTTAACGTCCCGATCGCCTTGAGTCGCTTTAATATCTACGCGATCGCAAACGGCGAGCGGCTGCTGATCTTTGATCGCGCCGCCGACGAAGAGGAGCGAGAGGCGCTCGCGTTTATCCGTCGCGTCGCGCCTTGGGCGAAGATCTATGCGCCAAAAGAGGTTTTTGATCCAAAGGCGCGTTTTACGTGCGCCTATCTGAACGGTTTTAAGCCCGCCGACGTTTTCGCCGCTCTGCCGCGG